>NZ_JACHCW010000002.1:0-413842 GCF_014200825.1 Pedobacter sp. AK017
ATAAGGCTGACCTTTGCCACGTTCTGAGAAAATAAACTCTTTTTCTGTTGTTTCCATACACTAGTTTTTGTGTATAGCTTTTTTAGGAATGGACAACATATTATCTTATAGCAATTCCACTTCCGCCTATTACTTTAATCCCATCACCAAATTTTTTCCAAACCCTGATATAACGATAGCTAGCTTCAAACGGTACATCATTAAACTTTCCACTCAATTTAATGCTCAATGTGATCACCGCCATATCATCGATAATGTTTAGCTTTTCAATATCAGGTAGAAGCTCGTCAACCTTTAATGCTCCATTGCGATAAGTATTCAGATCCATCTCCTTGGTTATTGTTTCCCCGCTTGGGAGAATGAACAAAAGGTCATCATGCAGCAACTGATCAAGCGCGGTGATATTGCCATTTTTGATTGCACTATGAAGCTTGTTTTCCTGTTCCAGGATGCTATTTTCTGTTAGTTTATTATCCATGATTTTTCTGTTTATGCCATTATGGATACAGGCTGTTATAGGTGTAATAATACTATTTTTAAAAATAAAGCCAAAAAAAATGCCGGAAGGTATTTCCGGCAAATTGTTCAATTTGTTTATTTAAAAAAGCTCTTAAAAAGGAAGATCATCTTCCTCGCCTGGTGCGCTGTTCAGATCGGCCGGAGGTGCATATGCTGGAGTAGTTGCTGCCGCTGCACTGTTTGTAAGTGCGTTGATACGCCATACTACCAAACTGTTAAAGTAAGAAGTTTTGCCGGTTTTATCCGTCCATGGACGTCCGCGTAAATTGAATGAAACCTCAACATCATCGCCTTGTTTTAAGCTGTCAAATAAAGCGGTTTTATCTTGTAAAGCCTCAAACCTGATGTATTCAGGATAAGTTGGGTTTTCTGCATACTCTATAATCAGGTCTCTTTTTTTAAAAGTTTCACTCACCTGCTGTAATGCACCAATTTCATGCACTTTTCCTTTTATTTCCATAACAAATACTCTTTTATTCTACTACGAAGTTCAAATCTCTATATTTTTATTGATAACTTCGCAGAATAAATTATGCAAGTTTTCCACACAAAAAGCAAGGTTATCATTACCTGTAACAAAAGGCTCTCGCCTTATCTTCTGGATGAGGTTAAGGCCCTTGGCTATACCATTGTCAGGGATTTTCCGACTGGCCTGGAATTGAACATTACCCTTACCGAATGCATTAAGCTCAATTTAAACCTGAGGTGTGCCAGCCAGATTTTGTATAGCTTAAACAGCTTTAAAGCCAATAACCCGGAAGAGCTGTACCGTGAGCTGCTGGATATGCCATGGGAAGAACTGATTGATTTTTCGGGTTATTTTTCAGTAACCTCCAATGTGGATAACCCCACCATCACTACCCCGCTTTTTGCAAACTTAAAAGTGAAGGATGCGATTGTTGACCGCATTAAAGAAAAAAAAGGCATCCGCCCCAATTCGGGCTCTGATGCCAATAAAACAGTGGTCCATTTGTACTGGAAAGACAGTGAGGCCGATATATTTCTGGATACCTCGGGCGAGACCTTAGCCAAACATGGCTACCGAAAAATCCCTGGTAAGGCCCCCATGCTGGAAGCGCTTGCCGCAGCCGTAGTGCTGAGTACCAGGTGGGACCAGAAATCACCTTTCGTAAATCCAATGTGCGGTTCCGGAACCCTTGCCATTGAGGCCGCTTTAATTGCGACCAACCGCCGGCCCGGCCTGTTCCGCATGAACTATGGCTTTATGCACATTATAGGCTATGATGAACAGGTATTTTTTGCAGAGCGGAGAATTTTAAAGGACCAGGTAATTAAAAATACGGACCTGCAGATCATTGCTACAGATTTATCGGATGATGCAGTCGACATCAGCCGTAAAAATGCCAAAACAGCTGGTGTAGATACACTGATCACTTTTGAAGTCTGCGATTTTGCCGAAACACCGGTACCCGAAGGTGGAAAAGGCGTAGTCGTATTTAACCCCGAATACGGTGAACGTTTAGGCGTGCATTCCAAGCTGGAAGCTACCTATAAACGCATGGGCGATTTTATGAAGCAGCATTGCAAGGGGTATTCTGGCTATATTTTTACCGGCAACCCTGATCTGGCTAAAAAGATAGGCTTAAAGGCCGACCGTAAAGTAGAGTTTTATAATGGAAAGCTGGATTGCCGCATGCTGGAGTATGAACTGTATGACGGTAGCCGCAGACCGGAAGAGGAACGCCCGGTTAAAGCTTAATACAAAATACCAATGGATACAACGATTGACCAGACCATAACATTTGTTAAAAAAACATTGGCCAATGCTGAAGCCGGGCACGACTGGTTTCACATTGAGCGGGTATATAAAAATGCAATACACATCAATGCCATCGAAAAAGCAGATGCACTGGTAGTTGCCCTTGCTGCCCTGCTGCATGATATTGCAGATGCAAAGTTTAACAATGGTGATGAAGAAATTGGCCCAAGGATAGCTGGCGACTTTATGAAGAGCATTGGCCTGGAACCCGCAATTATTGAGCATGTACAACAGATCATCAGGAACCTGAGCTACAAGACCAGCCTTGGCCTGGTTACCTTCCAGTCGAAAGAACTGGATGTGGTACAGGATGCCGACCGCCTGGACGCCATTGGCGCCATAGGCATTGCCCGTGCTTTTACCTATGGCGGCTATAAGAACAGGGTTTTATATGACCCTGAAATTAAGCCTAAGCTAAACATGAGCAAGGAGGAGTATAAAAATACAACTGCCCCTACCATCAACCATTTTTACGAAAAACTGCTGCTGTTAAAAGACCTCATGAAAACAGGGGAAGGTAAAAAAATGGCCCGGCAGCGCCATGATTTTATGCTGGCCTACCTGGATCAGTTTTATTTGGAAGTTTAAATAAAAACTAATATAATTAGCATAATCACTATATTTGTTAGCAAATCTTAGTATTATGTCTGAACGGATCAGGGAAAAGCTGAACATACTTGCCGACGCGGCCAAATATGATGTTTCATGTTCTTCAAGCGGTGGGACCAGGAAAAACGACAATAAGGGCTTAGGAGACAGCCATGCCTCCGGCATTTGCCATACCTATACAGAGGATGGGCGCTGTGTTTCTCTCTTGAAGATCCTGCTGACCAATCACTGCATTTTCGATTGTGCATTTTGCGTTTCGCGCAAAAGCAATGACATTGAACGGGCAGCATTTACGGTAGAAGAGGTAGTATCATTGACCATCAACTTTTACAGGCGCAATTTTATAGAAGGTCTTTTTTTAAGTTCAGGCATCTTTAAAAATGCAGACTTCACTATGGAGCGTTTGCTCAGGGTGGTAAAAAAACTTCGTCTGGAGGAACGCTTTAATGGTTACATACACCTGAAAACAATTCCTGGTGCCAGTGAAGAACTGATCAGGGAAGCGGGCCTATATGCCGACCGGATGAGCATTAACCTGGAAATGCCAACAGAAAGCGGACTGAAACTGCTGGCTCCCGAAAAAAATCATGAAGAGGTAAAAAAACCACTTGCTGTTGTCCAGCGCCAGCTCATCCAGTTAAAAGACGAAAAGAAACTCATCAAAAGTACGCCAACATTTGTTCCCGCAGGGCAGAGTACGCAAATGGTCATAGGGGCGACTCCGGAAACGGATAAGGACATTATGCATACTGCAGCCGCATTTTACAAGGATTTTTCGCTGAAACGTGTTTATTACTCCGGCTATATCCCCATCAGCAACGACAACAGGCTGCCTGTGCTTGGCTCCCAGCCACCGCTGATCCGTGAAAACAGGTTGTACCAAACCGACTGGCTGATGCGATTCTATGGATTTCATGTGAATGAATTGCTCAACGAAGCGAACCCTCACCTGGATATTGACATTGACCCAAAGTTAAGCTGGGCATTAAGGAATCTGCAATATTTTCCGGTAGACATTAATGTGGCCGCCTATAAAATGATCCTGCGCATCCCCGGAATAGGGCTAAGCTCTGCAAAAAAAATTGTGCAGGCGCGCAAATTCGGGAAACTAAGGATTGACCAGCTCAAAAAAATAGGCGTAGCTTACAACAGGGCAAAACATTTCATCACCTGTGCAGACACACCTTATCAGCTCAAAGATTACCAGGGAACCCAGATCAAATCATTTATCCTGGCAGAAAGCCAGAGCAAATATTTAAAGTACGATGTTCAGCAACTGATCCTGTTTTAAACCATGATATACCTGATAGATGGGAGCCTGGAAGGCCTGCTTTGTGCAGTTTATGAGTGGTTTGAAAGAAAGCCCGGAAAAGTTTTGCTTAAACTGGAACATTACCATCAGCCAGATGCTTTCAGCAAAGTACTTGCTGTACATAACGACAGTAAAAAGGCCGACAGGGTATGGAAAGGGCTGCAAAAGAAACTGGACAAGGTATGGATGCGCAGATTTTACTGCACTTTTCTTGCTGAACTGCCGGAGGCTTACAGCTACCTGTTTGAATTTGTCTGTTATATTTTTAGCAGTGGGCCGGGAGCTGAAGGCAATTATGGCAATGCGTATGTACTTCATGTAGCGCAAACCGCGAAAAAGGTAGAACGTGAAAAACACAGAATGGAGGCTTTTATCCGTTTCCGGCATGCTGCGGATGGGATATTTTATTGCGGCATAGACCCCGACTTTAATGTCCTGCCTTTAATTATGAGCCATTTTAAGCACAGGTATGCAGATCAGCAATGGGTCATTTATGACTTAAAGCGTCATTACGGGTTGTTTTATAACCTGGAAAGGGTTGAAGAAATTCACCTGGAACCAGAAGCAGAAAAAAGACTGCAAAAACCATGTACTGAAATACAAGCTGAAAAAGAACCATTGTATGCGGTTCTCTGGAAAGACTATTTCAAAAGCACCAATATTACGGCCAGAAAAAACACGAAACTACATGTGCAACATGTGCCAAAAAGATATTGGAAATATCTCACAGAAAAGATCAGCATATAGAATTTATCTTGTAAATTGGTCCTGGCATAGACAGCTGTCTTACCATAAAATTAATAGGATGAAGTTAAGTGTTTTGGTGTTAATTGCTGCCTTTGCAGTGGGCCTGTCTATCGGATTGGTTAATTTCTATTTCCAGCAAAGCTGGTATTTTATGCTGGTTTCCTTTGTGGTAACTTTTATCACCAGTTTTATTGTTTTTTATTACCTGCTGGAGAAATATATCTATTCAAAAATAGTGCTCATCTATAAGATGATCCATAACCTGAAACTGGGTAAGGACCTTAAAGATGCATTGGGCGAGTATGTAAGTTCCGACCCCATCAATGATGTGGAACAGGAAGTAAAAGAATGGGCGGGCGCTAAAAAACGTGAGATTGAAGTGCTGAAAAAACAGGAACAGTTCAGACGTGAGTTTTTATCCAATGTATCGCATGAATTTAAGACGCCACTGTTTGCAATACAGGGTTATATCGAAACTTTGCAGGACTGCCTGACGGAAGACCCTGAGATGGCTGCTAAATTTTTGGATAAGGCAGAAAAGAATGTAGAGCGGCTGAGTTATCTGATTACCGACCTGGATTCGATTTCCAAGCTGGAAACAGGGGAAATTCCCATCAATTATGAGAAGTTCGACTTTGTGCCACTTGCCCGGGAAGTAATGGACGGGCTGGAAGATACGGCCCGCAAAAGGAACATTACCCTTTCTTTTAAAGACAAATATACCCACCCTGCCTTTGTAAGGGCAGACCGTGAAAAAATCAGACAGGTACTGATCAACCTGATCCACAATTCATTAAAATACGGAAAGGAATATGGCTCAACTGCCATTAAGATCTTTGAACTGCACGATCAGTACCTGATAGAAGTAACTGATGATGGTATCGGTATAGATGAAAAACACCTGTCGCGACTTTTTGAGCGTTTTTACAGGATCGATTCGCACAGGTCAAGGGAGGAAGGTGGTACCGGACTGGGCCTGGCCATTGTAAAACATATTCTTGAGGCCCATGAGCAAATTATATCTGTACGGAGTACCCTGCAGATAGGGACTACCTTTGCCTTTACCCTGGAAAAGATTAGTTAACAACAAGGTGCTAAATTAAAATAAACTTAACACTTAACACTAACTTAACATTACTCTTATACTTTTGCATCATATTTTAATATTAATATGAATAGCATTTTTAAGTTCTTTACCCCGAAAGACAAGAAATTTCAGCCTTTATTTGAACAGGCAGGAAGCAATGTATTAAAGATTTCCCAGGCATTATTGCTTGCGCTTAGTGCAACTGATATGGAGAAAAGGAAAGAACACATTAAAGAAGTGGAACGTTTGGAGCATGTTGGCGACGACATTACCCACTCCATTTTCCTTGAATTGAGTAAAAATTTCATTACACCTTTTGACAGGGAGGATATCCATGCCCTGGCCAGCGCAGTAGATGATATTGCAGATTATATCCACGCATCGGCCAGCAATATAGAATTGTACAATGTAACCAACATTGGTGATGCCATGATCAAACTGGCAGAATTGCTGGTAGAAATGTGCACTGACCTTGAAAAAGCCATTAAAGAACTAAGGAGCTTTAAAAACATCCGTGTAATTGCTGATGCCTGCGTACGCATCAACAGCGGAGAAAACCAGGCTGATTATGTATGTAACCTTGCCATTGCCCGCTTGTTTGAGTTTGAGACCAATGCCATTGAGCTGATCAAACAAAAAGAGGTATTGCAGACTTTAGAACTGGCTACAGATAAATGTGAAGATGCAGCAAATGTGCTGGAATCTATTTTGGTAAAGAACGCTTAAACATACAAAAAAATGGTAACTACCTTATTGGTTGTTGTAATCGTTCTGGCCATTGCCTTCGATTATATAAACGGCTTTCACGACGCGGCAAACTCTATTGCAACCATTGTATCTACAAAAGTATTGTCGCCTTTTCAGGCCGTACTATGGGCGGCAGTATTCAACTTTGCTGCATATTTTTATTTTACGGACCATAAAGTTGCCAATACCATTGCCAAAACTGTTGTAGAGAACTTTATTACCCTGGAGGTTATACTGGCCGGACTTCTGGCGGCCATTACCTGGAACCTTTTTACCTGGTGGTTTGGTATCCCTTCCAGTTCTTCACATACACTTATCGGCGGTTTTGCAGGAGCAGGTATGGCTAAGGCGGCATCAATGGGCGCAGGCATCATGTCGGCCATTAACCTAGCACCGATCTTAAAGGTAGTCGCCTTTATTGTACTGGCACCGGTTATCGGTATGGTCATCTCGGTGATCATTTCGATCATTATTTTACACATTTCAAAAAATGCCCGGCCTTCTGTAGCCGAGAAATGGTTTAAACGTTTACAGCTGATCTCTTCGGCAGCACTGAGCTTTACCCATGGTGGTAATGATGCCCAGAAAGTAATGGGGATCATTTACGTATCTATGGTTGCCTCTAATGTATTGAATACAGGCGATCCTATGCCAGAATGGATCCCGATTTCCTGTTATGCAGCAATTGCACTGGGCACCATGAGCGGCGGCTGGAAAATTGTGAAAACCATGGGTTCAAAAATTACCAAGGTAAATGCTTTTGAAGGTGTGGCGGCTGAATCTGCAGGTGCAGTAACCTTAGGGATTACCGAACATTTTGGTATCCCGGTATCTACTACACATACTATAACCGGCTCTATTGTAGGTGTTGGTCTGTTAAAAAGGGTATCTGCAGTAAGATGGGGCGTACCGGTAAGTTTATTATGGGCATGGATCCTGACTATCCCTGTATCTGCTACATTGGCGGCTATCGTTTTCAGCATCATCCACCTCTTCTTTTAGAAATCTATCTGGAAAGTCATCCTGCTTCTCGATTTCTTTGGCCTTTCCCATTTAGGGCCATTGATGATCAGCCGGATGGCTTCTTCTTCATATTTTGAATCTGCCCCTTTAACGATCTTCACGTCCGTAGGGCTCCCGTCTTTAGCAATCCTGAAACTCAGTTCAACACGCTGTCCGGTCTTTTCTGCATGGGCAAAACTGTTGTTTGCTTTAATATAGGCAAACAGTTTATCCCAGCCATCAACAGGGTTGGAAACCATAGTCACTGTTTTGGGCAGGCTGTTTATCCCTCTGATCCGGATTTCCTTAGAGGCATTGACACCTGCAACCCGACCTGCAAGGGCTTTGCTGATGCTGGCAGTATCGGTAATGGCTTCTTTTTTCTTCCTGGTGCCATAGCCTACAACTACCGTTTCATTCAGCGTAGAATTGTCCGGTACCAGGGCCAGATTGAGCGGCTGGTTCAATGTGGCTAAGGCTTCTGTCCGCTTAAAACCTATATAATCTGCACGGATCATGCCTGCTTTTACCGAGGTATCTGCACTGATCTTAAATTCTCCGTTCACATCTGTTACTGCTGCAAGGTTGGTCCCTTCCAGCTTTACTGAAACACCAGGCAGTGGCTTACCATCGTCCTGTGCAACCACCTTTCCACGCCATACATTGGCAGGGGCAAGGGAAACCCTGGAAATTGCACCAACCAAATCGCTTTTTTTCTGCGTGCCATAGCCAACGATAACCACATCATTTAACTGATGGGGGGCAGCAGCCGGGGTTACTTCCGGCGCTATCGTTTTTTCGGCTTTTGCCCTTACGGCATAGCTGTTCGTTTTAGCTGCTTTTATAGCCCTGTCCAGTTCTTTTTCCTCAATTTTATCAGCCGATACTGCTGCCGGTGCGGGTGTTGCTGCTGCAACAGCAGGAGCCGTGGCCCTAATACTGTCCAGAGGCGCAATGTTCACCTCCACTTTTTTAGCGCGTCCGGCAAGTTCTTTCTGATGGTTGTCTTCCCTCATCCAGAACATGATACTGACCGCAATAAACATTACCGCAGCTGCAGCCGCTATGCTTAAACGCTGCCAGGTAACCACTGATGTCTTTTTTACTGTCTGCTGCTGGGCAATCCTTTCGTGCAATTGTTTCTGGAGCAGGGAAATGGATTGCAGGGAGCGCCTGGGCGATTCGCTTAAACCGGCAAGGGCCTCGGCCACAAAAGGGTCATCAAGCGCTTCACGCTCCACCCTGTTCATGGTTTTAGCATCCAGTTTACCATCAAGGTAATCCTCTAAAATCCCTATATCTAACCAATCCTTATTCACTGCTCTTCTTTTCTATACAAATTTTAAGATTTCTTTTCCCATTCTGGATATAACTTTTTACTTTAAGCATATCATAACCAGTAATGTCGGCCACTTCCTTATAGCATTTTTCCTGCAGATAAAACAGGTCTACACTTAAACGCTGCTCTTCCGGAAGTGTTTCCATACACTTTTCCATAACGGTAAGCTTCCTCTCTTTTGTATCATCCATATCAAGATGCACAAAATCTGTGTTTTCCACAAAAGTATCCTCAATTGAAACGGTAGTATGTTTTGATTGTTTCCTTAAAGCCATTAAACAATGGTTCCGGGTAAGCACATGCAGCCAGCTTTTAAAGTTCTGCACCTCATGTATTTTCAGCTTTACCACCAGTTCCTCAAAGATCTGCATCACAGCATCCTTGCTTTGCTCCTCGTCTTTCAGATAATTTAAGCAAACCCCGAATACCAGGTGCATATACTTGTTATAAAGCGCGCCCAAAGCCTCCAGATCGCTTCCGCTTTTATAGCGTGCAATTAAAGCAGCGTCGTCCTGCTCCTGTATCCGGGCGTTATTCTTTATAAACTTCAAGGCTTATTAAAACATTGATTTCATTAAACTATACAATTAAACCAGCAAAAGCTGTCCAAGTATAAAAATATTTTTCGACAAGGTATGGAAATTCTGCAAAGCTGACATCATGTCCAAAAACAAACGATTATGAAAAAGTTATTGCTACCTCTATTGATGCTGATGGTAATGGGTTTCCAGGAAAGCTTTGCCGCAGTAAAGACCATTACCGGAATGGTAACTGATAAAGCCGATGGCAAAGGGCTGCCGGGTGTAATGGTAAGTTTGCCCGCAGGTAAAACCTATACCCGGACCGACAAAGATGGGCGGTATTCCATTTCTGTAGCAGAGGATGCAGAAAGCTTAAGCTTCTCTTATATCGGTTATAAAACACTTACGGTAAAAATCGGGAAGTTTTCCAGCCTGAATGTAGTAATGGAACAAAGCGGTCAAAGTTTGAATGAAGTAGTAGCAGTGGGCTATGGCACGATGAAAAAAAGTGAAATGGTTGGCGCTGTCCCTGCAAATATGATGATACGCGGCATGGCTTCAGGAATATGGGTGGGGCCTGAACAAAATACAGAAAGTTATGCCGGCATTAGCGAGAACGGATTCAGGAACCCTATCAAAAACCCACTTTCTACTTTTGCTGTTGATGTGGATGCGGCTTCCTACAGCAATGTACGCCGTTTCATCAACAATGGGGGTATGCCACCTAAAGATGCGGTAAGGATTGAAGAAATGATCAATTATTTCGACTATGAATATCCGCAGCCCAAAGGAAATGACCCCGTAAATATTGTAACAGAAATTGCAGATGCGCCCTGGAATGCAAACCACAAACTGGTACAGATTGGCTTGCAGGGAAAGAAAATATCGACAGATAACCTGCCTGCATCCAATCTGGTTTTTCTGATAGATGTATCCGGATCAATGAACCAGCCCAATAAGCTTCCGCTGCTGGTCGCTTCATTTAAGCTGCTGACAACGCAGCTGCGTCCTGAAGATAAAGTGGCCATTGTGGTGTATGCCGGAAATTCGGGGCTGGTACTGCCTTCTACACCCGGTAATGAAAAAACAAAAATTAAAGAAGCGTTAAATAAATTAAGTGCCGGAGGCTCAACTGCCGGTGGCGCAGGTATTCAGCTGGCCTACCAGGTAGCTACAGATAGTTTTATTAAAGGCGGCAACAACAGGATTATCCTGGCTACAGATGGCGATTTTAATGTGGGCGCATCCAGTGATAAGGATATGGAAAGCCTGATTGAAGAAAAACGCAAATCAGGTGTGTTCTTAACTGTGCTGGGCTATGGCATGGGAAATATGAAAGACAGCAAAATGGAAACACTGGCCGATAAGGGCGATGGCAATTACGCTTATATTGACAACATCAGTGAAGCCAGAAAAGTACTGATCAACGAATTTGGGGGCACCTTATTTACCATTGCCAAAGATGTGAAACTCCAGCTGGAATTTAATCCGGACAAAGTACAGGCCTACCGTTTAATAGGTTACGAAAACAGGTTGCTGCAGGACAGGGATTTTAATGACGATAAAAAGGATGCCGGTGAAATGGGCTCGGGCCATACCGTAACGGCCTTGTATGAAATCATACCTGCTGGTATCAAAAGCAGTTTCCTGGATTCTGTAGATAAACTAAAATATCAGTTCAATAAAACCCCGGTTAGGGGCAATGGGAGTGCTGAAATGCTAACGGTAAAACTGCGTTATAAAACCCCGGATGGCCATACAAGTAAACTGATCTCGAAAGCAGTGATTGATCAGTCGGCCCCTTTTAGCCATACCAGTAACAATTTCAGGTTTGCGGCAGCCGTTGCAGAATTCGGGATGCTGCTCAGGCAATCGGAATTTAAACAGGAAGCTTCTTATGACCAGTTGATCGGCATTGCAGAAAATGCGAAGGGAAAAGACAAAGAAGGTTATCGCTCAGAATTTATAAAACTGGCTAAGTCGGCAAAATTAATGGCAGAAGAATTGCTATCTTCAGCCAAAAAATAACACTGATGAAAAAGAAGTTTCTTTACCTGGCTTTAGCGGCAGGGTTAACATTTCCTGTCCTGCAAGCACAAAGCCAGATTAAAATAGGCAATATTTTAAAACAGGTAACTGGAAAAGGCAGTGGTACAACCGCTGCAACGGGCACACCCAGCGCACTGGAAATTGGGATGGGCATTAAAGAAGCACTGGAAATAGGTACCTCAAGGGGGGCCGACCTCCTTTCGGCAAAAGACGGCTTTCTGGGCAATATGGCGGTAAAGATCCTCTTTCCGCCGGAAGCCCAGAAAGTTGAAAAAACGCTGCGCAGCATAGGCATGGGTAAACTGGCCGACAATGTGATCGTAAGCTTAAACCGTGCAGCCGAAAGCGCCGCCAAAGAAGCTAAACCCATCTTTATTTCGGCCATTAAACAAATGACCATTACCGATGCCACCAATATATTGCTGGGCAGTAAAGATGCCGCAACCAATTATTTTAAAAGGGTAACCACGGCTCAGCTGATGGAGAAGTTTAAACCGGTGATCACCACCAGTCTGGCCAATGTAGGGGCTACCAAATATTGGGGCCAGGCCGCCGGCCAATACAATAAAATACCCCTGATGAAGCCGGTGAATACAGACCTTTCGGAATATGTTGCCCAAAAAGCAATTGATGGTATGTTTATACAGGTGGCCCAGGAAGAGCTTAAAATAAGGGATAATCTGGGTGCAAGGTCATCTTCCTTGCTTCAGAAAGTGTTTGGTTACGCGGATAAGAATAAATAGAATAAAAAAGATTACTTTTATACGGTAAATACTAACAACATAGAAGTATATTGGATTTCAAAGATTTTAATTTTAACCCCGAATTACTGGAAGGGTTATTAGCCATGGGGTTTCGCAACGCAACCCCAATCCAGCAGCAGGCTATTCCGCTTATTTTAAATAAGAAAGATTTAATTGCCTGTGCACAAACAGGAACCGGAAAAACGGGTGCCTACCTTTTGCCGATCATGAATATGATTGTGGAAACGGAAAACCGGCATAACAATACCCTGATACTGGCCCCGACAAGGGAGCTTGCCCAACAGATAGACCTGCAGGTAGAAGCCCTGTCTTATTTTACCAACATCAGCTCGTTAACGGTTTATGGTGGTGGCGACGGCATTGCCTATGAACAGCAAAAAAGGTCGATGCGGGAAGGTGTAGACCTCATTATCGCCACTCCCGGGCGTTTGATTTCCCATCTTTCATCGGGAGTATTAAAGCTGGACCAGTTGCAGCACCTGGTGCTGGACGAGGCAGACAGAATGCTGGACATGGGCTTTTACGATGACATTATGCGCATAGTAAGCTACCTGCCTCAGGTAAGGCAAACTGTAATGTTTTCGGCTACCATGCCGCCGAAGATCAGAAAACTGGCAGCAACACTGCTGAAGCATCCTGAACAAATTAACATTGCTTTGTCTAAACCCGCAGAAGGCATATTACAACAGATCTATTTTGTTCATGATGAACAAAAAGTACCCTTGCTAACTGATGTGTTAAAAACAGGTGAATATAAGAGCATCATTATTTTTGCCTCCACCAAAGAAAAAGTAAAAAACCTGGGCAAGGTATTCCGTACCCTGGGCCTTAAAGCGGAAGCATTTCATTCTGACCTCGGACAAAGTGAAAGAGAAAGCATTTTACTGAAGTTTAAAAACAAGCAATTGCCCATCCTGATTGGTACGGATGTATTGAGCAGGGGGATTGATGTGGAAGGTATAGATCTGGTCGTGAATTTTGACGTGCCCCATGATGCAGAAGATTATGTGCACCGCATTGGGCGTACCGCCAGGGCTGCAACAAAAGGAACTGCTATAACCCTGGTAAATAGCCGGGACAAGCGTAAGCTGGTCAGTATTGAAAAACTGATAGAAAAGGAGATTGACAGGATTCCTTTGCCGGAGCACCTTGTGGCAATACCAGAGGCAACCACTGAACGCCATGCAAGGCCAAAACCAGCAGCACAAAAATCAGGATCGGGTAAGCCAAAACGTAAATTCTGGAATAAAAAACCTAAAGCAAGTTCTAAAGAAGGCGGAGCCTAAGCAGATTAAAGAAGGATTTTCTTTGCTACTTTTTTTAGTATCTTTACTTTTATGCAAAACCTCCCTCCTTTAGCCGAACGTATGCGCCCACAAAACCTGGACGAATATGTAGGGCAACAACATTTAGTAGGACCGGATGCCGTATTAAGAAAGGCTATACAAAGCGGGCAATTGCCTTCAATGATATTCTGGGGACCTCCGGGTGTAGGCAAAACAACCCTTGCCTATATCATTTCTCAAACATTGGACCGGCCTTTTTTTAACCTGAGCGCCATCAATTCGGGGGTTAAGGACATCAGGGACGTGATAGACCGGGCTGCACTGCTCAAAGACAGCCTGATGGGTTTGCCCATTCTTTTTATTGATGAGATTCACAGGTTCAGTAAGTCGCAGCAGGACAGCCTGCTGGGTGCCGTAGAACGAGGCCTGGTCACTTTAATTGGTGCTACTACAGAAAATCCTTCTTTTGAAGTCATCTCGGCCTTGCTTTCCAGGTGCCAGGTATATATTCTAAAAGCCCTGAACGAAGAAGAACTGTCGGGATTACTGCAAACAGCCATAAAGCAGGACGTACTCCTTAAGGAAAAGAAAATCACAATAAAGGAACATGAGGCCTTGATCCGCTTATCAGGCGGAGATGCCAGAAAGCTGCTCAATGTGCTGGAGATTGCCGTTAACGGAATTGGAGGGACTAAGATTTTGCTGACCAATGAAAACGTTTTGGCCCATGCACAGCAAAACCTGGCCCTGTATGACAAAGCCGGAGAACAGCATTACGACATCATCTCTGCATTTATCAAATCTATACGGGGAAGCGACCCCAATGCAGCTGTTTACTGGCTGGCCAGAATGATAGAAGGCGGTGAAGACCCGCTGTTTATTGCCCGCAGGCTATTGATACTTGCATCTGAAGACATTGGCAATGCCAATCCAAATGCTTTATTATTGGCAAACAATTGTTTCCAGGCAGTTAATGTGATCGGTTATCCGGAAGCCCGGATCATACTTTCACAGGCAGTAACCTATATGGCGGCTTCTGTGAAGAGCAATGCGGCTTACGAAGCCATAAATAATGCCCAGGCCCTGGTAAAACAAACCGGCAACCTGCCTGTACCCCTGCACATCCGCAATGCGCCTACCAAACTGATGAAAAACATTGGTTATGGTAAAGACTATAAATACGCCCATAGCTATGAGGGGAACTTTGAAGCCCAGGAATATTTACCGGAACCACTAAGTGGCACCAAATTATATGAGCCCGGAAAAAATCCTGCAGAAGATAAGCTGAGGGAACAACTGCGGAAGAACTGGAAAAACAAATACAATTATTGATATGCTGACTACCTTTTTAAATCACCAGTGGAAGGCTTTCTGGCGCTCCAGAAACCGTAAAGGCAGCCTGGCAACACAAATTGTACTCATCTTTTTTATCCTTTATTTTCTGGCCGTAGCTGTAGGTTTAGGTTTCGGAATGGCTCATTTTCTGCTGCAGCTATTCCCACACCAGGACATCATCAAAAGCTTTAACGGAATAATTTTATACTACTTTGCTTTTGATCTTGTCATGCGTTTTCAGTTACAGGAACTGCCAACACTCAGTGTCATCCCCTATCTGCACCTTAAAATTCCCAAAAACAAAATTATCGGCTTTTTAAACATTAAGGCCCTGTTTTCGGCCTTCAACCTATGGCCTTTCCTCTTGTTCCTGCCTTTCTGCTTTACAAAAATATCAGCTCAGTATGGGGGTTTTGTAACCCTCATGTATCTGGTTTCCATACTTTCAATTGCGGTGTTTAACAATTATTTTGTGCTGTATATTAAACGGAAATCCATCACTAACTTATTTTACACCATTGCAGGATTGTTAATCATTGCAGGTTTCGCCGTACTTGAGTACTATAAAGTGATCTCTATCATGAATGGCTCTGATGCCGTATTCAGGATAATTGTCGGCCAACCCCTTAGCGCCCTGGTTTTCAGCATCGCCGCCATCCTGATATTTAAGATGAACAGCCACTACCTGGGCCGCAATTTATATGTAGAAGAACTGGGTAGTGACAATGAGAAAAAAGTAAGTACAGATTATCCTTTTTTAAACCGTTTTGGCAGGACAGGAGAACTTGCTGCTTTAGAACTGAAACTGATTTTACGGCATAAGCGCTCCCGTGTATCCTTTTTTATGGGTTTCCTTTTTCTGCTGTACGGGTTTCTCTTTTATAAGCAGGAGGTGATTGCAGCAAATGCCTTTGGACAGATGATGTTTGGTGCCATATTTATGACGGGCATTTCTATCCTCATGTACGGACAGTTTATGTTTGCCTGGCAAAGTGCGCATTTTGATGGCTTACTAAGTAATAAGGTCAATTTTAGAGATTTTATAAAGGCTAAATTTTTACTCTTTACTATAGCCTGCACCCTGATTACATTACTGGCCAGTTTTTATGGTTTTCTGAGCCCAAAATTATTATTGCTGCATTTAACTGCCTATCTGTACAATGTAGGCTTCGGAACTGTAATGGTACTTTACCTGGCCAATTTCAATTATAAAAGGATAGACATTAACAAAAGCGCCACCTTTAATTATCAGGGCATAAGTGCCAATCAATGGCTGCTGATGTTTCCTTATGCCTTAACCCCCATTTTAATTTACTTGCCTTTTGGCCTGCTGGGCAAACCCTATCTGGGCTTAATCCTGGTTTCGGCGTTCGGCTTAATGATGATTTTAATGCGTGGTTACTGGGTTAATTTCATCACCAGAAAATTTGAACAGCAAAGGTATAAGATAGCCGAAGGATTTAGAGCATAGCATAATTATGATTTTAGAGATAAAGGATTTAAAAAAGGTTTACGACGGCACAACGGTTGTAAACATTACGCATTTGCAGATTGGACAGGGGGAAACAATAGGACTGGTAGGGAACAATGGTGCCGGCAAAACCACATTGTTCAGGATGATATTGGACCTGATCCGTCCGACTGCCGGATCAGTCTTGTCCAAAGGGGAAAACGTAATGCAAAGCGATGCCTGGAAAAACTATACCGCTTCTTTTCTGGACGAGGGCTTTTTGATCGATTACCTGACACCTGAGGAATACTTCGTGTTCATTGGAAGCCTGCACAACCTGACTGCCGCACATGTACATGAGTACCTGCAGCGGTATGAAGAATTTTTTAACGGAGAAATCCTGAATAAGGGCAAGTACATCAGGGATTTTTCCAAAGGGAACCAAAATAAGGTGGGCATTGCCGCTGCGCTGATGCAAAACCCCGAATTGCTGGTTCTTGATGAACCTTTTGCCAATCTGGACCCAACCACTCAGATCAGGCTTAAAACCTTGATCAAATCACTCAAACAACAACATCAGATCAGCACCCTGATTTCCAGTCATGACCTGAATCATGTGACCGATGTATGTGACAGGATCATCCTTTTGGAAAAAGGTTTGGTCATTAAAGATTTCAATAAGGATGAAAACACCTTAAAAGCATTGGAAGCCTACTTCTCCGAATAAATTTATTGTATAGAATTATAGTCACACTACCATGACCCTCGTCCGTCTCCACCTTTGGTAAGGATATTTTATACAGCATTTGAGGATATCGTCAATAAAATCAGGAAACATAAAAACTTGGCATTAGGTTTGATTTATCTTCATCCTAAACAAATGATAGTAATTATGATGACTTCAAAATTTAAAATAGCAACATTTAGTATAGCATTAGCCCTTGGTGCCATGGCATTTCAAGGTTGCGATAGTTTAACAAAAACACAAAAAGGAGCAGGTATTGGTGCCGCTGCCGGTGGTGTACTTGGCGCAATCATTGGTAAAAAAGCTGGCAACACTGCAGTAGGTGCTATTATTGGTGCTGCTGTTGGTGGTACAGCTGGTGGGTTTATCGGTAAAAGAATGGATAAACAGGCTGCTGAAATACAAAATGCCATCCCCAATGCAGAAGTAATCCGCGAAGGTGAAGGTATCATTGTTAAATTTGACAGTGGTATTTTATTTGGTTTTGACAAATCTGATTTAACAGCACAAGCTAAAACAAATATCAAATCTCTAGCCGGGTCATTAAATCAGTATCCGGGAACAGATATTAAAGTAATTGGACATACTGATAATAAAGGTACTGAGGCATATAACATGGGCTTATCTGAAAGAAGAGCAGCAGCAGTTAAAGCCTATGCAGTATCACAGGGTGTTCCGTCATCCCGCTTGATCACCATCGGGAAAGGTTTTTCTGAACCAATTGAAGACAATTCAACTGAAGCCGGAAGGGCTGCTAACCGTAGGGTTGAAGTGGTGATTGTTGCGAACGATCAGTTGAAAAAAGAAGCTCAGCAACAAGGAAAATAATTCAGCACATTTACATCTACCTATAAAAGCGAAAACCCGTTGTACAATGTACTTCGGGTTTTTTAGATTTTATGAGATAGATCAATAGATTTCTTCAAAGTAATGTATGGCCAGTGATTTCAGCAGCAGTTCCTGCTCCATCATGGCAAAAGAAGGAACCGGCTTAACCAGCTTCCAATGTGGCCAGCCATCCTGATCCAATCCTTCCAGCTCATAAAATCCCATTTCGCTTAATAAGCGACAGGTAGCAATGTGCATCAGCTCTTCTTTCTGACGTTTGCTGTATTTGCCAGGTCCTTTTCCAAGCTCCTGTACGCCTATCAAAAACAGGACGACCTTTAAATCAGGTTCATCAGCGTCAAACTCTTCCGCTATTTTCTGTTGCAAAATTTTCCATTTTGCATATGTTTCTGATGGTTTCATAACACAAAGATACAATTAGCAGTACAGCTTATGCGAATAAATGAATGCCAATTGAATCCTTATTGCTAATTTTATCCCTATGGAAAAAGCAATTGTAACAGGCTTACTGGCCTTTGGTATGTCGGGTAAAGTATTTCATGCACCATTTATTGATGGGCATCCTGGTTTTAAATTTCATGCAGTCCTGGAACGCAACCAAAAAAAAGCCGCAGCAGATTATCCCGGTGTAAAAAGCTATGCTACTTTTGAAGAGCTGATCGCGGATCAGGAAATAGAACTGGTTATTGTAAACACACCCAATTTTACACATGCAGATTATACACGCAAGTGTCTCCAGGCCGGAAAACATGTACTTGTAGAAAAGCCCTTTACAGCGACTTCAGCAGAAGCAAAAGAACTATTTGAACTGGCCAGAACCCTGGGCAGGAAAATATTTGTTTACCATAACCGGAGGTGGGACAGCGACTGCACAGCTATACAAAAGGTGGTAGAAAGCGGACAGCTGGGCCAGCTCAATGAGGTTCATTACCGCTACGATCGTTACAGAAGTGCCATAGGGCCAAAAACTTTTAAGGAAGAACCACATCCTGCGAGTGGACTAATGTATGATCTTGGTCCCCATTTGCTGGATCAGGCCATTAGCCTGTTTGGCAAGCCCCTGTCTTTTAATAAGGTTCTTGGCAAACACCGCAAAAACACCCAGGTAGATGATTATTTTATGATCCATCTGACTTATCCGAACGACCTTAATGTATTTCTGACTGCCAGTTTACTGGTTGCAGATCCGCAGAAAGCCTTCGTGTTGCATGGTGCTAAAGGATCTTATGTAAAAGGCCGTTCAGATGTTCAGGAAGAACAGCTGCTGAAAGGAATGAAAATAAGCAACCCTGCTTTTGGTATAGAAAGTCCGGATAGTAAAGGCCGCTTAACCATCATGGATCAGCAGGGCAAGCCCCATGTGAGTTATATCGATTCTGATAACGGCAATTATATGGGCCTCTTTGAGGCAGTATACCAATCACTGATCAACGATAAGGCATATCCAATAACTGAAGAGCAGATCATCACACAGCTGGAGATACTGGAGGCCTAGGCATGGATACGATATTATTTATCCTGATCCCTTTACTGATCATCGTTTTATATTTTATTTTAAGGGGCAATTCAAAAGCCGGAAAAGCTCCTGCTGCGCTTAGTGCAACCGATCGCAGTCTGCTTTTAGCACATGTCCATTTTTACCGGCAATTACAGCCAGCCGAAAAGTTCATTTTTGAAAATAAGGTCGCCACCTTTTTAAGTGATATAAGGCTGGAGGCGTTGGTGTGAATGTTGACCAGGTTGACAGGCTGTTGGTAGCCTCGAGCGCCGTAATACCGGTATTTGGATTTCCAGACTGGAAATATAAAAACCTGAGCCGTGTATTGCTATATCCGGATACCTTTAATAAGGATTTTCAATTTGAGGGAGGAGAAAGAAATATTTTAGGTATGGTAGGAGAAGGCTACATGAACGGACAGATGATTTTGTCTAAATCGGCTTTGTTACGGGGATTTTCCAATCCAGAAGATAAAGAAAATACGGCCATACATGAGTTTGTGCATCTGCTGGACAAATCAGATGGTGCAACAGACGGAGTTCCCGAAAACTTAATGCGGCATGAATATACCCTGCCCTGGTTAAAAATGATCCATCAGGAAATGCAGCAAATAGAAAAGGGCAGGTCAGATATCAATCCTTATGCCCTTACCAATGAAGCTGAATTTTTTGCAGTTGTATCAGAATATTTCTTTGAAAAGCCTAAACAGTTAAGGGACAAACACCCCGGACTGTATGCCCTGCTGATGGAAACTTTTTCGCAGGACCCTGCAAAGAGATAGCTATAAACTGCCCAGCAGGGCTACAGTAAACTCAGTAGGGATTTCTATATGTGGGATATGGCCGCAACCGTCAAATTCAATAATTTTGGCACCCGGAATTTTAGCTGCAGTTTGTTTGCCCAAAAACCTGTATTGTCCGTATAAAGCCTGTTGATCCGGACTAAGCAGCCCTTTGCCTACTATAGTTCTATCTTCTTTACCAATAAACAGCACGGTGGGTACCTTTATATTGATAAACTCATATACCACTGGCTGCTCATAGATCATCGTAAACGTCATGGCCGCAACTTTTGCCCAGCGTGGAAAATCTGCACTATACGTAACACCACCGGCTATACGTACCAGTTCTTCATATTCCGGTTTCCACAAGGTAAAATAAGAACTCTGATAATACTTGCGAACGCTTTCAGCCGTAGTTTTCAGCTCCGATTTATATTGTTCCTCCGTAGTCACATACGGTATAAACCTACGATAATCTTCTAATCCTATCGGGTTTTCGAGGAGCAGCTTTTCGGTTTGTTCAGGATACATCAGCGCAAAACGAGTGGCCAGCATGCCTCCCATGGAATGTCCCAGGATACTTGCCTTCTGAATGCCCAACGCATCCAGCAATGCCTTGTTCCAGGCGGCCATCTGATGGAAACTGTAATGTATAAAGGGTTTGGACGATTTACCAAAACCGATCTGGTCTGGCACAACCACCCTGAAGCCCCTGCTGGTCAGCGATTTTATAACTTCCGTCCAGTAATATCCTCCAAAGTTCTTACCATGAAAAAGCATTACAGTACGTCCATTGGCCAGCTGGGTTGGAGCAATATCCATATAAGCCATGCGTACATCCTGTCCTTCTGTTGTTATCGGAAAATATTTTACAGGATAGGCGTATTTGACATTTTCCAAAGTGATGGATAAAGTGTCCGTTTTTTGTGCCAATGCCGTTAAGGCTGTGCAGCAAAGTATAAAAATGGGCAATGCTATTTTTTTTAACATAATAGGTTTCTGAAAATAATCAAAGATAGTGATTTCTAAACTTAAGCATTATTTACAAAACCCCATTACCCCTGGCTTAAAAATTACAGTCTAAACCATGTAGATGGTTTAGACTGCATGGAAAAGTTTAATGCTTATAAAAATGGCACACTGATACCAAAAGTGACATTACGCCCCGGGTTGTAAATATTGGCGATTTTATACCTGCTCAAATGATTGTAATATTCTTTATTTAACAGGTTCTGTCCGGTTACCCAAAGGTTAAGTTTACCTCTGGCAGTTTTGATACTGGTTCCTAACCCCGCATCAAGCAGTGTATAACCATTGGTCTGGGTTTCAAAACTATCAAAACGGGCCTGTTTAAAGGTATTGGTTAGGCCAACCTTAATATAGCTATCAGCAAGACCTTTAATGTTCGGTTCAATACGGATTTCGTTGTTGATGCTGGCAGCAGGAATAAAGGGCAGGGCAGTATCAGTAGCCCGGTTTACACCCCTGGTATAAGAAAAGGAGTTTTCAAAATGCAGCGACTTTACGAGGTGAAAATCCACTGAAGCCTCTCCACCTACCAAATCAGCGTTCGTTTGTACGTAACGGTAAACCGGCAATGTTTCTATGCTGCCATTATTGTCGAAAGGAATGGTTTCATCATTAAAATTACCCGGATAGATATAGTTGAATATGCGGTTGGCGTAAGCATTTAATCCAAATGTCACACTCTCCGCATTATACTCCAGGCCAAGATCAAATTGTACACTGGTTTCCTGTTTTAATTTACTATTGCCTATTTCATACCTGAAGGTACCCTCATGCCGGCCATTGGCCCCAAGTTCTGCAATGTTTGGCGCCCTGAAACCAGAACCTGCATTGCCTTTAAGCACCAGGTTTTTAGCAATTTCATAAGCGAAGCCAAGGGATCCTGATACATTTGAAAATTCATTACTGAAACCACCAAAAACCTCCTCCCCGTTAAAATTCAAATCTTTTCCATCCACTTTTTTATAGTCATATCTTGCCCCGATATTAATGGCCCCCTTATCAAAGTTCCGCTTCAGGTACACAAAAGCACCAATGTTATTGCTATTATAGTCAGGGATAAGAAACTCGTCACCATGGTTAACATTGTCCTGATACATCCCCTGGACACCAAATGCGGGCTCCCATTTCCCAAGGTTGGGAAAGTAATACTTAATATCATAAGTATACGATTTAAGGTCCAGGTTCAATCCAGGCTCCTGTATACTTTCTTCAAACTCTTTTCTGATGTTTTGCTGAAAGGCAAAAACGGTTTTAAGCTGCCCTTTTCCAAGAATAAAATTGCTGTTTAAGGCTGCCCGGTAGTGATTAATGTTTTGAAAAGGCAGACCCAGCCTTCTTTCTTTTGCTTCGTCGGCTGAGATGACTTCCCCATCCTCATTTAAATAATTTCCATGGTCATCTGGCCCGTTTTCTACCAGTCCGATATTGGTATGAAAGCGTGAAAAGGTTAAATGGGAATAACCCCAGCTTTTGTTTAGCCCCAGCATCCCGTTAAAGTTAAGTTCATTAAAGCCGGAATTGGGTACAGTTGCCCCCTTATAGCCAAAACCATAGGCATTTTTATAAGACGCACGGCCGCGGTATACGAAACCATTTTCATTGCCCTGAAGCATCAGGGATGAGGCACTAAGACCATTATTGGTGCTGTACGCCGAAGTAAACTCGCCATTGCGCACACCGGGTGCCGGCACAAGGTCATCAATTACGTTGATTACACCCCCTAAGGCATCAGAACCATATAACAAACTTGCTGGGCCTTTTAAAATCTCAATCCTTGCCGCCGAAAACTGGTCTACCTCAATACCGTGCTCATCCCCCCATTGCTGGGCTTCTTCTCTTGCACCATCCACCATGGTCAGTACGCGGTTATAGCCCAGTCCACGGATGACAGGCTTGGATATTGCCCCTCCCGTACTTACCTGCGAAACCCCTGGTATTCTGGCAATCGCATCTACAAGATTGGTACCTCCTGACTGTGCCAGCTTGTTCTTACCTACCGAAACCACCGATAAGCTGTTGGTCTTGTTATTTGAACTAAATGGCGACCCGGTGATCACTACCTCGGCACTTTCTATGATAGAAGGAGATAATGAGATGGTCAGCTCCTTTTGACTCCCCAGGTCAATCACAGCAGCATAGGTTTTGTAACCTACAAATCGTGCTTCCAGCAAGAACCGCCCCTTTGCAGGGATGTTCTTTAATACAAATTCGCCCTGGGCATTGGTAGTCGTAATGGCTTTAAGGTCGGTAATATAAATGGTTGCTCCTGCAAGTGGGGCCTGGTTAGCCGCATCAAGCACCTTCCCTTTAAATTGGGCAAGTTCTGCAGCAAAGCCTGCAGCTGGTATAAATAAATATAGGAATAGCAAAAGATATACTCTTTTCATTGGAATATAATTTTTTATGGTGTGACGGAAAACAATGACCTTATCCTGAACCGATAAAGGTTATTATTAACCATTAAAAATTGTTGATACGATTGGCACAGGCAAATGAATGCTGCCCATTATGTTGAATCACAAAACAGATAAACACCTGTTTGGTAAAATTTAGGCCAGAGGAGGCCCGCGAAGCGACTGCCCTATCAATTCGGTGTAAAAGCCACCGGCTGTTACAAAGTACTGGGCTACCGCTTTATTAACAAGGTATACCTGAAAATACTGCTGTGTTGTGGTGTAATTTTTTTCGAAATGGGCTGCACAGATCAGACACTCTTCTTTATGACTGCCAATATGTATTTTATGTGTGCAGATTTTTTCGTGGGGAACACATTGAGGTTCATCGTCGTGGTGGTTGTGGAATACGCTAAAGGGCGTAAGTGCAATGGCAAAAACCCACAGCAGCAATACCGACAATATCCGATGAATATGTAAATGTTTTTTTCTCAAGTCAGGCAAAACTACTGAATTCCGGAAGATAACAAAACCAATATGATACCGCCTGCACAAAGCTCATCTTAATATTACAAACCTATGATTAAAGAATCCTGGCTTATAGATAGCGTGATCATAAAAATTATTGGATATTTTTGTTTACAAAAAGCAAATAATACATAAACAAATCAATCTATTGGTATATTTGTAAATCAAAAAACTGCCCGCTTTGAAAAAAAAAACAGTAACATATAAAAAAATTCTTGTGATTGAAGACAATCATGCCATACTAGATGTCATTACATTAATCCTTCAAAGCGAGTCCTATAAAGTAAATGGATTAAATAAGAGCGTGGATATGATGATGCACATCAACGAGTCGAGGCCAGACCTGATCATTTTAGACATTATGTTACCGGATGGTGATGGCAGGACTTTATTAAAGGAGATCAGGACCAACCCTGCCACTGAGAACATACCAGTGCTGATGATTTCTGCAAAATATACCGCCCAGAACATCCAGCATGGTGAATACAAACCCAATGGTTTTTTACCAAAACCTTTTGACATAGATGATCTCCTGGACAGGATTGAAGGGATACTTGCCGGAAAAACCTATTAAACCGTTAAATAAGTACTAATCCTTTTTCAGGAATTCGACAATGGATTCGGCCGTCAGTTTTTGCTGCTGTCCGCTCTGCATATCTTTCAGTGTCAGCATCCCGCTTTCCATTTCATCACTGCCGATCAGCATCATATAGGGAATATGCTTATCATCGGCATAGCTCATTTGTTTTTTAAGCTTAGCTGAAGAAGGATAAAGTTCGGCAGCAATATTTGCGCTGCGCAATTGCTGTAAGACCGGCAGTGCATACTCTTCCGCTTCCTTATCAAAATTACTGATCAGCACTTTTGTACCTGCAACGGTCGATTCAGGAAAAAGATTGAGTTCCTGTAATACATCATAAATCCTGTCGGCACCAAATGAAACCCCAACACCGGTCAAACCCTTTAAACCAAACATACCGGTAAGGTCATCATACCTGCCACCGCCACCTATACTACCCATAGCCACCTCATTGGTTTTCACTTCAAAAATACAACCGGTATAATAATTTAACCCCCGGGCAAGGGTAATGTCCAGTTCAACATCAGGCTTTATGGCAGGTTCAGCTTTAAGCATACTGTTTACATAATCAAAAACAGTTTCTATCTCTTCAATGCCCTTAAGTCCGGCTGCCGATGCAGACAATACCTTTTTCAGGCTTTCCAGTTTCTCTGTATTGCTACCCTGCAATAAAATAACCGGTTTTAACCTTTCTATGTCTGCATCGGTAAAACCACGTTCCAGCAGTTCTTTAACCACACCGTCAAGCCCTATTTTATCCAGCTTGTCTATGGCTACCGTCATGTCAATAATGAGCTCCGGCTTACCTACAACTTCGGCAATCCCCGACAATATTTTACGGTTGTTGATCTTTATGGTAAAGTTTTTTAAACCCAGACCGGTCAGTGCTTCCTGGTAAATCAATATAAATTCTGCTTCGTTTAATAAACTATCAGAACCTACAACATCCACATCGCACTGATAGAATTCTCTGTACCGTCCTTTCTGTGGCCTGTCGGCACGCCATACCGGCTGCACCTGGAACCGCTTAAAGGGCAGGGATATATCGTTCTGGTGCATGACCACATACCGCGCAAAAGGTACCGTAAGGTCATACCTCAGGGCCTTCTCACTGATGGATGGAAGTATGGCATTTGAATTGGCATTGGTCAGCAAATCGGGCTTCACTTTTGCCAGATAATCTCCGCTGTTCAGGATCTTAAATATCAGCTTATCACCCTCATCCCCATACTTACCAGTTAAGGTAGAAAGGTTTTCCATTGAGGGGGTTTGTATCTCAGCATAGCCATATTTCTTAAAAACAGTTTTAACTGTATCAAAAATAAAGTTGCGCTTAACCATTTCCTGAGGAGAAAAATCTCTGGTTCCTTTTGCTAAAGAGGGTTTGATATTCGACATGAGCGCAAAAGTACAAAACAAACGGGCATAAAAAAAGGTTGTCTGCACTATGGGCAGACAACCTTCTTATTATTTTCGGGTCTGGCTTAGACCAATAATCTTATTGGCTCTTCCAGCAAGCCTTTAAGCGTTTGCAGGAACGCGGCACCTGTAGCCCCATCAACCACACGGTGATCGCAGCCTAAACTTAGCTTCATGATGTTACCAGGAACAACCGCTCCGTTTTTAACCACAGGTACCTGCTGTATAGCACCTACAGATAGGATCGCACCATCCGGAGAGTTAATGATTGATGTAAATTCATCAATACCAAACATACCCAGGTTAGAAACGGTAAAGGTAGAACCTTCCCAGTCTGACGGTTGTAGTTTTTTAGCTTTTGCTTTCTGCCCATATGCCTTAACCTCAGCAGAGATATGAGACAACGATTTGCCATCAGCAAAACGAACTACAGGAACCAGTAAACCATCTTCTACAGCCATGGCCACACCAATGTTCGTATGCTCATTGAAACGGATCTTATCTCCGCCCCATGAAGAGTTAACGGCAGGATGTTGTTTCAATGCAACGGCAACTGCTTTAATGACAATGTCATTGAAAGAAATCTTCACGGGAGCCACCGCATTGATTGCAGTACGGGCTGATATGGCATTGTCCATATCAATACTGATGTTCAGATAAAAATGAGGGGCAGTAAACAGGCTTTCTGCCAAACGTTTGGCAATCACCTTACGCATTTGCGAGACTGGTTTCTCTGTATATTTTTCTTCACCTACATATTGAGGAATAACCGGTGCGGCTTTCTCTGCAGCCGGAGCTGATGAAGATGCTGTATTTGCCGGCGCTGCCGCAGGTTTAAAGTTTTCTATATCTTTTTTAATGATCCTGCCACCATCAGCACTACCTGCAACCTGGGCCAGATCAATACCTTTATCTTTGGCAATCCGTTTAGCCAGCGGCGATGCTTTTAAACGTTCTCCACTACCAGAGGCTACAGGAGTCTCTTCTTTTACTTCAGCAACAGCTTTTTCTGCAACAGGCGCATCAGATTTTGCATCTGCGGCAGGTTTGGCAGGCGCATCGCCCTGGCTCAGGATTCCACTAATGTCAGTTCCTTCTGGGCCAACAATGGCAATAATACCATTTACTTTGGCAGCCTGTCCTTTTTCTACACCAATATGCAATAAAGTTCCGGTAGCATAACCCATCACTTCCATAGTGGCCTTATCGGTCTCTACATCAGCAAGGATATCATCGTCTTTTACTTTATCACCTACTTTTTTATGCCATTCAGCAATCACGCCTTCAGTCATGGTATCACTTAATAAAGGCATGCGGATAACGGTAACCCCTTTTGCAGTAAGCTCAGCTTCCGATAACCCAGCTGTTGTACCAGAACCACCTTCAGCAGGTTTTTCTGATGATGGCTCAGCAGCTTTCTCCTCTTTGGCTGGTACTGGAGCAGCACCTTCTTCTGCTGCCAGTGCAGCTTTATAATCTTCGCCTTCCTTACCTACTACTGCAATAATGGCATCAACCGGAACAGCTTTTCCCTCTTCTACACCAATGTATAAAATGGTACCATCCCAGTATGATTCTAAATCCATAGTAGCCTTATCGGTTTCCACTTCGGCCATTACATCACCGCTTTTTACTTTATCGCCAACTTTTTTATGCCACTTAGCCATCACCCCTTCGGTCATGGTATCACTCATTTTGGGCATTCTAACTATTTCAGCCATACTAATAATATCTATTGAAATGCGTTCTTAATTAATCTTTTACGTATGGATAATCCTGCTGTACATAAACATCAGTATACAATTCTGATGCATCCGGCCATGGAGACTCTTCCGCGAATTTCACAGATTGGTCAACAATCTCTTTTACTTTATTTTCGATTTCTTCAATCCAGGCCTGGTCCGCATATTTCTCTTTCAGGATAACTTCCCTTACCGTTTCAATAGGATCTTTGGCTTTATACTCTTCCAATTCGTCTTTTGTACGGTATTTAGCCGGGTCAGACATAGAATGTCCACGGTATCTGTACGTTCTCATTTCCAGGAATGTAGGACCTTCACCAGCTCTTGCGCGCTGAATGGCTTCGTCCATTGCATTGTGAACCGCAACAGGATCCATACCATCAACCGGAGCACAAGGCATGTCAAAACCCAAACCTATTTTGTAAATATCAGTCATGTTTGTAGTACGCTCCACAGAAGTTCCCATTGCGTAAAAATTGTTTTCACAAACAAATACTACAGGAAGTTTCCAAAGCATGGCCATATTGAACGCTTCGTTTAAAGCACCCTGACGAACAGCCCCATCGCCCATATAGCAAATGTTTACATTATCAGTGCCTTTATATTTTTCAGCAAATGCAATCCCTGCACCCAGAGGAATCTGTCCACCAACAATTGCATGTCCGCCATAAAAATGATGTGCTTTGCTAAACATGTGCATAGAGCCCCCCTTACCTTTAGAGACACCGGTAGCTTTACCATACATTTCTGCCATAATGCTATCTGCACTTACGCCCAGGGCCAGTGCATGCGCATGATCGCGGTAGGTAGTGATCATGGAGTCTCCTTGCTGCATCGCAGAAATAGCCCCGGCTACCACCGCTTCCTGACCGATGTATAAATGACAAAAACCACGGATTTTTTGTTGTCCATAAAGTTGACCGGTTTTTTCTTCGAACTTGCGCATCAGCAACATCGACTCAAACCACTTCAGATAGGTATCTTTATTTATTTCTACTGCACTCATTTGGGTATTGATTTTTTTACGAGAGCAAATCTACTTTTTTATTGCAATATATCGAAGTAATTGATGTAAAATGCACACTAAGCGTACAGAATTTACAGCGACAAACATTTAAGCTAACCCCGTCAATATTAGCACTTATACACATCTCAGCAAATTTAAAGCAAACATATTCTTCATAAACCATCATAAGTTGCACTTAAATCAGAACTAACCGAAACTTATATGGTACAAAAAAACACAGTACTATGCCAAAAATGTTAATAACTTTTGGAATTATATATATTACATTTGGATAACATTTGTAAAATACATAGTTTTGACATCCTAACAATAAGCCCTAGTGGTGTACGTTTAAGTGTAAGTGATTCATACCCAAACTTAACAGTATAACATGATAAAAAAGTTTCTGTTTTCTTCCCTCATTGGTTTGTGCAGTTTAACGGCTGTTAAAGCACAAACAAAAACAAAAGAGACCAATAAATTAGCAGATCCTGACAATTTAGCTTCCCAGTATTTTTCACAGGTTATGGGTGTTGCTGTAGACGCAACTTCTAATGTAAAACTGTATAAATTCATTTACGAATGGATTGGCACACCTTACAGATTTGGTGGAAATACACAGAAAGGAATAGACTGTTCGGCATTTACCAAAGCGATCTACGACAAAGTTTTCAACACTACCATATTGCGCAATTCAAGGGATATCTTTAGCATGGTTGATCCATTGCCGAAAGACGAACTGAAAGAGGGCGACCTGGTATTTTTTAAAATAAAAAGCAGGAGCATTACCCATATAGGGATCTACCTTGGCGACAATCGCTTTGCCCATGCCTCATCCAGCAGAGGGGTGGTCATCAGCAATTTGAATGAACCTTATTACTCAAGATATTTTTATAAAGGCGGCAGGATACTGGATGAAGTTAAAGAAGACCTGATCCAGGAATAACCTTTGCCCCCAACATCAACAATACTGGTCCTTCTAAAATATTTTAGAAGGACTTTTTTATAACCCCGCATATTGCAGCCCGCAATAAACCCTACCAAAATTGAAATGAAATTTCAAGTCCTACCCCTGCTACTGCTAACCGCTACCATCGCCCTGCTCAGCTTAAGCTGCGCAAGCAATACCACAAGTGCTCCGCTTCATCAGGTTGCTATTGACACCCCTTTGATCCCGAAGAAAGATACCATATCAATTGTTGCTGTTGGCGATATCATGATTGGATCTGCATATCCCGATAAATCCGGATTACCCCCTGATGATGCAAAAACCAGCTTTAAAGCTGTAGACAGCCTGTTGCAAGGTGATATCATTTTTGGCAATCTGGAGGGCTGCCTGCTTGACAATGGTAAATCCACCAAATGCAAAGATCCGAACAGCAACAGCTGTTTTGCCTTCAGAATGCCAGAGCGCTATGCTGGCATCATTAAAAATGCAGGATTTAACCTTTTAAGCATAGCAAACAACCATGTTGGGGATTTTGGTCTAAAGGGCAGGACACGTACCACTGCAATTTTAGATTCGCTGAACATCCATTATGCCGGCCTTCAGTCCCATCCTTCAAGCCTGTTTGAAAAAGATAGTGTAAAATATGCTTTTTGTGCCTTTGCGCCAAATGAAAACACAGTCTCTATTAACCAAACCGATAGCGCCAAACAATTGGTTACCAGGCTAAAAGAGCAGGCAGATATTGTTATTGTTTCCTTTCATGGTGGCGCAGAGGGAGCCAGGTTTGAACATGTACCCAAAAAAAAGGAGATATTTTATGGCGAGAACAGGGCTGACGTTTATGCTTTTGCACACGCTGTAATCGATGCCGGTGCAGATGTGGTGTTGGGCCATGGGCCTCATGTAACCCGTGCCGTTGAAGTTTACAAGAACAAATTTATTGCCTATAGCTTAGGCAACTTTTGTACTTATGGTATGTTTAGCCTTAAAGGGCCCAATGGCATGGCGCCGCTGTTACAACTTAAAATAAATGCGAATGGTGATTTTCTGTATGCAGATATTGTTTCGGTAAAACAGGACAAAATAAACCGTTTAACATTAGACCCTGATCAGGGTGCTTTCAAAAAGATCAGATTCTTAACAAATACCGACTTTCCTGATCACAGTTTACTTTTTTCCGGATCAGGACATATAGGATTGAAGAAAAACTAGGACTCGTCCTTTGTATTTTTAACCAGGCCAATACCAGACACAAAAAAAATAATACCGATTATACCGGCAACTACCAGTTCACGGCTTTGTAAACTATGTTTCACAAAGCCCCAACCTGCATAAATAAGGCCAATTATACCCAATATGGTAAGGATTGTTCCAAAAGTCCGCTTAACATTCATAACGTTTAAAATTTAGTTCAGTTATTGTATGCAATATCTGTGCCCGCATATAGAATAATACCCCTATTGAACAATTAATCTTTAGATGGCCAGGAAATGTTCGTATCTTAAAGGATCTATTCACTATTAAACAATCTTATGGCTTATTCATTTTACATTTTTCTTTTCGTCGCAGTGGTTATCCTGCTCAGTTCTTTTGTTACGGTTAAACAGGGAACAATTGCAGTAATTACAATTTTTGGCAAATACAGGAGATTACTTAGTCCGGGCCTTAGTTTAAAAATTCCATTAATAGAAGCTATCCATTCCCGCATATCTATACAAAACAGGTCGGTCGAATTGTCCTTTCAGGCGGTTACACAGGACCAGGCCAATGTATATTTTAAGGCCATGCTGCTCTATTCTGTTATCAATCACGATGAAGAGACCATTAAAAACGTGGCCTTTAAATTCGTCGACTCAACCAATCTAATGCAGGCACTCATCCGCACCATAGAAGGTTCGATCAGGGCTTATGTAGCTACACAAAAGCAAGCCAATGTACTGGCGCAACGCAATGAGATTGTAGAACACGTGAAGCATCAGATTGATCAGGTACTGGAAACCTGGGGCTATCACCTGCAAGACCTGCAACTGAACGACATTACCTTCGACGAAGAGATCATGCGCTCTATGAGCCGTGTGGTTGCTTCTAATAATTTAAAAGCCGCCGCAGAGAATGAAGGGCAGGCTTTGCTGATCACCAAAACAAAAGGTGCAGAAGCAGACGGAAACGCCATTAAAATTGCTGCTGCCGCTGAACGTGAAGCCGCACAGTTACGTGGACAGGGTATTGCCTTATTCAGGGCCGAAGTTGCACATGGCATGACAAAAGCTGCGCAGGAAATGGAAGAGGCAAATCTTGATATTTCTGTAATCCTGTTTACCATGTGGACAGAATCCATTAAACAATTTGCAGAGAACAGTGAAGGTAACGTCATCTTCCTTGATGGCTCTACAGAAGGCATGAACCGTACTATGAAAGAAATGATGGCTATGCAGATGCAAAAAGAGACCCAAAACAAGTCAGGCAAATAAACCATAAGCCACATTAAAAAAGGGGATCCAGAATCTGGATCCCCTTTTTTAATGGATTTCGTTTTAAATGGGCTTGCTAATTTAAAGCACCCTGATTCTTTACCAATCCTTTACTTGCCGGATCAGTAACCTGCATAAAATCGGTCATTATCCTTAAGCTTTCATCCAGTATAAAATCGAAATTATCCTCTTTCTTGATTTTCTCGCCCTTTTTCATTGGCGCCAATCCTCTTGAAGCCCTTAAGGAATTTAGCTTGGCCAAATTTTTTGCTTCCAGACTATCTCTTTCTGCCTTCAGTTTCACTTCATTTAAAGAAACCGAAACTTCCCCCTCGCGTTTTTTGGCATCCGCGATATCCTGTTCCATTATTTTATAGTCGAGCGACTTTGCCATCCGTGCTTTATGCCATGCAATAAGTTCCGGTTTAACTGGTGCCAAGTTCGCAACCGTTGTAAAGTTAGACCGTTTGACCTCATCCCATGGTAAGGCCGAAGGTTCTGTATCTTCACCAATTTTATCCATCGGATAGATAGATGGGAACTCAATATCCGGCATCACGCCTTTATGCTGGGTGCTGCTTCCCGTTACACGGTAAAATTTAGCCATGGTAAGATTGATCTGTCCCAGCTGAACACCTTCCTTATTTGTTCCTGTGAGCCCGGCATTCTTGCCTACAAGGGCTGCAAGTCTTTGCAACATGGAAGGGTTCACCAGCTTATTCATGTCTATCGACGACTGTACGGTACCTTTACCATAAGTTTGGGTCCCCATGATGATCCCCCTTCCGTAATCCTGAATGGCCCCGGCAAAAATTTCTGATGCTGAAGCGCTTAAACGGTCAACCATTACACCAAAAGGCCCGCTCCAGGCCACGCCAGGGTTAGTATCCTCATTAACTTCTATATTGTTCCTCAGATCTTTTACCTGTACCACCGGGCCTTTGTCAATAAACAGACCGGTAAGGTCTATAGCTTCTACCAAAGAGCCGCCACCATTTGCCCGAAGGTCCATTACAATGGCATCTACTTTATCTTTATTCTTTAAAGTATCGATCAGCAGTTTTACATCCCGTGTGGTACTTTTATAATTAGGATCTCCTGCATTTGCAGCTTTAAAATCAGCATAGAAAGCAGGTACAGTAATGATACCTATTTTATATGGCCTGCCATTTGATTCGATGGTTTGGACTTTCTTTTTGGCCGACTGATCTTCCATTACGATCTTCTCTCTCACCAGCTCTATGATTACTGGCTTGGACGACATTTCCATACCTACCGGAATAATCTTTAAACGGACCTTGGTGCCTTTAGGTCCTTTAATTTTAGAAACCGAGTTTTCTATTCTCCAGCCAATGATATCTTCAAATTCACCAGAACCTTGCGCAACACCGATGATCCTATCGCCAGCACTTAGCAATTTGCTTTTAAACGCCGGGCCGCCAGGAATAACCTCTGCAATCTTAAGTATCTCATTTTCCAGCTGCAGCCTTGCCCCGATACCCTCAAAAGAACGGGCCATATCTTCGTTAAACTGTTGTGCGTTTGCCGGGTTAAAATAATTGGTATGCGGATCAATGGTCTCCGTAAACGCATCCATAATGGTTTGAAAAACGTCCTGATTATTTAGTTTGGATGCCTGCGATTTAAGTGCCTCGTAACGTTTTGTTAAGGTTTCTACATTTTTGTCCTCAGGTGTTCCGGCAATTTTGAGGTTTACCAGTTCATATTTTACACGTTTCCTCCATAGATCATCGAGCGTTGCCTTAGAAGTGGTCCACGGCATTTTCTCACGGTCATATACGTAGGTCTCAGTCGAATTAAAATTTTGCTTTGCCTTGATCTGGGTAAATGCATAATTTATAAATTCATTATAGCGTTTTAAATAAACATTAAAAATATAAAATGGCGCACTTAATTCCCCATTCCTGAAATCATCATCAAGTGTATACCTGAATTTTTCAAATTCCTTAATATCAGCTGCCAGGAAATAATATTTATAAGGATCCAGTGCCTTAATGTATTTGTCTAAAACAAGCGAAGAGATAGAATCGTTCACCTTGATCTTTTTGTAATTGTAGTTCTCAATCAACCCCACTATTTCTTTACAAACCAAAGCCTGCTTTTCATCAGGTAGGATATTGTTTACCCCCTGAACCATTGGCTGAGGTTTAGGTGCAGCATGACATGCAAGAACAGCGGCAGTAAACGTTACCAGTAATATCTTTTTCAACATCTCTTTTACTATTTTAAAATCCATTTTTATATTTCGCACTAATATGATACCAATTTCAGAAATAAACAGAAAAGAGACAGTATTATTACTGTCTCTTTTCTGTAAACATACCGAAAGTAGTCAATTACTTAAGCATCAATAATACAAAAAAACTATTTCTGTTACAATTTATTTGGCATAATCAACTATTTCTTTGCCATTGCTTTAGCCGGAATCTGGGCCCTTGCTTCTCGGATCTGGGTCTTGAACCTGGTCAGACTTGAAGACCTGGCCAAAAGTTCAGCCCTGTTCAGGTCTCTTGCTGCAAGTGTATATTCTTTTTTCTTTGTTTTAACCTGTGCCAAACCCAATATAGAATCTATATAAGCATTATTATTTCCGATTTGCTGTGCAAGAATACCCTGCTGGGTATAAAACCATAAAGATTGCGTAAGCTTATTGGCAGCAAAATATATTCTTCCCAGCTGACCATACGATTCCATCTGCCCGGTTTTACTGCCAATCTTTGAATAGTTTTTAAGCGCTACATTTAAGGTAACCTGCTCTGCTTCCGAATAATGTGCCAGTAAAAAATGAACATTGGCCAGTCTCAGCAGGGCAGAGCCATATTGTGTAAACTTTTTAGAACTGTTGTACTCAAATGCGGCTTTACCGAACAAGGTAATGGCATCATTTAAATCTCCCCGCCGCTCATTCTTCTCTGCCTCTGCAAAATAATCATCGCCATCATTTTCTTCCAGATTGGAAACAACGATGTTCACTGCACCGCTAGGAGGCTGTTGCGACAAAAAAGTATTGCTCTGAGACATTGCCTGAACCGAAAAAAACAGGCAGATCAACATTAAACAAGTTTTGTTCATTCGATAAAGATATAACAATTTTAAGTAAACGGCTGTAAACTAAATCAAAAGCATTCTGTTTAAACCTTACTTAAGGGCATATAACCGAGCTGCATCCCGTCTTCTACTGCTGCAGAAAAAGGCATAATCTGCACACTGAATTTATGTTTAACACTTACCGGAAGCACATCCGCAATTTCAAAAACATCATCAACATCGACGCCGTATTTATCATCAATATGGGAAACTGCCCCTTCAAAACCAGTATGCTTATAAAAAGCAGTATTTTTAGCTGTCCTGGTAGCGCCGGCAAGGTCATCCGCCACGATCAGCATCTTATAATGCAGCTCATCAAATTCCCCTTTTTTGTATCCACCCAGGTTGATGAAAAAAAGTTTAGCCACATGCTGGTCATTTTGCTTGTTTGCAGGCACTATTTTTAGCTGGTGGCCAGCAACTGCAGTTACTTCCCTCCAGGCATCTATATGTAGCTTAGCCTTGGCTTCCGGCCAAAAACCGATCATATCCTGTTTTAATTCTGCAAGAGAATGACCTATTCCAAAAAACACATCGTGTTGTTCCGTATGCCTTCCCTCTGGTTTACAGCCCAGCAAAACCATAAAAAGCTTAGGTTCCATTATATTCACCATTCCGTATTCCTTACTTTATCTCTTTTATGAGTTGTTTACACCGTTCTTCTATACCTAAAAACACCGGCTCAAACAAGTTATCGTCATAATACGGATCTGTAACCTCAAGGTCATCTGTTAAAAACAATCTCACCTTCTTACGCTGCCGGTCGTTTGAAGCAAGTTGCAGCACATCTCTTAAATTTTGACGATCCATAACCAGGATATGGTCAAATTCATCAAACATCTCTGCATTGAAATGCCTGGCCCTTTGCGCTGAAATATCATATCCAAACTTTTTAGCCACTGCAATACTTCTCCTGTCGGCCGGCTGGTTGACATGCCAGTCGCCGGTCCCTGCCGAAGAGATTTCCCAGCCCAGTTGCTGTTCATCCGCCAAATGTCTCATGATGCCCTCTGCCAGCGGCGAACGGCAGATGTTACCCAGGCAAACCATCAATAACTTCATTTCTATTTATAAATATCGTTTAGCATATTGGCCAGACAGATTCCACCCTTTAAAAGCTGTTCGTTCAGCAACCCTACAAATTCAAAATTATACTTATAACTCAGCCTTTCCTCCGGCTTGATATCGGTATAGATCCGGTTACATGCCTGATAGGATCCATAAACGAAATCTTTCAAGGAATTGTTTCTCCAGCTGTTCAGCTGATCGTTGGAAGGATAATTAATTGCATTTGCGTATTCTGTGTAGCTCAGTTGCTGGTACTCAATCAGTCCTTCATCCCAAACCCTGTGCAGGTTAGATTTTTCACCAAACCAGGTCACAAAAACTTTATTGCCCCCAAGGTCTTCCTTTCTTGCCGTATGCATCGGCTGGTTTAAGTCGCCCACCAAATGGATCAGTAACCGCATGGCCAGCCTTTTCTCCTCTGCAGTGCTTTGTCTGTTCTTTAACACAGCGGCCATTTCCGGGATCTTATTGTATACATTGGGTGATGTTTCTTTATCCAGCTGGTCAAAAACGCCCTGCTTATCCAAACCTGCCGGCAGGTTTACAAAATGCCAGTTGTATAGATAATCATAAGCAGGGTCCGATTTTATAAAATCGCCCCAGTTACTGGCCATTGCCAAACTCTCATTTCCCAGCACATCTTTTATACCTTTTTTTGCCTTATTGCTCAAATAGCCTTCTGCGATCTGACCTACAATGCGATGTCCCAGCATGCCCCAGGCAGCAGCATTTAACGGCAGATATACAACAAGGGCAAGGATCAGCAGGGCCTTACCCACCTTAGTAACTGTATAATTTTTCATTGGTATATAATTATTAATTTTATTACAATTCCTTGGGCACACAAACGATCCGTTCCTTTAAAACCAGGTCACACTCGCGTTGGTCATTGATGCTTTCCAGTTGTAATTCTTCGGCTGTGGCTGATTTGATATAAAAAGTTCTGATATACCGGCCAATCTGGTAACAGCCGGATATTTTCTGTTTATAATTCGCTTTGGTATAGGTCCCTTCCAAAAATAAACTATCCCCCCTTACAGCGTACACCCCCTTAGCGTACTCTTTCCATATTCCGCCGTTAAAACAGGAATCTGCATAGTAATTTACTTTAGAGTGTGTAGTCAGGTCAACATAAAAGGAATCACAGGTAAACTTAAATTTATGCTGTGTATAATTTAACAGTTTGGTTGAATTTGGAACACTATCCTGGTTCCATATCCCCTGTAAAAAAGCTTCCCCTTTTCCCTGCACATCTGGCAGCCTTCTGCAGGCAGCAGAAACACATACAATAAGCAACAGATAAAATACCAGTCTCAGCATATCCATCCAGCTAAAACTATTATTTTAAACTGCCTACCATATCTTCCGGACGAACCCAGGCATCAAATTGTTCACCTGTCAACAGCCCCAGCTCTACGGCGGCATCCCTTAAAGTTTTATTTTCTTTATGTGCTTTCTTTGCAATTTTTGCAGCATTTTCATATCCTACATGAGGGTTTAGGGCCGTAACCAGCATCAAAGAGTTTTGCAGGTGTTTTTTAATTTCAGGCAGATTTGGCTGAATCCCCGCGGCACAATGGTCATTAAACGAAACGCAGGCGTCACCAATCAGGCGCCCCGATTGTAAAACATTAGCTGCAATTACCGGTTTAAAAACATTCAGTTCAAAATGACCGGTAGCCCCACCAATACTTACCGCAACATCATTTCCAATAACCTGTGCACAAACCATAGTGAGGGCTTCCGGCTGTGTAGGATTAACTTTCCCTGGCATAATAGACGATCCGGGCTCATTATCAGGAATAATGATTTCCCCTATTCCAGAACGCGGGCCAGAGCTAAGCATCCTGACATCATTCGCCACTTTCATCAAAGAAACTGCAACACGTTTGTAAGCACCCGAAAGCTCCACCATCGCATCATGTGCAGCTAAAGCCTCAAATTTGTTGGGCGCAGTCACAAATGGCAAACCTGTCAGTTCAGCTATTTTTTTAGCCACCAAAATATCGTAGCCTTTAGGTGTATTTAAGCCTGTACCAACTGCAGTACCGCCTAAAGCCAGTTCAGTAATCATAACCAAGGCATTTTTAACCGCCCTGATACCATTGCTTACCTGCTGGGCATAACCAGAAAACTCCTGTCCCAGTGTTAACGGCGTTGCATCCATAAAATGGGTACGGCCGGTTTTAACTATATGGGCAAATTCTTCAGACTTTGCAACAAGCGTTTGATGCAACTTCTCCAGTCCCGGAAGGGTAACTTCCACAGCTTGCTTATACGCCGCAATGTGCATCGCTGTTGGATAAGTATCATTGGAAGATTGGGATTTATTCACATCATCATTGGGGTGCAGCACTTTCTTCTCGTCGGCCAGTGCCCCACCATTTAAAACATGCGCCCGGTAAGCAATCACCTCATTGGCATTCATGTTACTTTGTGTACCTGAACCCGTTTGCCAGATCACCAATGGGAACTGATCATCCAAACTTCCTGCAATGACTTCATCACAGGCCCTGGCAATTAAATCTGCCTTATCTGATGTCAAAACCCCCAGTTCAGTATTGGCCAATGCAGCTGCTTTTTTCAAATATCCAAAGGCATGGATGATCTCTTTAGGCATGGAGGCCTCCGGACCAATCTTAAAGTTATTTCTTGAACGTTCAGTTTGAGCACCCCAATATTTATCAGCAGGCACCTGCACTTCACCCATCGTATCGTGTTCGGTTCTAAAATTCATCTGTTCTACTTTTTTTGTTGTCACAAATTTAAGGTTTTTGTCTCTCAATGGATTCTATTTATGTAATTAATAAATACAAATGACATAATGTTTAAAACTCTTTTACGTTAAAAGGGTTAAAAATCCTTATTTTTCGACTTTTTAACCTGTATTGCAATTCTTCATGAAGTTTCGTCTGTTAACTCTAGCCCTTTCCCTAACCATTTTATTCTTCTCATCTTGTTCATCGCCCGAAGAAAAAGCGAAAAAAGCAGATGCTGATAAAAAAGTAAGAGTTGCAGAAGATGATAAGGCCGATAGTCTTTTACTGGTATATAATCCGGCCAAAGGCGATAAATGGATTGCCGACTTTGTACAGAACCTGCATAAAAAATATGGTTTCAACGGAAACATGCTGGTTGCAAAGGATGGAAAGATCCTCTACGAAAAAGCAATCGGCTGGGCAGATTACCTGCACCGCGACAGCCTGAAAATAAACTCCGAATTTGAACTGGCATCCATTACCAAAACCTTCACTGGCGTAGCCGTTATGCAATTGGTTGAAGCCGGAAAATTGAAGCTAACAGACGACGTAAAAAAGTTCTATCCCAACTTTCCTTATGATGGGATCACCATAGAACTGCTGTTGTCGCACCGCAGCGGAATGATGAATTATGTTTATTTCATTGACGACATCTGGCGGAAGGAAAAACGCAACATGAAAAAGGGGGTATCCAATCAGGAAGTCATGGAAATTATTGCCGACAAAAAGCCAAATCCCTATACCAAGCCCAACAACCGTTTCCACTACAACAACTCCAACTTTATGGTGCTGGGCGCTATTATAGAAAAGGTGACCGGCCAACGCTTTTCCCAATACATGATGGAGCATGTGTTTAAACCTGCAGGGCTTAAACACACGCATGTTTATTCAACAACAGAATATGAGAAAATTCCGGTGGATGTTGTGGGCCACGACCGTACCTGGCGCTATTCTGTAGCCCAAAACTTTTTAGACGGGCCGGTGGGCGATAAGGGCATTTACAGTACTTTACACGATCTGGTCTTATATGATAAGTATTTAAAAAACGGCCGCTTACTTACTCAGAAAAGCATTGATTCTGCCTATAAAGGGCGCAACAAGGCTGTAAACGGACATTTCAATTATGGCTATGGCTGGAGGATGTTTGATGGCGAAAACGGCAGAAAGGTAGTATACCATACCGGCTGGTGGCATGGTTTCAGGCACATTTATGTGCGGGATGTGCAAAAGAACATTGTGGTTATCTTTTTAGGCAATTTAACCAATGGCAGCCTGATGCATCTTGATGAACTGTACAAATATCTTAAAATGCCAATTATTCGCAAGGGAGCTTATTCAGGATCCGGGTCTTTACCTGGCAGTGATGAAGATTGATCAGGAGATCTTATCAAAGGCAATGCCGGTTCTTCTTTTTGACAAATAGGTTTTCAGCAAGCTGTTTTCGGGCAACTCCAGATGCGGGTCTGCGGCAAGTACTTCAATAACCGTATTTCGGGCCTCCTGTAAAATGAGCTGATCTTTGGTCAGATCGGCCAGCTTTAGTTCCAGTATCCCACTCTGTTGTGTACCGGTAATGTCGCCTGGTCCGCGCAATTGCAGGTCAATCTCTGATATTTCAAACCCATTATTGGTTTTAACCATGGTTTCCAGACGCAGCTTCCCGTCGGCACTTAATTTATTACCAGACATCAGGATACAGAACGATTGTGCTGCACCTCTGCCCACACGCCCCCTCAGCTGGTGCAATTGCGAAAGCCCAAAACGTTCGGCATTCTCAATGATCATCACCGATGCATTCGGAACATTTACCCCAACTTCTATTACGGTAGTAGCCACCATAATCTGGCTTTTCCCGTTTATAAACTGCTGCATTTCATACTGCTTATCAGCATTGCTCATTTTACCATGTACAATACTGATCTGATAGTCAGGACGCGGGAACTGATAGCCCATCTGTTCTATCCCAGCTTCCAAATGCAACAGGTCCAGTTTTTCACTTTCCTTGATCAATGGATAAACCACATATACCTGCCTGCCTTTTGCGATCTCCTGCTTCATAAAACCAAACATCCGCAGCCGTTGTCCTTCATACAGATGCCGGGTTTCAATCGGTTTTCTTCCGGCGGGCAGCTCATCAATTACCGATACATCCAGATCGCCATACATCGTCATGGCCAATGTTCGCGGAATGGGGGTAGCCGTCATGACCAGAATATGTGGCGGTATCGCATTTTTACGCCAGAGCCTGGCCCTTTGCTCCACTCCAAAACGGTGTTGCTCATCAATCACCACCATCCCCAGACTTTTAAACACCACCTTATCCTCAATCAGGGCATGTGTGCCCACCAGTATATTAATTTCACCAGCCTCAAGCGCCGCATGTAGTTGTGTTCTCTGTTTCTTAGTGGAACTTCCTGTAAGGATGGCCACCTTAACCAGACGGCCTTTTAACAGGGAAATGATAGATTCATAATGCTGCCGGGCCAAAATCTCCGTAGGGGCCATCATACAGGCCTGATAACCATTGTCGCTGGCCAGCAGCATGCTCATCAGGGCTACTACAGTTTTCCCGCTTCCTACATCCCCCTGCACCAGTCTGTTCATCTGTATCCCACGCTGTGTATCCAGTCTGATTTCTTTGATTACACGTTTCTGTGCATTTGTTAGTTTAAAAGGAAGTATTTCCCTGTAAAATGTATTCACCCCTTCACCAACTTTATCAAACAGGTGCCCTTTAAATTTCAGTTCCCTAAGTTGCTTATTGTGCAGCAACTGCAACTGGATAAAGAACAGTTCTTCAAATTTCAATCGGCTCTCTGCCTTTTTTAAGCTCGCCACATCTTTGGGAAAATGAATGTTTAAGATTGCTTCCTTCCTCAAAATCATCTGATATTTTTGAAGGATATAAGGAGGTATGGTTTCTTTAACTTCATGAAGATGTTGCTCCAGTAACAAGGCCTGAAGTTTCTGGATACCCTTGCTATCCAAAAAAGATTTCTTTAATTTCTCTGTTGAATTGTAAACCGGTTGCAGCCTTAAATTCCCTGTAACTGTGGCCGGTCGCGGATAGTTTTCAAGATCAGGATGTGAAATGCTAAAGCTACCATTAAAAACAGTAGGCTTACCAAATACAATGTAAACCTTGCCTTTTATGATGTGCTCATCAACCCATTTTAAACTTTGGAACCATACCAGTTCAATTGAGCCCGTCTCATCCGTCAGTTTTGCTACAATACGTTTTTTGTGTTTTTCCCCAATCTGTTCCTTAGCGGTAATTCTTCCCAGAATCTGCACGTAAGGGAGCTCAGGATCCAGTTCATTGACCTTATAAAACCTTGTCCTGTCAATATACCTGAAAGGGAAATAATTGAGCAGCTGTCCATAGGTAAAGATACCTAGCTCCTTCTGTAAAAGCTCTGCACGCCTGGGCCCTACGCCCTTTAAAAATTCTATAGTCGTATCTAAGGTAGATGCAAACAAGGCTCTATGTTTTTTTTATCTTAAATGTAAGAATATCTTTTATGATGACCCAATTAAATACCAATACTGATGCCAGGAGCAATGTATAAGCAAACAGCCGATGTGCATTAACCTGCTCCCCAAAATAAAAAATAGCTACTGCAAAGGCGATAATTGGATTGACATAAATGATAATACCCAGTGTTGACGAGGGGATTCCAATTAAAGCATAAAGGCTCATGAACAACGGAATAATGGTGAAGAAAACAGCTATTACCGTAATATTTTCCCAAAACCACAATGATTGCGGAAATCCGGCATGCCGGGCAAGATACAAAGGCAGCATCAGCAAAACAGCCAGGCCTATCTGAACTGCAAGCACATTTAGTTTATCCAGGTACTGCATTTTACGTTGTATAATCAGATAAAATGCATATAACGAGGCAATGATTACAGACCACGATACCTCTACCAAAGAACCTGTTGCCAGCAGCAGGATACTTAGTAAGGCAATTCCCAGCGAGATGAGTTTTAAGCCTGAAAGTTCTTCTTTTAAAATGATAAATCCGCCGAAGGCCGTAATGAGCGGACAAACCATATAAGCAAAGGCTGCCGATTGCAGGCTGACATTATTTACCGCATAAATATAAGTATACCAATTCCCCATCAGTAATAAAGTGGAAACAACAAGCTGCAATAAAATATTTCGTTTTCCTTTTAATTTAAGAGATTTGAAATAGACCAGATCAGTCCTTAGCTGTTTTTTTCTGAAGATAAAAATGGCCAGCCAAATGAAAATAACTGAGGTAAAAATACGGTAATACAGAATCTCTTCCGAAGGAAAAGCTTTCAGGTTTCGTAAAGGGATAGAGAAAAAGCCCCAGATTGCAAAAGACAGAATACCCGCAAAAAAATACCTAAAGTTCGATGGTTGCAAGGGCTTAGCCTTTAAATGCTGTCATTGAAATTTCTACGTTCACACCTTTGGGAAGGCCTTTTACGGCTACGGTTTCCCGTGCAGGGAAATCAGTTTCGAAATAAGAACCATATACATCATTCACTTCAGCAAACAGCCCCATGTCTGACAAAAAGATAGTTGTCTTAACAACATCTTCAAAGCCATAACCAGCTTCCAGCAATACCGCTTTGATATTCCTCATCACCTGGTTCGTTTCTTCGACAATGGAAGACTGAGTTAATTCTCCTGTGGCAGGATTGATGGCGACCTGGCCGGACAGGAACAAAAAACCATTGGCAATTACCGCCTGATTGTAGGGGCCTATCGGTGCCGGGGCATTTGTGGTATTGATAATCTTCTTCATTTTTATGCAGTTATAAATCAGTGTATGCTATGCTTTTTTGGAAATCAGCCTAAAAGAAACCAATCAATCAGCTTCCATAAAATACCTGCAATAAACACAATAATGGCTGTTGCATTAATGATGTGCATAATTTTGATATTAGTGTTTACCGGCCTGTTCGGGTCTTTTTTTCTGAATAGGTACATACTTATACAAAGGTATAAATAAAAAAAAGAGGGCTTCAAAATTGAAGCCCTCTTTTTTTCGTATTTTATTTAGAAATAATTAGTTTCTAGATGATTCAACACGACGGTTTTGGATACGACCTTCTTCAGTATCGTTAGAAGCAATTGGATTAGCTTCACCATAACCTTTAGTTACAACCTGACTAGCATTAACGCCAGAGTTCACTAAGTAAGTTTTAACAGAATTTGCTCTGTCTTTAGATAATTTCAGGTTGTATGCAGCAGTACCTTCGCTTGAAGCATAACCTTTTACAGTTACTTTACCACCGTTTTCACGCAATACTGAAGATAATTTATCTAAAGTAGGGTAAGAATCAGTTTTTAAAACTGAAGAGTTAAATTCAAACTGGATAGTTTCAAAACCAGTTAAATTGCTTTGGTCTTTTACAGTAGGCTCTGGTGCTTTAGGTAGAGGACATCCTGAACCATCAACAGCAGTACCAGCCGGAGTACCTGGGCATTTATCAAACTGATCAGCTACACCGTCACCATCGCTGTCTTTTTTCAAATCTTCAACAGATTTTTCAATGTTAGACACACGGTTTTTCAAAGCTTCAACTTCCTGACGTAATGAAGGATCTTTCAATTCATCATACATTAAAGCCAATGGGTTAACCCAATCCAGGTTCGGTTTAGATTTAGATCCTAAAGAGAATTCTAAACCAGCATATCCGTAAGAGAATTTATCTTTAGAAGTTGCTTTAGCGTAAACTCCGTCAAAGTTATCTCCGTCGATAAAATGCATGGTATAACCTAAGTTAAATGATACACGCTCAGAAACTTTGAATTTAATACCAGCACCAACTGGGATATAAGCTTCTTTGATGTATTTTTTATCTCCGTTATCACCTTTGTTTTCTGGTAAGTTTTTGATGTCAGCACCGTTTAATGCAGTTCTGTAAGCAGCAACACCATAACCAGCAGTTACGAAGAAGTTAACTGAGTTTTCGCGACGTAAAAAGTCAACAGTTGCCACATTAACAACACCTCTTAAGTCAGTAGCATAAGCCAATTCAGTTTCGAATTCTCTGATACCATTTACTGCACCACCTGGAGCATCTTTGTTAGTACCGGAAACTTTTCCACGGAAAACGTTACCTTCTAAGCCAAATGCATGACCCAATTGTTTTCTCAATGAGATACCGTAACCTAAGTTAACGTCGAAGTTAGTAAAGTCGTTTGATCCGCCGATAGCAACAAATGGAGATAAAACACCACCGTTAACACCTAAAGACCACGTCCTGTACTGACCTCTTCCACCAAATACCTTGGCTGAAGAAGAAGAAGTCGAAGCGTCCTGAGCATTAGCAAGAGTTGTTACTCCTATTAATGCTACAAAAGAAGCTGCTAGACCCTTTTTTAAAGTAGAATAATTCATAATTTTCTTTTTTAAGGTTAAACAAATTTTAATTGTATAATTTTTTTGTGTAGCAAAATTAAACAAATTTTTAAATTCTCAAAACACTTACACAAACTCCGTTCCAAACTTCTAAATTATAAATAAATAAGCTCATTTAACGATAACAGGCCATCTAAACAGTATTTAAACCCCCAAAAAAAAATTTTCATACCGCATTAAAAAAGCATTTCAGGCGTAAATCGTGTATAAAGTACAATTATTGGTTTCTTAAAAAGTAATTAAATGCCAAAATATTTTATTTAATGTCCTAATGCAGCAGACACTGAAGTCCTGTTTTTAAGACAGGTAATTAATTTAAATGCTACACTCTGCCTGTTCTTATACCCAGTTATCAGTAAAACGATAGATATTAAATCCAGGATCTTTCAAAGCCTCCCTGATTTTTCCATGCAACTGTTTGCGGTCCACATCTGCCATGCGGTAATGCTGTATAATTTTAAAAGCCTTTTCTGTCAGCAAATAAGATTTACGCTCATTATCCCTTAATGCGGGCTGCAACAACCATTCACATAACTCGGCAATCCCCTGCGCTTTGTCGGCCACTGTTTTAAAAACAGGAATCTGATTTTGCTGATGGTGGACCAGTTTTTTCAGGTTGTTCGCATAAGTATCGGCCCCCTCCCGGTCTGCCTTATTCACCACAAAGCCCTGTGCAATCTCCATCAATCCCGATTTGATCTGCTGGATCTCATCCCCCGATTCGGGAACAAGTACTACAATCGTTTTATCTGCAAGTCCGGCAATCTCTACCTCCGATTGTCCGACGCCCACCGTTTCCACCAGGATAAGATCAAATCCCCCGGCTTTCAGCACATCCACAATTTCAATGGTTTTTGCTGAAATCCCCCCCAATGCACCACGGGTAGCCAGCGATCGGATATAAACCCCAGGATGGTTAAACAGCTGGGCCATCCTGATCCTGTCGCCCAGTAAAGACCCAAAATTAAAGGGCGATGTCGGGTCGATGGCCAGGATCGCTACCTTTTTGCCCTGCTTAACAAGCGCTGCAGTTACTGCATTAACAAGGGTACTTTTTCCGGCACCCGGAGGACCGGTTATGCCAATTACCGGAACCTTTGTGTCTGTGTTTATGGCCCTCAATAATTCAGCTGCCGGAGCAATGTCATTTTCTACAAGCGTAATCGCCCTCGCCAAAGCATTAAAGCTCCCACGCCCAATTTCTGTAATAAGTGACTTAAGGGTATTCATTCCGGATTGAGTATGCACAAATAAACAAAATTTATTTTGTAGCGCTCCAATAGTGTAGAGAAAGTGCGCATTATGCCCGTATTTTAAACATGGTTGTAAATCCTTACCTTTGAAAAATTTCAAATTCTTAAATGAAAGACTATTTCAGATTATTAGCATATGCAAGGCCAATTGAAAAATTTGCTATTCCCTATGTCATCACTACCCTCTTGTATATCCTGTTTAATACATTAAATCTGGCTTTACTGGTTCCCCTATTAGATACCTTATTTAATAGTCAGGCCGTTGTAGCTAGTGCCAAAGCAATTCATCCGGTTGGCGTTCAAGATAAGGACTGGTGGGACATCATGGCCCGTTTCAGGGAAGAGACAAATTATTATGTCACCAACTACGGACCTCAGGGGGCCTTAAAGTTTGTGTGCATTGTCATTGTGATTTCGGTATTGCTCTCTAATGTCTTTAAATACTTTTCCAACAGGATCATGGAAGACCTTCGTGTCCATACTTTGTTAAGCTTAAGAAAATCTGTATTTAACAATGTGATGAACCTTCATATTGGTTATTTTAACAGCCAGCGTAAAGGTGATATCATCTCTAAAGTCTCCTCAGATGTACAGGTAGTGCAGTTTACGGTGACTAACACTTTACAGGTTGTATTTAAAGAACCCGTAACACTAATTGTATACATCATATTTCTTTTTGCCATTTCTGTAAAACTCACCTTGTTTTCATTACTTGTTATCCCCATATCAGGCCTCATTATAGCCAAAATCGTAAAACGTTTGCGGCAGCAGGCTACCAAAGCACACGAAACTTTTGCCACCATGCTGGGCTATCTGGATGAGGCCCTGTCGGGCATTAAGATCGTGAAAGCTTTTAATGCAACTGAATATGTAAAAGAACGGTTTCATCAGGAGAATGTAAATTACTCTAACATTACCAGAAAAATGGTACGCAGGCAGCAACTCGCCTCGCCGGTATCCGAATTTTTGGGTGTAATAATGGTGGCAGGGATTGTCTATTTTGGGGGGTCCATGGTATTAACAGGACAGTCTTCCCTAACCTCCTCCGAATTTATAGCCTATATCGCCATATTCTCGCAGGTTACACGTCCGGCAAAAGCACTATCTGATGCTTTTAGTGCCATACATACCGGACTCGCGGCGGGCAAACGTGTATTAGACCTCATCGATACCAGGCCCGAAATGGTAGATAAACCAGATGCCATTGTTTTAAAGTCTTTTGAAAAAGCCATTAAATTTGCCGATGTATCCTTTGCTTATGGCGAACGCAGGGTATTGAACCACGTGAACATAGAAATCCCTAAAGGTAAAACGGTTGCCCTTGTTGGCCCTTCCGGAGGCGGAAAATCTACCTTAATGGATCTGTTGCCGCGCTTTATTGAGCCCCAGCAAGGTGATATCTATATAGATGATGTCAGCATCAGCAACGTAAATACCAATTCTTTAAGAGGACTAATGGGCTTTGTTAACCAGGAATCGATCCTGTTTAATGATACCATTTTCAATAATATTGCTTTCGCGAAACCAGACGCTACTTTAGAAGAAGTGACCCGTGCGGCCAAAATTGCCAACGCGCACGATTTTATCCTCGATGCGGAAAATGGTTATGAAACCTTTATAGGCGACCGCGGCATCCGCTTATCAGGCGGGCAAAAACAAAGGATCTGTATTGCCAGGGCCGTATTGGGCAATCCACCTATCATGCTTTTAGATGAAGCTACATCGGCATTGGATACGGAATCGGAAAAACTGGTACAGGATGCCCTCTACAAACTCATGGAAAACCGCACCTCTTTGATCATTGCACATCGCTTATCAACAATACAAAATGCAGATCTGATCATTGTTTTAGATAAAGGCACTGTGGTAGAACAGGGTGCTCATAACGAACTGATGAAAAATGACGGCCTGTACAGAAGGCTGATAGATATGCAGACCTTTGAAGAATAAGATGAAAAAGATTTTGTTTTTCATGCCCGATAATCCTTTAAAAAAAAATGCCGGCAACAAAATCCGGGCATTAAGCTTCCTGGATTATTTTAAATCCAGGGGTTTTCAGGTCCACTTTGTAAGCGAGTACTACTGGGGGGAATGGAACGAAACGGACATCCGGGAATTTGAAAACAGCGGGCTCGCCAGTCAAACCTGGGTGCTGCCCAGAAAGGCTCCTAAAAAGAATCTGCTTTACTACTTCTTCTGTTACAAACTGCCTAATTTTTTCTATCAGAAAAAGTGGGGCCTGTTCCCGCTAAACTTTCCGGAGCTGGTTAGCATTCGCCTAAAACGGGCTTTCAATAAAATACTCCGGCAAAACCAATACGATTACATCTTCATCAACTATGCAAGCTGGTCATCCCTGATAGAAAATAACCCAAACCTCGGAAAAGCAACAACCCTATTAGACACCCACGATTTTTTAACTGCCCAGCATCAGGAAAAATATCCTATAGGTGCTTCCTTTCAGGAAGAGATCAGGAGGCTGTCCCTGTTTGATAAAGTACTGGCCATCTCTGTTGAAGAACAATATCTTTTCAGTCAGTTCTGTAAAACTGAAATCGCCCTGGCCCCAATGATGATCAAAAAGTCAGAGGCCAGTCCAGTTCCGGTAGCAGAACGAAAGTTCGATCTTATCTATGTGGCCAGTAAAAACCCGCATAACATAGAGGCCGCAAACTGGTTCATGACGCAAGTGTACCCTCTGCTTCCAAAAACTATAAACATCTGTATCATCGGACAGGTTACTGCTTTTATTAAAGGGAATTACAATAACATTACCCTTATCCCTTTTGCAACCGAACTGGACACCTGCTATCATCAGGCAAAAATCGCGATATGTCCCATGCTTTCAGGGACGGGAACAAAAATTAAAGTGATTGAGGCCCTATCCCATCACCTGCCTGTAGTATGCAACACCAGGGGGGTAGACGGCCTGATCAATAAAACCAATAACGGCTGCCTGGTGAGCGATAATCCAAAAGAATTCAGCAGGCACATCATTACCCTGCTGGAACAACCTGAAATCTATCGGCAGCAGTCTGTTTATGCAAAACAGGCATTTGAATCAGATTACGAACAGGAAGCCCGTTATCAGAAACTAGACCAGCTATTTTTATGACCTTATTTTTCACCATTGCGACAACCAATTACCTGCCCTTTGCCGTTTCGCTGATCGATTCTGCAAAACAGCAGCATCCAGAATTCGAGGTCTGCATTTGCCTTACAGATTACTTAACGCCTGATGCCATAGCTAAAAATAAACTGATGCGTAAATATCCCATTCTTCAGCTGCATGAACTGCAGGCAGAAGAATTTGGCTTCATTACCCAAAACTATAACCCTATGCAACTGGCAAACAGTTCCAAAATATTATTTGCGCGCCATTTTCTCGATAAAAAGGAAATCGATCAGGTGATATTTGGTGATTCCGACATGCTCTTCTTTGGCCGCCTGCCAGAAAACGTGATCAATGAACATGAAATTATCCTTACACCACACTTTTCATCTCCTCCCCCTGTTGAAATGAAAAGGCAGGAACTCGAAGTTTTAAATGCAGGGTTATACAATGGTGGTTTTTTCAAGTTGAAAAAATCGGCACAGGTTGATGCATTCATAAACTGGCACAGGGAAAGATCCGTGCTCGACTGCATTTATGATTTTAAAAGGGGCTACTATGGCGAGCAGCTGTGGCTAAACTTTATTCCCCTGTATTTTAAAAATGCGCATGTCGAGCAAAATACAGGCTTAAATGTGGCCTACTGGAATTTACATGAAAGGACCATCTCACAAAAAGAAGGCATATTTATGGTAAACGGTACCACCCCGCTATCTTTCTTTCACTTTAGCGGCTGGGATTATAACCACCCGCTAAACATTTCTAAATGGACCTTATTTACCCCGGAAATGCGCCCGGATGTGAAACCTTTGCTGGAGGAATACCACAAAGTATTAAAGGCAAATGAATATGAACACTACATCAAAATGTCTAATTACTATACGGCCAACAACCAGTCACAAAAAAAATCATTTTTTAAAAAACTGAAAAAAAAGCTGTTAAAAAAATAACATCCCTCATCCTAAACGTTCATGAAATTAAAATCGCTGTTCAAATTCCTCGGACTCCAAAAACCAATACCCTATACTTATCTTCCTGATGAAAACCATATCGAGATCTTAAACTGCTGGACAAACGACGCAGAAAAGATCTGGCATTACAGACGTCTTAAACGTCAGTTCTCGCATCTGCTAACGGCAGAGAACTCCCTGCTCATCAGTTCAGTTTTCGGCCCAAAGGAACTGATCAAAAAAAGTAAGAGCCGTATCAAACTATTCTATACCGGAGAGAATGTCATGCGCTACCGGGAATACAAAGACCATTGCAAACACATTGCCGATATCGCCATAGGATTTGATTACATAGATCATGAACATTACCAACGCTTTCCCTACTGGATGGAACATATGTTCCATTCAGAAACCGATAGTCAGCTGATCCGGACCATGATGTCAAATTTCGTGAACAGGGATATCTGCAAAGATGAAGACAAAAAGTTCACTTCCTTAGTCTGCAGCCACGACGATGGAAAAATCAGGACCATTCTGTTCAATTGCCTCAGTAAAATTGACCAGGTAGACAGCGGGGGCAAATACATGAACAATACTCCCGCGCTTAAAACAGTATTTAACGACGATAAAGGACGATTTATTGGCCATTATAAATTTAACATCTGTCCCGAGAATTCAAACGAAACTGGCTACGTAACCGAAAAAGTTTTTGAGGCCATAAAAAACAATACCATTCCCATTTATTGGGGCAGCAACAACAACCCCGAACCAGATGTACTCAATAAAGATGCGATCCTGTTCTACAATGGCCCAGACAGCCTGGCCGGCCTAAATAGACAGGTAGAAGAACTGCACCGCAATCCAAAATTATACCAGGAGTTCCTCAGCCAGCCAAAGTTTCAACCACATGCTGCAGAATACATCATCCATCAGTTTGACAGCTTAGAGTCAAAAATTCAACGGCTGCTTAGCAAAAACCTTAGTCCTGGTTTTCAGCAGTAAGCTGCGCGATGACCTTAGCCAATAACTGCTCATAAAGCGGAAGCTGCTGCTTTGCACTATAGGCCATTGCTGCATTCCTTAAGCTTACTTTACTATAGCCAGCCCCCTCATGAACTTTTTCCATGCCCAGGATCAATTCATCCAGGTTACGGTTTTTGGCTACAGTTCCCATGTCCTTTTGTATAAACGCACTGGCAATACCGATATCAAAAGCAACGATGGGCAGGCCGAGATAAGCTGCCTCGATCATCACCAATGAAAATGTCTCTTCCCTCGACAACAGCAGCAAACCAGTTGCAGCAGACATATAGTTGTAATAATCTGCAGCTAAAGCCCCGGCAAACAACAGCCTGCCCGGATATTTTTCCTCCGCAACGGTTCTTACATATAACTCCAGCGCATTACTTACCTGTGCCCCAAGCCAGATGATCTTTACCGGCTCCGCTTTAAAATGCTCCAGGATAGGTAAAACCTGGTCCAGACCTTTCATGTATTTCGTGCCCCCGGAAACCACCCAGATCTGGTCTCCAGGTAAAATCCCCAGCTTTTCCTTAATGGCAGCAATTTTCAACGGATCCGTATGAATGGTTTCTGTATCCACAAAACTATATTGCAGGAACACATTCTGCTGCTTCAGGTCAACCAGTTTTTCACATACCATATCAGAACAGCCGATCCATGCATCGGAATAATCCATTGCCCTTTGCAGGGTCTTCGCCTTAATTTCACTAAAAGCATATAAATATTCATGGATATGGGTAATCATTTTTACTCCTTCAGGTTTAGGGATCTCCAGTACCTCAGGAACCGCAATGGTATTTACATACCATACATCTGCCTTAAAGCGTTGCTGGATCCTCTTTAACTGGTAAGTTAAAGGGTGTACGCCGAACAGCTTAATCAAGCGCCTGAACGCACGGTCAGACCAATCCGGGCTGGATTTATACAGGATGTTTTTTTCTATATAGTCTGGCAGGAGGTCATATAGTGCCCCCTTTCTCAGGCAAAAAACCGAAACTTCATATTTCTCCCGGTCCAGGTTGATCAGCAAATACCACAACACCATTTCCGATCCGGTCCTCCCAAGATCCTGGGTAATAAACAATATCCTTTTCTTCATATCATACCAAATTCCCTAATGTGCAACGCTAACACTATCTTTGCCCATATGGCCCCAAAAATAACCGTTTTTATGGCTGCTTACAATGCGGCAAATTATATAAATGAATCAATAAAAAGTATTTTAAGCCAAACTTTTACAGATTTTGAGTTATTAATTGTCAATGACGGATCAACAGATGAGACCGTTCAGCTTGTTCTTGAATTTAATGATTCCCGCATTAGGTTGGTCCACAATGATAAAAACCGTGGCCTGGTCTATACCCGGAATGTTGCCTTAAAGGAAGCAAGGGGCGAATACCTGGCCATATTGGACAGCGATGACATCGCCCTCCCCAACCGGCTCGAGCTCCAATATCGTTTTCTGCAGGAAAATCCAGGCTACGCTTTATGCGGCGGGCATGGTAAAGTAATTGATAAAGATGGAAAATTACTGGATGACAACCGCCTAATTGTGCCAACCGGAAACGAGCACATCAAAATGACGCTCCTCTTTATCAATACCTATGTAAATTCCACAGTGATGTATAAAACCACTGTACTAAAGGAACTACATGGCTATAAAGATTTTGCACCGGCAGAAGATTACGAGCTGTTTATTCGCATTGCAGAAAAATATCCTGTTGATAACCTGGACGAAGTGCTGGTTAAATACAGGGACCACGAGAGTAATACTTCCGTACTTCATGCCGATACAAGCTGGACCAAACTCTATGAGATCAAAAAAATACAACTGACCAACTTACAGATCCAACCCGAAAAAAGACTTACAGATGCCTTATACAGCATCCTGATGTGGAGCTATAATTCAGACCTTTCTGATTATCTTTACCTGTTTACCAAATTAAAGTACGCAAACCGGGCATTAAACAAATATCCCATCATCCCTTTCGAAAAAATGTTGTTTAATTACTGGTTCAAAATTATTTACACCAAAAAAGCTAAAATGAATGCCCTTCCATTATTATTAAACAAACATCTTTTTAGCTGGTCTTTTGTAACTTCGCGTCAACTTAGAAAAGCATTTAAGCTTTCCATTAAAGGAATTGGTCGTTTATCCAAATAAAATGTTCGGCAAACTTAAAAACAGAAAAAAAATCGAGAGGCTTGTTCAATGAAAATTATCAGATTTCTGGGTGGACTGGGCAACCAGATGTTTCAATACGCATTCTATAAATCCTTGCAACACAGATTCCCCCATGTTAAGGCAGATTTACAAGGTTACCAGGAATATACACTTCACAATGGCTTTGAACTGGAACATATCTTCAATATAAAAGTAAACAGCGTCTCCTCTTTTACAAGTGATCTTTTTTACAACAAAAAATGGTTGTACAGAAAGCTTAGAAGAATCCTCAACCTGCGAAATACCTATATAGAAGAAAAAAAACTATTTTCTTTCGATCCATCTCTGTTAAACAATCCCAAAAGCGCTTACTATTGGGGATACTGGCAAAATTTTCAATATTTTGAGCACATAGCAGATGAACTGAGAAAAGATTTTCAGTTCAGGGCTCCCCTGTCCGCACAAAACCAGGAGGTTTTAGATCAGACTAAACTCAGCAACAGCATATCCCTCCACATCAGAAGGGGCGACTACATAAAAGACCCTTTACTTGGTGGCCTGTGCGGCCCCGAGTACTACCAGACAGCGATCAACTACATTACATCCAAAGTCAACGCCGCCAGATTCTTTATTTTCTCCGATGATATCGACTGGTGTATCGCTAACCTTAAGCTCCAGGATTGTAGCTTTATATCCTGGAATAAAGGAACATCAAGTTATATCGACATGCAGTTAATGAGTAGCTGCAAACATCATATTGTTGCAAACAGTAGTTTTAGCTGGTGGGCAGCATGGCTAAATCCCAATCCGGATAAAATTGTCATTGCTCCTGAAAAATGGACAAATGACAAGGATATAAATGTCCGCATGTCATTTCCTCAAGGTTGGATCAGCTTATAATAATTTAATGAAAAAAATCGCTTATATCTATCAAACAGACAACAAATGGGGTTACGCTGCAAAAACAGTAGCCAATGGTTTTAAAAATGCATTTATAGAGCGGGGTGATTCTTTTAAGTTTTTCGACATTGCCAAATTGGAAAATTCTTTCTGGCCCGCAGAAAAAGTTAAACTTATTGCTTTCAGTCCGGATATCATATTCACCTCAGTTGATAATATCCCCTATCTCCCTTTAAATACACTCAAACCGACAGCGCTTGTACTTTGGGGATCGTTCTACTCACCCTGCAATTATGAGCCACAAATTGACACCATACTTGAAAAGACAAAAAGTGTATTGAATAAATACAGTTCCCGGCATAATATATTAATCTGGTCTCAGCACGAGGAGCTCATTAATGAGCAATTTTTCTCTGGCTATCAAAAGGAGCTGGGGCTTAAGGTAATCCAGTTGCTGCATTGCGCGGATAAAACAAGGTTTACCGAACCCATGTTGAATCCAGAATTCGATTTCCTCTGGATCGGGAATGTCAGCCATAGGCTCAGCACTTATAACTCCGTTATTTTACCTTTAAAAAAGGAGTTTAAGAACCACCTGGAATATACTGAGCACAACATGATCAACCCAGAAACAGCGGAAACAAAAAAATTATACAGCCGTTCTTACATCACCCCAAATGTTCATACAGCTGCGCAGATCAAGTACAACATATTGCTTAATGAAAGGGTATTTACTTCTACCATGCTTGGCGGCTTCCAGATTTGCGACAACCTGCTTGCCCGGAAATACTTTAACGAAGACGAGCTTGTAATTGCAACCGACAGCAACGATTTTATTGAAAAAACGCATCATTACATTTCACATCCTCAGGAACGTCTGCACATGATCAAAAAGATGCAGGCCAACCTGCTAAAGAACCATACCTATTTTAACAGGATCAATGATGTGCTGGCTGCTTTATAAAATTAATATTTCTTATAATCCAATTGTCCACCTATACCTGGTTTTTCTTATGAGCTGTACAAGCCCAAAGCTTATACCATATACGGCGATAAATGTTAGCAGATGGATACCACTGTTAAGCCAGACGGAATACTTTGCATAATTCAACTTTAAAGGTTGAAAAATCAGAGGCATAAGCCTTACAATGATAACAAAGTGCACCAGATAGATTCCAAATGTGGTTTGCCGGGGTTCCAGTTTATGTAACAATTTAATTTTCCCGATTTTTAACAGCAGGGCAAACATGGCAAGAGAATACAATATATTGGTTATTCTTAATGTATTGTATGCATCCAGGGCCTTAATTTTTATCAGTATCCATGATTCTGAAATCGCTAAACCAAAAGTAACAACAACAAGAAGAATTATTACAGGCCAGCTGATGCGCCGGATGTATCCCATAACCAACTCAAAGTTCTTATTGATGATAACGCCCAGCCACAGATAAAATACAAAGCCAAATAAGGCCGTTGAATGTGAGGCAATAAACCAGTCGTGGTATAAATTTAAACTATAGGTAATTGAGATCAATCCTAAAATTGTACCGAAAATCCAACTGTATAAATATCTTTTGAAGGCAAGGAGTATACAAATACATATTAAAAAATTTAACACAAACCAGCTTGGGGTATAGAATAGCCCAAATCCAAACAAATGCCAGACATAACCAAAAAAATTTGTCACAATTATTGTATCACCTCCCCGTAAATAAGCAACGTAGCGGTCTACGCACATGAGCACGATATAGACGAACAACCAGAACAACCAGGGGTTAATTGTTTTCTTAAACCTGTTTTTCAAATATTGCCCTGCCGAATATTCCTGAAATTTATGATTGATCAGAATACCCCCAATTAAAAAGAAAGCTATGGTGCTAAACTTAAAAGATTGTATCAATGAGGTTTCAACCAGGGTATCAAAAGTAGATTTATAGATTCCGGTTTCAACAGAAGAAGTATGTTCAAAAACAATTCCCATCATGGAAATGCACCGGATCGTATCTACAAAGTCAAAATTCTCTTTTACATTTTCTTTTTCTTCTAATTTCTCCATTCAGGGCAAAATCCACTTTTATATTTAGAATATAAAAAAATTAACATGTCTTAACAAGTAATAATGGATTAGCAATTGAGCAAATGGTTTAATGAACAATAATTATTTTTTTTGAAAACTTCATGTTCAATAGCTCGTAATATAATATATAAACACCTGAAGGATACAATTCTGTTGATATTTGTTCTTCATGAAACCCTGCATTCCGGAAATCATCAAAAACAACGGCCACTTTTTGTCCTCTCATATTGTATAAAGTTACCCTGGTCCTTGAAGCACTGGGAAGGTTAAATCCAAGTTTTGTAAAGCCATTAGCAGGGTTTGGAAAATTCTGTACAATTCCGGGCGAAAGATAATTCTCGTTGATCGTCTGGTTCAGGGCATCAAACCAAACCAGCGCCATAATACGATAGCCTCTTGCATTTGGATGAACAATGTCTGCATATAGCTCTTTATTCTTACCAATTACCGAATTAATGTCTGCAACAAACACCCCAAGTTCTCTGGCTAAATTCTTAAAACCTGTATTCAGCTGATCGATTATCCTGTTTCTGCGTCGCATAAGTATGGCTTCAGGTGTCCTGCCCGCAGGTTCAACAAAATATTGAAGGGTACCTAATATGACATCCAGCTTTTGTTCTTTTGCCTTGTTTACCATAGTACGGATATTATCAAGGGTTAAGCTTACCCTTCCTTTATTATCGGCAATCTGAATGGCATCATTGGCCCCCATAAGAATCAATAAAAACCCGGTCTTTTGGGCTATAGCATTGTCAAAGCGGAGTAAACCCATAGCGGTGGTCTCTCCGGCTATGCCATAGTTAGACACCTGCACCTGTTTCCCTGTATAACAACGCTCCAGAAAGGCCTTTAACGGAGTCTGAAAATTGAGCATTTCCCCGTTTCCCTGTACAGTACTGGCTCCAAAACTGGTAACGTTTATACTATCTTTATTATAAAATTGGGCATAGGGGCCACATACGGGCATTTTTACCTGTCCGTACATTGTGAAGCTAAACACCAGGGTAAAGCTAAAAATCAAGAAAAATCTAATACCATTAAACCTCAAACCCTTACCAATTTTTATATATCCAAACAGCCATCAAATTAATTAAAAAAATCAAGCTCTCTGATCCGGATATGATACAAAGATCATGATAATTTTGCCTTTAATATCTCTATTAATTCCTCTTTAACCTGAGCAGCAGAAAAATTCTTCTGTGTATAAGCTTTAACCGCATTGCTGCAATTGATATAGGCCTCATCATCCATGGCCAGCACCCTGGCAAACATCTCCTGCAACCCGGCTACAGACAGGGTCTCCATTTCGAATATAAAATCTTGTTTAGGGAAACCACAGTACCTGCTTACTATAGGGACCAGCCCTGCCGACATAGGCTCAATCATACCCCCGGGCAAGCCATCAATATAACTTGGCGCAACCACATAGCTACAGGCCTCCACAATCGCTTTCATCTCCTTCCCATCCATCCTCAGGTTCTTAAACAAAGATACATTGCCTTCGGGCGCAAAAACATCTTTATAATAGTCTTCCAACGCTTGGTTTAAATCGGGCACCACCACATAAAATTTTAGGTCTTTGTGTAACCTGGCCACTTCTAAAAAGAGTGGCAGTCCTTTGGTCAGCTGCTTCCCCCCGCTCAGATATAGAAATCCCGAACTGCGTCCGGCTGCTGATTTAGGCTTACAATCCGAAAAAACATTCAGGATATTGTTGTTCAAAGAAAAAATTTCCTGTTCAAAGCGCGACTTATAATCTTCATAGATATAACCCCGGGCAAAAATAATGGCGAAATCAGCATTAAACACCGTATAATAACTGCAGTCTGTCAAAATATTTGTTTCCTCGGGAAGCCACAATCCCGACAAGGCATAAAAATCCTTAATACTCTTTAAGCCCATCCTGTTGTGCAGGTCGTCATGCGCACCCGTCACAAAGTAAACTCTGGGTATGTGCCTGTTCTGCTCATAAAAAGATTGCTCCATCCGTTTACCCATCCCAAATATCACTGCATATTTATCATAGTTGAGCTCAGAGCTGTCCGAATAATCTACTACATCCACGTTATACCCAAGCGCTGAAAAACTCTCCGCCACAATATGTGAGGTCAGGTAGTTCTGATGCGTAAAATCATTGGCCTTATAAAAGGGGGTGGTCAGGTAAGAGATCAGTACCGTTCTATCATAATTTGTCTGGTACAAATTAGTTAAAGGGCCTACCGGCTGGTCTTTTTTTTTCCTGCCAAACACTTTATGGAGCCTTTTACCAATGCTTCTCTTAATATTCATACCCGTCAAATTTAAAAAAAGAAAGCAATTACGCGCATAAAAAAAGGCGCTTCAGAAATTATCCTGAAGCGCCTTTATATGCTGTTTTTAAAGTATTACAATTTCCTTTTCACTTCCACCTGCTCGTAAGCTTCCACAATGTCGCCTACTTCAATATTATTGAAGTTCTGGATGTTTAATCCGCACTCGTAACCTCTTGAAACTTCTTTCACATCATCTTTATAACGTTTCAGTGAAGCCAGCTCACCGGTGTAGATCACCACACCATCCCTTACGATACGGATCTTGCTGTTCCGTGTAATTGTACCATCCAGCACCATACATCCTGCAATGGTACCCACTTTGGTGATCTTGAAGGTTTCCCTGATCTCTACGTTAGCTGTGATCTTCTCTTCAAACTCAGGCGCAAGCATACCTTCCATTGCTGCTTTGATCTCATTGATCGCATCGTAGATGATAGAATACAAACGGATGTCGATCTGTTCAGCCTCGGCCAGTTTACGTGCTCCCGGAGAAGGACGTACCTGGAAACCAACAATGATCGCATCAGAAGCAGATGCCAGCAATACATCAGATTCTGAGATCTGACCTACAGCCTTACCAATGATATTGATCTGTATCTCCGGAGTAGACAGCTTCAGTAATGAATCTGATAAAGCCTCGATAGAACCATCCACATCACCTTTAACAATCAGGTTCAGCTCTTTAAAGTTACCGATAGCCAAACGACGGCCAATCTCATCCAAAGTAATGTGTTTCTGGGTACGAAGCCCCTGCTCACGCATCAATTGTAAACGCTTGTTTGCAATCTCTCTGGCTTCAACTTCACTTTCCAGTGCGTTGAACCTGTCGCCCGCAGTAGGTGCACCCTGCATACCCAATACCTGTACCGGTACCGATGGTCCTGCCTTATCAACCTTCTGTCCACGTTCGTTAAACAGCGCTTTTACACGGCCGCTATAACTACCTGCAAGGATCGGGTCTCCTACTTTAAGTGTACCCGCCTGAACAAGTACTGTAGTTACAATACCACGTCCTTTATCCAGTGTAGCTTCAATTACACTACCTGTGGCACGCTTGTTTGGATTTGCTTTAAGATCCAGCAATTCTGCTTCCAGTAAAACTTTTTCTAAAAGCAGGTCTACATTCAAACCACTCTTACCCGAAATTTCCTGCGACTGGAAGTTTCCGCCCCAATCCTCAACCAGAATATTCATGATCGAGAGCTGTTCCCGTATTTTATCGGAGTTTGCACCCGGTTTATCAATTTTTGTAAAGGCAAATACCAATGGCACACCTGCAGCCTGTGCATGGTTGATGGCCTCTTTGGTCTGAGGCATCACCGCATCATCCGCAGCAACAACAATAATGGCAATATCTGCTACCTTGGCACCCCTGGCACGCATCGCCGTAAAGGCCTCGTGACCCGGTGTATCCAGGAAAGTTACTTTTTTACCTGTAGAGGTAGTTACCATATATGCACCGATGTGCTGGGTAATACCACCCGCCTCACCGGCTACCACATTTGCTTTACGAATATAATCCAGCAAAGATGTTTTACCATGATCCACGTGTCCCATAATGGTTACAACCGGAGCCCTTGGTAATAAATCTTCTTCTGAATCCTCTTCTTCAATCAGGATATCGCTTTCATCATCCGGTTTAACAAACTGGATTTCGTAACCAAACTCATCTGCAACAATGGTTAATGTTTCAGCATCCAGACGTTGGTTGATGGAAACAAACATACCCAGACTCATACAAGTCGCGATAATTTTTGTAACCGGTTCATCCATCATCGTAGCCAGTTCATTTGCAGTTACAAACTCGGTTACTTTAAGTACACGCGATTGTAATTCCTGCTCCATTGCAGCCTCATCGGCCGACATAGCCACATCGTCACGTTTCTGGCGGCGCAGTTTGGCACGCTGTGCGAATTTACCCGATTTACCAGCCCCGCTTAAACGGGCAAGCGTTGCTTTGATCTGGTCCTGTATTTCTTTTTCCGTAGGCTCTTCTTTAGGTCCGCCAGCCGGTGCTCCCGGCTTATTGTTCCTGAAATTAGGCCTGTTGGCTGTATTGTTGGTGTTGTTCCTGAAATCAGGTCTGTTGCCAAATGTTGGTGCAGGTTTAGCCGCACCTGGCTGTCCGCCCTGTTGCGGGCTTTGCTGACCACCATGCTGGTTGCTACCTTGCTGTCCGTGCTGACCAGCCTGACCAGGATGTCCTCCAGGTGTTTTTTTGCGCTTACGCTTTCTTTTTGCATCTGCACTCTCACCAGAAGATGCTACAGGCTGAGATTTACGGTCGGGAGTTACCGGCAAAGTAATCTTACCAATAATATTTGGGCCCGAAAGTTTTACGGAGCGGGCTTTGATTACCTCGTTTTCTTCAGGTTTTTCCACTTTAGGTGGCTCAGGAGCCACTTTAGGTGCTGCTGGTGGTTCAGGAGTTTTTACCACCGGTGCCTCTGCAACCGGTTTAGGCTGCTCCTCGGCTTTTGGTGTTTCCACAGGCTTAACAGGTTCAGGTTTTATTTCTGCAACAGGCTGTTCAACCGGCTTCTCTACTTCCTTAACCGGCTCAGGCGCCTTTTCAACCGGAGCGACCGGAGCAAGGGCTGCTTCAGCTTTAGGTTCCGGTTCAGGCGTTTCCTCCTTCTTAACAGGGCGTGTTTTGGCATTTAAATCATCAAGGTTGATCTTTCCTACTATTTTTACACCAGGGAAAGCACCTTCATCCACTTTTTCTTCCGGTTTTTCAACAGGGGCAGGAGCCTCTTCTTTAGGCTTTTCTGCAGCAGGAGGAGTATAAGAATGAAGGTTTTTAACTAAAATCCCTTCGTTTTCAAATTCAACATTTTTTCTAGGTGCTTCCGTAACTTTCTCAGTTACTTCAGGCTCATCACGACGAATTTTACCAATAACAATCTGATTGGCTTCTTCTTTTACGATCTTATCGCCCTGAAACTCTTTCAACAATGCATTATACATGTCGCGGGAGAGCTTAGTAGTGGGTTTATTCTCAACAGAAAAGCCTTTCTTTTCTAAAAACTCAACGGCCGTAGCAATTCCTACGTTAAGTTCCTTAACTGCTTTAAATAAAATTATTGGTTTGTCGTCTGACATTGATATCCTATTTTTTCTTTAATTCTTATACAAAAGTAACGTTTATTCTTGTTTATTTCATCTGTAGCGGGGAGTTTTTGTATTATTCAAATTCTGATTTTAAAATACTCATCACTTCTTTGATGGTTTCTTCCTCTAAATCGGTACGTTTAACCAATTCGTCTACAGAAAGTGCCAGCACACTTTTTGCCGTATCACAGCCTATCGCTTTCAGTTCATCAATGATCCAGCTATCGATTTCATCCGAGAATTCTTCGATGTCCACATCTTCGTCTTCTTCACCTGCTTCACGGTATACATCAATTTCATAACCGGTCAATTTACCGGCCAGTTTAATGTTATGCCCACCACGGCCTATGGCCAGTGAAACCTGGTCAGGCTTCAGGTAAACCGAAGCATGTTTGGTTTCATCATCTAATTTAATAGAAGTGATCTTGGCCGGGCTCAAAGCCCTTGTGATGTATAGTGAAATGTTATTGGTAAAGTTAATTACGTCAATATTCTCGTTTTTCAGCTCTCTTACGATCCCATGGATACGCGAACCTTTCATACCTACACAGGCACCCACCGGATCAATCCTGTCATCGTAAGATTCTACCGCAACCTTAGCTCTTTCGCCTGGCTCACGAACAATCTTTTTAATGGTGATCAGACCATCAAAGATCTCAGGAACCTCAATTTCAAACAGGCGCTGTAAAAATTCAGGTGCAATCCTCGAAATGATAATCTTAGGTGTAGCATTTACCATATCCACCTTCAGGATCACTGCACGTACAGTATCGCCTTTTTTGAAATAATCGGCTGGTATCTGCTCTGTTTTAGGCATCATCAGCTCGTTGCCTTCATCATCCAGAACCAGGGTTTCTTTTTTCCATACCTGGTAAACCTCACCGGTCACAATCTCACCAACCCTGTCTTTATATTTTTTAAAGATCTCGTCTTTCTCCAGTTCCAGAACTTTAGAAACCAGGGTCTGACGGGCAGCTAAAATCGCCCTGCGGCCAAAGCTTTCCAAAGTGATCTGCTCAATGTAGTCGTCGCCAACTTCCATATCCGGATCCAGTTGTTTTACCTCTGCAAGTTCAATTTCCAGATCGTCATCCTCAGAAAAACCATCCTCCATCACTTTTCTGGTACGCCAGATTTCCAAATCACCGTTATCCGGGTTAACAATTACGTCACAATTCTCATCAGTACCATATTTTTTGCGCAGCATACTGCGAAATACCTCTTCCAGCACACTGATCACTGTAGGACGGTCGATGTTCTTGAAGTCTTTAAACTCTTGAAATGAATCGATTAAATTAATATTGCTCATTTTTATTTAAATGAAATTAAAACCTTTGTTTCTATTATTTTATTAAAGTCTATCCTGGTTTCCACCAGCTGGACTTTTTTGCCTTTTTCTTTTATTTTTGCCTCGATGGTTATGCCTTGTTCATCTGCAGCAAGCAATTTACCTTCTTTTACTTCGCCTCCATCCAGCTTAATGCTTAGTTCGCGGCCAACATTTTTAAGGTATTGTCTTTTCAGCTTTAAAGGCTCGCCAACACCAGGTGAAGATACTTCCAGGTTATATGCTTTTTCTATCGTATTTTCCTCTTCCAAATGAAAACCTACATGCCTGCTGATGGCGGCGCAATCCTGAATACTGATCCCCTCATCGCCATCAACATGAATAATAAGTTTGTTGTTTGGCAACATCTTTACTTCAACTAAAAACAATTCCGGCCTGTCCGAAATCTTCTCCTCAACCAATTCTGTAACTCTTTTTTCTACCTGCATAACCAATTTGCCAATAACAGAAAAGAGGGGACTTCTGCCCCCTCTTACCTCTATTACTGTGCAAATGTAAGAAATATTTTTAAAAACTAAAAATGCTAGAATACAATGAGTTCTCTTGTTCACAAAGAAAGCCGTTCTTCACACATTATTCACCCATCCTTCACACCAAACCCACAAACAGGTACCTTTTTGTGAACAAAGTGTGAATAATGTGTGTACGATGTGAGGACATGTCCTTATCTGCGCAACAGTTTCTGCACTGGCCTTACCCTATTTTTCAATTCTCCGCTCAGCAAATCTTTCATATTGCCAAACTTCGCATTCAGATGGGTAATCACCAGGTAATCTCTTCCCTTTACAAAAGACGAGATGGGGATAAAGACCAGGTTGCTGTCGGTAACGGTAAAATGGCCTTCAACCGGGGTTTCTTTAATTGTGCTGTCTTTTTCAGAAGGCGTTTGTAAAACAGATACCAGGTTGTTAAAAGTAGAATCTCCGGCTTGCAGCTGCTGCAGTTCCAGTAAGCCGCTCTGTTCAATCTGGTTAAAAACAATAGCGGTACTATCGGTGTTAAAACCAATTAAAAGTGGCTTATTATTTGCAGATGAACAGGCAAACAATGCCATCAGCGCACAAAAAGCGACTGACAACTTAACAGAATTTTTAACCATACCGCTAAATTAAACATTATGAGACTGATTGTAGAAATTTTATTGATGGGCCTGGCTGTACTGATTGGTGCATACATTGTACCAGGTGTGCAGGTAGATGGCTACGGATCGGCTATTATTGCTGCCGTGCTGATTGCCCTGGTTAATGCAACCCTTGGCTTTATTTTAAGGTTGCTTACCTTTCCGGTTAATTTTTTAACCCTTGGCCTGGTTTCATTTATCATTACCGTACTGATGATCCTGCTGGTCGATAAAATGATGACCGGATTTAACACTTCGGGCTTCTGGTCGGCAGCCTTCCTGGCCATTGTTGTGGCACTGATCAAAGCGATATTTAACGCGGTGATGGAAACAGATAAAGATTAAACGCTTAAAAATTCGGCGTTTAAAAACAAAATTACCTTCTCAGAGGAGCATTATTTTTATGCGCTTTTCGCGCCTTAAAAACCGACTGAAAGGAGCTCTACGAGACAACAACTCAAAATAAAAAGCTCCGAGTAAATCCGCGTACGAAGAGAATGGTAATTTTGTTTTTAGCTGAACCTCCAAAATACTTTACCGGATGATCTCCCTCGAGATCACCATTTTCTGGATCTCTGAAGTTCCTTCATAAATCTGTGTAATTTTTGCATCGCGCATTAAGCGCTCCACATGATATTCCTTCACAAAACCATAACCGCCATGGATCTGGACAGCCTCTACAGTTACTTCCATAGCCACTTTAGAAGCATAAAGTTTGGCCATAGAGCCGGCTAGTGTATAAGGTTGCCCCTGATCTTTTAACCATGCCGCTTTATAAACCAGTAAACGGGCAGCTTCTATCTGCGTAGCCATATCGGCCAGTTTAAAGGCAATGGCCTGATGTTCAGCAATAGGTTTACCGAAGGCCTTACGTTGTTTTGCATAGTCCAGGGCAAGTTCGTACGCACCTGCAGCAATACCCAGGGCCTGGGCGGCAATGCCTATGCGGCCACCTTCAAGGGTTTTCATGGCAAACTTAAAGCCAAAGCCATTTTCACCAATACGGTTTTCTTTGGGCACCTTCACATCATTGAACATCAGCGAATGTGTATCTGAACCGCGGATGCCCATCTTGTTTTCTTTGGGGCCTACTGTAAAACCTTCCATGCCCTTTTCAACAATAAAAGCATTGATCCCCTTATGTCTTAAAGATTTATCAGTTTGTGCAATAACCAGGTAGGTAGAAGCTGTACCGCCATTGGTAATCCAGTTTTTGGTGCCGTTTAACAGGTAGTGATCGCCTTTATCTTCAGCTGTGGTTTGTTGTGAGGTAGCATCAGAACCTGCTTCGGGTTCTGATAAGCAGAAGGCGCCGATCTTTTCACCGGCAGCCAGGGGCTTTAAATATTTTTCTTTTTGAAAATCGGAGCCATAAGCTTCCAGTCCGAAACACACCAGGGAATTGTTTACAGATACCACCACCGAAGCAGAGGCATCTACCTTAGAAAGCTCTTCCATGACCAGGACGTACGACAGGGCATCAAGGCCACTGCCATTGTATTTTTCAGACACCATCATCCCCAGAAAACCCAGTTCCCCAAGCTTTTTTACCTGTTCTGCAGGGAATTTCTGGTGCTCATCTCTTTCGATAACCCCGGGCTTAAGTTCAGTCTGCGCAAAATCCCTTGCAGCCTGCCGGATCATCAATTGTTCTTCATTGAGTTGAAATAGCATAATAATATTGTAAAATAATAAGTTAGGCCAAATTTATATAATTTCGGGGCAAATTACTATGGCTGCATAACATTATTTTACAAAGCGAAAACGATACTACTTTAAAAGGTGATTGTTATCGTCGGGGAATACAAGGATAGGGTGGTATTTTCTGGCTTCTTCTATGGGCAAGGAACCGTAAGACATGATGATCAGGATATCGCCAACCTGGACTTTCCGGGCAGTTGCACCGTTTAAACAGATGGTACCACTGCCACGTGCGCCCTTGATGACATAAGTTTCGAAGCGTTCGCCGTTATTGTTGTTTACGATCTGTACTTTCTCGTTCGGGATGATCTGGGCCGCATCCATCAGATCTTCATCTATAGTAATGCTGCCAACGTAGTTCAGTTCTGCCTGTGTTACTCTAACACGGTGTATTTTCGATTTTAAGATCTCGATAATCATGATGCAAAGTTAGCTAATTTTATGAATAAGCGTTTTTTCTTATTTCAGTTCAGTATCATATTATCAATAAGACGGGTTTGGCCAACCCTGGCGGCAACCAGCGCCACAATAGGATGATGGGTCTTATCTTCTTCGGGCAGCAGGGTTTCGCCGTTGGCAATGGTAAAATAATCGAGTACTACACCGGGGGTATTGCTGATCATTTTTCCTGCTTCTTTTAACAGTTCAGGAATACTGTGTGCTGTAAAATTATCCTGTACATAACCTAATGCCCTGCTCAAGACCAGCGCGTTTTTCCGGTCGGCTGCTGTAAGGTGGATGTTGCGTGAGCTCATGGCCAGACCATCTTCTTCCCTGATGATGGGGCAGGAAACGATCTCTACAGGCATATTAAAATAAGCCACCATATTTTTGATCATCAGCACCTGCTGAAAATCTTTCTGGCCAAAAAAGGCAATATCGGGGTTTACGGCATCAAAAAGCTTTTTTACGATTTGGGTTACGCCCTGGTAATGACCTTTACGGAATGCGCCTTCCAAAAGGAATTCGGCAGGGCCAAGGTCTATGTGCCATACTTCCGGCCGGGGGTACATTTCAGTAACCGAGGGCATAAAAACCACATTACATCCGGCATCTTCCAGCATTTTCATGTCGTGCTCCAGGGGGCGGGGGTATTTTTCGAGGTCTTTGGGATCGGTAAACTGGGTTGGGTTTACAAAAATACTGCATACCACCACATCAGCTTGTTGCTGTGCAATGTTGATCAGCGATACGTGTCCTTTATGCAAAGCGCCCATGGTGGGCACTAAGGCAATTTTCTGTTGAGCCAACTTTATTGGTTCAAGCAGCGACTTTAATGCCGCTATGGTATTTATAACTTTCAAACCAGCCTGTAAAATTTCAAGGGGCAAAGTTGGTTAATTATACATTCCCAACAAAACATCTTGCGTATATTATTGATAAATGTTATTATTTTGCTTACCTTTGCCCCTTGATAATCTTTTCTTTAACATAAATTTTTATTTAGAATATGGAGATGGCAAAAACGAAGCTACTGATTGTTACACACGAGATGTCGCCTTTCCTTGAACTCACAAAGATTTCTGAAATTACCCGTCAACTACCACAGGCAATGCAGGATAAAGGATTTGAAATCCGCATTTTAATGCCGAGGTTCGGGAACATTAACGAAAGAAGGAACAGATTGCACGAGGTTATCCGTCTTTCAGGAATGAACATTATTATTGATGACAATGACAACCCATTAATTATAAAGGTGGCCTCTATTCCGGCTGCACGCATGCAGGTTTATTTTCTTGACAATGAAGATTATTTTCAGCGCAAGCATGTATTCAGGGATAAAGAAGAGAAGTTTTATGCCGACAATGACGAGAGAACGATCTTCTTTTGCAAAGGCGCACTGGAAACCGTTAAGAAATTAGGCTGGGCCCCGGATATTGTACACTGCCATGGCTGGATGACGGCACTGGTGCCTGCATATATTAAAACGACCTATAAAAACGACCCTACCTTTAAAAACTCGAAAGTAGTGTATTCTATTTACGAGAACTGCTTTACAGAAACTTTAAATGCCGACCTGCATAAAAAGGCTGTAATGAGTGCAATGACGCTTGAGGACACTAAGATGTTCGAAAATGCAAATTGCGATACCCTGCATAAAGGTGCTGTAAGTTATAGTGACGCCGTAGTGCTGGCCGATGAAAATATTGGCAGCGATGTGTTAAAATTTGTTAAAGATTCTAATAAACCAACTTTAGCTTATAATTTAACCGAAAATTTTGAAAACTTCTACACTTTATACGAGGAGATTTCAAATGAAGAATTGGCTTCAATAGCATAAACTCAGGTATTATTAAATTATATATGAAATTTACAAAACAAGACTTATTAACCCTGTTGATAGGTCTTTTTCTTTTTGCTTCCTGTAAAGACTCCAATACCATAGGTTTGGACCTTGACCCTGATTATGCCATTAAAGGCACGCTGATGGATTCGGCTACGGTGACTTCACAAACCCTGAAAGATGAAGTGGCTTCGGGCGTTGGCCTGGTCAGACATCCGCTTGGGGTAATGGTAGACCCTGTTTTCGGTAAATCGGAAGCGGCCGTGGCCATGGCTGTAGGCCTGCCAAGTACGGGCTATAAATTTGGCACCAACGCAGTTATTGATTCGGCGGTTCTTGTTTTACCTTATTCGACCCAGTTGTATGGCGATACCATTGTACCGGTTTACACAGTGAAGGTAAACCAGCTGACGAACGACATCTCTAAAGAAACATCGTACCCTACAGATAAAGACTGGCCTGCTGCTGCAACCGTACTGGGTACTTTTAGCGGCAAGATTAAGCCCAATACAAAATTAAAGATCTATGATATTGTTGCCGGCGCAGCCGATACGCTGAAAACAGTGGTGCCACAAATGCGGATCAAGCTGGATAATTCTTTTATCCAGAACAACATCATTAACCTGGATTCGGTTACCTTATCCAAACAGGCCAACTTCTTTAAAGCTTTTAAAGGCCTGCACCTGACCGCCACTACGACAGATAAAGGCGGGATCGTCTTCTTTAACCTGAGCGGAACGGATGGCAAGATAGAGGTATACTACAAAAGACAAAATGCAACAACCACTACCGCAACAGACACAGTAGCGACAAGTTTCCCTATTGGTACGGCTACCGGACCAGTAACGGCGACCATTAAGCACGATTATACGGGTACGCCGGTTAAAACCCAGCTGGATGTACCTAACCCGGCTACACCTTATGCAATTACTTATTTGCAGGCCCTGGGTGGATTGAGGAATAAAATCTCTTTCCCTTACCTGAAAAATTTTGTGGCCAATGCAAAAAAACCGGAGAACGGTGGCAACCCCAATACCAAGATCATCATCAATAAAGCGGAACTGGTGATTGACCTGAACGATGGGACGGATGTATTTCCTTTTAGCGCGGCACAAAGACTTTCTTTATACAGACTTGACATTGCATCGCAACGTGCCAATATTCCTGATAATGACAATGCCATACAGGGACAGTATGCGGGCGACCCAAGGGCGCTTGGCAGCGAGGTATTATTTGGTGGTTATTTTGACTCTGTACGTAAAAGATATTTGTTTACGGTAACGAGTTATATTCAGGACTTAATGGACGGAAAAACGGAAGACTATGGAACCTTTTTGGCACCAAGTTCTTTAACAGAATTTAACATCAGTCCTTCGGTAACCTCGGCTGCCCGCTCTGTGATCAACAAGTTCAAATATCCGCGTGCAACAGGCGAAAAGAGCTTAAAATTAAATATTTACTACACGCAGGTAAATTAATTTCACCTGATTTTGTGGTCAAATCCCCCGAGAATAATTACTTTCGGGGGATTTTTATTTACAACAAAATATAAACCTATTGTATGTGTGGAATAGTTGGTTACATCGGCCATAGAGAAGCCTGGCCCATTGTTATTAAAGGACTAAAAAGACTGGAATACCGTGGCTATGACAGTGCCGGTATTGCCCTGATCAATGACACGGGGTTAAACATTTATAAAAAAGCCGGAAAAGTACAGGAACTGGAAAATTTTGCTGCCGGCAAAAACCTAAACGGTACCATTGGCATCGGGCATACCCGATGGGCAACGCATGGTGCACCCTCCGACAGGAACTCGCATCCCCATACTTCAAACAATGGTAAACTGACCATTATCCATAACGGGATCATTGAAAATTATGCCACCCTGAAAGAAGAACTGATGACCCGTGGCCATGAATTTAAAAGTGATACGGATACAGAAGTACTGGTACACCTGATAGAAGAGATTTATAAGAATGACAATACGGACCTTTTAGAGGCGGTTAGGCTGGCATTGAACGAAGTAAGTGGTGCTTATGCCATAGTCGTGATGGATGAAGACCAGCCAGGGCAGCTGATTGCAGCCAGAAAAGGCAGCCCTATGGTGATCGGTGTAGGCGACGGGGAGTATTTTATTGCTTCTGATGCTACGCCGATTGTAGAATACACTAAAAATGTAATTTACCTGAACGACAATGAGATTGCATTTCTGAAACGCGATGAACTGCTCATTAAACGGCTTGACAATGTGGTACAGAGCCCTTATATCCAGGAACTGGAGCTGAAGCTTGAGATGCTGGAAAAAGGCGGCTATGAGCACTTTATGCTGAAAGAGATCTTTGAGCAGTCGCGCTCCATAAGAGACTGCATGCGCGGCCGGATTTATCCCAATGAGGGCAAGGTTCAGCTGGGCGGCATTAAAGAGTATGCAGATAAACTGAAAAACATAGACCGGATCATCATTGTAGCCTGCGGAACTTCCTGGCATGCAGGTTTGGTTGGGGAGTACCTGATTGAAGAATATGCACGCATCCCTGTTGAAGTGGAGTATGCCTCGGAATTCAGGTACCGCAATCCGATCATTACAGAGAAGGATGTGGTGATTGCCATTTCGCAATCGGGTGAAACGGCCGATACCATGGCAGCAATTGAAATGGCCAAGGAAAAAGGGGCAACAATTTTTGGGGTATGTAATGTGGTGGGGGCTTCTATACCAAGGCTTACCCATGCAGGTGTATATACACATGCCGGGCCGGAAATTGGTGTGGCATCTACCAAGGCCTTTACCGCCCAGGTAACGGTACTTACCCTGATGGCCTTTTACATGGCACAGCAAAAAGGCACGCTGACCCATTCTAAACTGGTAGAACTGCTGACCGAACTGGATTGTATCCCGGCAAAGATTGAGCGGGCCCTGGAATCGGACAGCATGATCAGGGAAATTTCCGAAAAATTTAAAGATTCGAGGAACTGTTTGTTCCTGGGCAGGGGAAGTGGTTTCCCTGTGGCTTTAGAAGGCGCTTTAAAGCTGAAAGAGATCTCTTATATCCATGCCGAGGGTTATCCTGCGGCCGAGATGAAACACGGGCCTATTGCTTTAATTGACGAGGAAATGCCGGTGGTGGTGATTGCGACTAAAAATTCTTCATATGAGAAGGTAATCAGCAACATACAGGAAGTAAAGGCCAGAAAAGGAATTGTACTTGCTATTGTTACCGAGGGTGATGTTGAGGTTAGAAAAATGGCAGATTACTGCATTGAGATACCTGATGCAAGTGAGGCCTTTTTGCCTTTACTGGCTACCATACCTTTACAATTGCTATCGTACCATATAGCGGTGCTGAGAGGCTGTAATGTAGACCAGCCAAGGAACCTGGCCAAATCGGTTACCGTAGAATAATTTAGAAAAGGGGTGCTTTCAAAAAAACACCCCTTTTTTATTTAGAAAGGTAAATCTCCGGATGGGTCAGTAAGATCGGTATACTCACTTTCACTTTTAGGTGTTGTGCCCTCACTACTAACCGGTGTTTGTTCAAAATCACTTTTCCTGCCCAGGATGGTAAAGTTTTCAACTACAACTTCTGTAACGTATTTCTTTATTTTTTCCCGGTCTTCAAAAGATCGGGTACGCAGTTTACCTTCAATATAAACCAGCTTGCCTTTTTGCAAATATTTAGAGGCAACTTCTGCCAGTCCCCTCCATAAAACAATGTTGTGCCATTCTGTTTGCTCTATGCGCTTGCCATCTTTGTTATAGGTCTCTGATGTTGCCAGTGGGAAACTTGCTACAGTTACCCCCCCGTCCAAATGTCTGACTTCAGGATCTTTTCCTAAATGCCCGACTAAAATAACTTTGTTAATACCTGACATGAATTTTGGTTTTTCTATGTAATAAAATGCTTACAAACAAAATTGGTGATCACTTTAGGTTGCGGCAATTCGTCGAATTCCGGCAATGAGACCCATTTTATTTCTGCATTCTGATTAAAGTTAATGATATAATTATCTAAACCAAAAAATTGAACATATATAGTTTGGTGTGTTAATAAATGTTTTTGATGGGATAAAGTCCTGACTTTACAAGCTGCGCCAAAGCTTTCCTGTAACAAAGGGGCAAACTTTTCGGGATCTTCCAGAAAAGGCCGGTCTGTTTCGATGAGTGGAAAATCATATAATTCCTGCCATATATCGCCAGGGCTCCTTTTTTTGACCAGGATGTTGTCGCCTTCCATACACAGGAAATAGTTGAAATAGCGGGTACGTTTTTTCAGTTTGTTCAATTTTACAGGAAGCGTACCGACCAGATGATGCTTTTGAGCAAAACAGCTGTCCTGAACCGGACATATACCACAATTGGGAGATTTGGGTTTGCACTGCAATGCGCCGAACTCCATAATGGCCTGATTGTATACTGAAGGCTGCTGACCACTGATGAGTGACTGGGCCAGGTCTGCGAACTGTTTTTTACCGGCGCTGCTGTTTATGGGGCTTTCTATACCGAAATAACGGGACAATACACGGAACACATTGCCATCGAGCACTGCTTTTGATTCATTTGAAGAAAAAGAAGCAATGGCAGCGGCGGTATACTCGCCAATCCCTTTTAGTTTAATGAGCTGATCATAGCGCACCGGAAAAACGCCACCATGCAGGTCGCGCACCTGCCGGGCTGTAAAAAGCATGTTCCTGCCCCTGGAATAATAGCCAAGCCCCTGCCATAATTTAAGCACCTGTGTTTCACTGGCGCTGGCAAAGTCGAGCACAGTTGGATAGTTCTGTAAAAAATTATTGAAATAGGGCAGGCCCTGGTCTACCCGGGTTTGCTGCAGGATCACTTCGGATAACCAGATGATGTATGCATCTGTAGTACCCCGCCAGGGCAGGTCCCTTTTATGGTTTAAGTACCAGTTTACGATTTCGGATTGAAAACTCATGCCCGTAAAAATACGGCGTAATTATTTGATTTTAGTAAAACTTGCAATCGGGTGATAGAAGAAACGACAAATAAATCATCTTTTATTTTCCTATCTCATTAAAAAGCAATACTTTTGCAACCCCAAAACATTTATAATATACAACACACAGTAAATTAATAAAACAAAAAATATGACTAAGGCAGATATTATTTCAGAAATATCAACGAAAACAGGAATTGAAAAGGTAGATGTACAAGAAACCGTTGAGGCATTTTTCAAGGTCATCAAAAACAGTATGATCGGTGGAGAAAATGTATACGTTAGAGGTTTTGGTAGTTTTGTTGTAAAAAAGAGAGCACAAAAAACTGCAAGAAATATTTCTAAGAACACAGCAATCATCATCCCTGAGCACTTTGTTCCAAGCTTTAAACCAGCAAAGGTATTTGTAGACAAAGTGAAAAACAACTCTAAAAAACTTAGCGTAGAAGCTTAATAGCCATGATAAACAGTATCCGTTCCAGACAAATTATTTTAATTGGCGCAATGGTTTTGCTGATTGCATTTTTGTTTACGAGGGATATTAAAGGTTTGGTGAAGCCAAAAGAAGACCCAACAGCTGCTGTTCCAGCCGGAGGTCAGATGGCCCCTGCCGAGACAGCGGCTATTAATTTAACTGAGGTTTCTGTTACCGGTAAAAATCTATTGAGTGCTAACCTTGCCGCAGAAATAACTGCTTTGGAAAACACCTATAAATCGGCTCCTGAGGCAAATAAAGCTGCAGCAGCAAAACTGTTGGCCCAAAAATGGGATGATGTGGAACAGGCTGTTCCAAGCGCCCTGTATTTAGAGCTGATGGCCGAGAAAGAGCCGACATTAAACCACTGGTTATCAACAGGCGAACGTTTTTTAAAAGCATTTGACAACACACGCGATAGTTTATTGCAACCTGCATTGTTACAAAAGGCCCATACGGCCTATACCAATGCGGTGAAAATAGATTCGGCCAGTGCTGATGCAAAAACCGGGCTAGGCATTACCATTGTTAATGGAATGGGCATGCCAATGCAGGGTATAGCGATGCTGATGGATGTGGTTAAAAAAGATCCTAAGAATTTAAAAGCAAATATGAGCTTAGGTACTTTTGCGATGAAATCGGGTCAGTTTGACAAGGCCGTAAACAGGTTTAACGACATTATTGCCATAAAACGTTCACCGGACGCCTATTTTTACCTGGGAACAGCTTATGAGAACCTGGGCAAGAACGAAGAGGCTATTGACGCCTATTTAAAGAGCAAGAAATTAGCGGGCAATGCAACTTTATCAAAATTTATTGACGATAAGGTAAAAGCATTAAAAAGTAAAAATTAATAAACAGATTTATAAAAATATTTAAAATTTAAAATTATGCCGAGCGGTAAAAAAAGAAAAAGACATAAAATGGCTACCCACAAACGCAAAAAACGTTTAAGAAAAAACAGACATAAGAAAAAATAATTTTTCTTAAAGTATTGCTCAACATAAAGGCTAGGATTTGTGATCGTAGCCTTTAGTTGTTGGCAGTAATGTTTTTTTTATTGTCCATGTGTTAATAAGGTATTTATACCTTAAAATCTGTAGCTTTTGGTAAAGGAACTAATTATAGATTCATCTCCTTCGGGAGTAACCATAGCTTTAGTTGAAGACAAACAACTTGTAGAACTCCATAAGGAGCAGATCAATAACAATTACGCTGTAGGCGACATTTATTTAGGCCGCATAAAGAAAATTATGCCGGGCCTAAATGCTGCGTTTGTTGATGTTGGTTATGAAAAGGATGCTTTTTTGCATTACTTTGATCTTGGTCCGCAAGTACAATCTTTAATAAAGCTTACGAAAATCAAGCGTAATGGCTCTGTTAACGGCACTTTATTAGATAATTTCAAATTAGAGGGTGACATTAACAAAGCAGGAAAAATATCAGAGGTGGTAAGTAAGAACCTCGTTTTGCCTGTCCAGATCGCTAAAGAGCCCATCTCAACAAAAGGACCCCGTTTAAGTTCTGATCTTTCGATTGCCGGAAGATATATTGTATTGGTGCCCTTCTCAAATGTGATCTCTATTTCCAAAAAGATTAAGAGCAATACTGAACGTAATCGTCTTAAAAAGATTATTGAAAGTATTAAACCTAAGAATTTTGGCGTGATCATCCGAACGGTATCAGAAGGCAAGGGTGTTGCCGAACTTCAGAAAGACCTTTTAGATTCGGTAGCCAAATGGGAAAACTTCATTAAGAAGTTGCCCGATGCGGAGCCTTCTAAACGTGTTTGGGGAGAAATGGACCGGACTTCGACACTGATCCGTGATATTTTGAGTACCGATTTCACGAATGTATATGTAAGCGACAACAATCTGTTCGAGGATATCCGCTCTTATGTACATGAGATCTCTCCGGAAATGGAGAAGATTGTAAAACTGTACAGACATAAAGAGCCTATATTTGAACACTTCGGGATTGAGAAGCAAATTAAAAATGCTTTTGGGAAAACGGTAAACCTGGCTGGTGGTGCCTACCTGGTGGTAGAGCATACTGAAGCCTTGCACGTAATTGACGTAAACAGCGGCAACAGAACGGCCAGCAAGGAAAATCAGGAAGAGAATGCCTTACAGGTAAACAAAGAGGCGGCAAAAGAGATCGCCCGCCAGCTGCGTTTGCGTGATATGGGTGGTATTGTGGTGATCGATTTTATTGATATGCACAAACCGGCAAACAGAAAAATGCTGTTTGACCATTTGAGGGACCTGATGCAGTTAGACCGCGCCAAACATACCATATTGCCACCAAGTAAATTTGGGCTGGTCCAGATCACCCGTCAGCGTGTACGACCGGAGATGAACATTGTGACCAGTGAGAAATGCCCGGCCTGTGACGGGACGGGAGAAATTAAGGCAAGCATTGTTTTGATGGATGACATTGAAAACAATCTGACCTATATTTTGCAGGAGCAAAACGAAAAAAATATTACGCTTTGTGTGCACCCTTACATTGAAGCCTACATTAAAAAAGGATTTATTTCTTTACAGTGGAAGTGGTTCTTTAAATTTGGACAGCGCATAAAGATTAAAGCTGTGCCTTCGTATAACCTTACTGAATTCCACTTTATTTCGTCAAAGGACGAAGAGATCAAATTATAATACCTTTTCGGTTGTTCAACAGGCCTGATTTCGAAAAAGAGATCAGGCCTGTTTTGTTTTCAAGCTGATTTTACTGGAATTTAAGCTAAATTCGTAAGCCCTTACATTATATTGTGTCTTCCTGAACATCGCAAGAGAAAGTTGCATTACAAAGTGAGGGCCCGGTTCAGGGTTACGAAATGGTTCATTAAAACTAAATAAATTGGCTAAAACAAAATCAGCATATTTTTGCCAGAGCTGCGGATACGAGTCAGCAAAATGGCTGGGCAAATGTCCATCCTGCAATGAGTGGAATACTTTTGTGGAAGAGGTTATTGAAAAAGCAGCTGCTAAAGTGCCCACCTGGAAAACAAGTACCGGTACCCAGCGCGTTAGTAAGCCCAACAAGGTAGACAATATCCAGTCTATAACCGAAGAACGCATTTTGACCGGCGATACAGAGCTTGACCGGGTTTTGGGCGGGGGCCTTGTTGCCGGTTCTGTTATTTTGATCGGCGGTGAGCCTGGCATTGGCAAATCCACTTTAATGCTGCAGCTGGCCTTAAACATTTCGGGCAAAAAGATTTTGTATGTATCCGGAGAGGAAAGTGAACAGCAGATTAAAATGCGGGCAGAGCGGATCACTGTACAGCCCATGGCAGATTGCTACATCCTGACAGAAACTTCCACACAAAATATATTTAAACAGATAGAGGAGCTTGAGCCCGATATTGTGGTTGTCGATTCGATACAGACCCTGCATTCGGCACACATAGAATCTACCCCGGGCAGCGTGTCGCAGGTAAGGGAGTGTACGGCCGAGTTGCTGCGTTTTGCAAAGGAGACGGATACCCCGGTATTTCTAATAGGCCACATTACCAAGGACGGAACGATTGCTGGGCCCAAAATACTGGAACATATGGTGGATACCGTTTTACAATTTGAGGGCGACAGGCACCATGTATACCGGATATTGCGGTCGATAAAAAACAGGTTTGGTGCTGCAGCCGAGCTTGGGATCTATGCCATGCACAGCAGCGGATTGAGGCAGGTTTCCAACCCATCAGAAATACTGCTTTCCCAGCGGGATGAAGAGCTGAGCGGAATTGCCATATCGGCCACTTTAGAGGGCGCCAGACCAATGTTGATTGAAACACAGGCCCTGGTGAGTGCAGCAGCCTATGGAACCCCCCAGCGGTCCTCAAATGGCTTCGATACCAAAAGGATGAACATGCTGCTTGCCGTGCTGGAAAAAAGATGCGGGTTCAGATTGAGCACAAGAGACGTATTTTTAAATATTGCCGGCGGAATAAAGGTAGAGGACCCGGCTATTGACCTGGCCATCCTGGTGGCCATTATCTCTTCTCATGAGGATATTTTTATTTCTTCAAAAATATGCTTTGCTGCTGAAGTTGGCCTTTCTGGCGAGATCAGGGCGGTAACCCGAATTGAACAACGCATTTCTGAAGCAGAAAAGCTTGGTTTTGAACGAATCTTTATTTCTAATTACAACAGGAAAGGGCTGGTGGTTGAACGTTATAAGATTGAGTTGATCGCAGTGAGCAAAATAGAAGATGTTTTCTCCCAGTTATTTGGATAAACAGCTAAAGCGTAGAAAACAAACCACATATTTCTACAGTACGGGGATTTATTTACACGAAATTGTAATTAAACTTCTTTTGTTGTTTTTCATACCTATCTAGTTATAAGACAGTTACACCATCGAACAAAGGTATTTTGAAAATGGCCTGTTAATTGCCTTTATTCAATCGTTAACGTTCATTTATGGATTTTAACAAACAATAGGGATGATTATCCTCGTTATCGTAAGGTAACGAGGATTTTTTATTTCAGGGGGAAATTGGCGAAGGCCTGTAAAATAAAAAAGTCCCTTTCGGGACTTTCTATATTACTTGGACAAATACATCGATTTATCTTTAATCAATTTTCTGAAGTAAGGATCTTCGGTGTCTTTAATGAACCTGATGGCCTCGCCGGTCGATTTCATTTCCGGGCCTAATTCTTTAGTTACCTCAGGGAATTTGTTGAAGGAGAATACCGGTTCTTTAATGGCATAACCTTTCAGTTTGCGCTCGATGGTAAAGTCTTTCAGTTTATTTACACCCAGCATCACCTTGGCGGCAATATTGATGTAAGGCACATCATAAGCTTTAGCAATGAAAGGAACCGTCCTGGAAGCCCTTGGATTGGCCTCAATCACATATACTTTTTCATCTTTAACTGCAAACTGGATGTTCAACAGGCCGATGACATTCAGTGCTCTTGCAATCTTTTTAGAGTAAGTTTCCATGTCGTTCATTACCTTTTCAGATAAGCTGAACGGAGGCAATACCGCACTGGAATCTCCGGAGTGGATACCAGCTGGCTCAATATGTTCCATCAATCCAACGATATGTACATCTTCCCCGTCACTGATCGAATCAGACTCTGTTTCTTCTGCCCTATCCAGGAAATGATCGATCAATACACGGTTACCGGGAAGGTCTCCTAATAATTTCACGACCGCTTTTTCCAGGTCTTCATCGTTGATCACGATGCTCATTCCCTGTCCGCCCAATACATAGCTTGGTCTGACCAATACCGGATAACCCACTTCATTTGCTACAACTATTGCTTCTTCGGCATTTTCTGCAACACCATATTTTGGATAGGGAATATCAAGTTCCTTTAAAAGGTCTGAGAAACGGCCCCTGTCTTCGGCCACATCCATGTCGTTATAAGAAGTGCCGATAATCTTAATGCCATTCTCGTGCAGCTTCTCGGCCATCTTTAAGGCCGTTTGTCCGCCTAGCTGTACAATTACACCTATTGGTTTTTCCAATTCTATAATTTCTCGTACATGCTCCCAGAATACCGGTTCAAAATATAGTTTATCGGCCATGTTAAAGTCGGTAGATACCGTCTCTGGGTTACAGTTGATCATGATGGCTTCGAAACCGGTTTCTTTGGCGGCAAGCAGACCATGCACACAAGAATAGTCGAACTCTATACCCTGCCCGATACGGTTAGGACCAGAGCCAAGTACAATCACTTTCTTTTTATCAGATGGTAAAGATTCGTTCTCTTCCTCAAAAGTTGAGTAATAGTAAGGTGTTTTTGCAGCAAACTCGGCAGCACAGGTATCCACCATTTTGTAAACGCGTTTGATGCCCAATGACTTTCTGCGCTCGTATACTTCATCTTCGGTTACATTGCCCAGCAGATAGGCAATCTGGATATCAGAAAAACCTTTCTGCTTTAGGGTAAAGAAGAAGTCTTTAGGAATATTATTTAGTGAATAACGTTTCAGCTCTGTTTCCAGCTGCACCAATTCCTGTATTTGTGACAGGAACCATTTGTCGATACGGGTAACTTTACGGATCGACTCAAGTGGCACACCCATACTCATGGCATCCTTGATCAGGAACAACCTGTTCCAGCTGGCATGCTCCAGGCCATACATGATTTCGTCGATGTTTCTTTTGTGCTTACCATCTGCACCCAGACCTGCGCGGCTGATCTCTAAGCTCTGACAAGCTTTTTGGAGGGCTTCGATAAAAGTACGGCCGATAGCCATCACCTCACCTACCGATTTCATCTGCAGGCCCAGCTCCATATTGGCGCCTTTAAATTTATCAAAGTTCCAGCGGGGTACTTTTACGATTACATAGTCTAAAGTAGGCTCAAAGTAGGCCGAGGTTGTTTTTGTAATCTGGTTTTCCAGTTCGTCCAGGTTATACCCGATAGCCAGTTTAGCCGCAATCTTGGCAATAGGATATCCTGTTGCTTTACTGGCCAGGGCCGACGAGCGGGATACCCTTGGGTTGATCTCGATGGCAATGATCTCATCGTTGTCGGGATTTACCGAGAACTGTACATTACAGCCTCCGGCGAAGTTTCCGATGGCGCGCATCATGCGGATAGCCTGGTTACGCATATCCTGGTAGCAACGGTCGGACAAGGTCATTGCCGGTGCTACGGTGATGGAATCTCCTGTATGGATACCCATTGGATCGAAGTTTTCAATAGAACAGATAATGATCACATTGTCATTACTGTCCCTTAACAACTCCAGTTCATATTCTTTCCAGCCTAAAACGGCTTGCTCTACCAGTACCTCATGGGTAGGAGAAGCCTCAAGCCCGCGTTTTAAAGCCTGGTCAAATTCTTCTTTTTTGTGTACGAAACCACCTCCATAACCACCCAATGTATAAGAAGGGCGGATAACCAATGGATAACCAATTTCCTGGGCTGCTTCTTTACCTTCCAGGAAAGAGTTGGCAATTTTTGAAGTAGCTACCCCTACACCTATATCAACCATTAACTGGCGGAAAGCTTCCCGGTTTTCAGTTTTCTCGATTGCTGCAACATCCACACCGATCACTTTAACACCGTATTTTTCCCAAATGCCCCGTTCAGATGCTTCAATACAAAGATTCAACGCTGTTTGTCCACCCATAGTAGGCAGTACAGCATCAATTTTGCGTTCCTGCAAAATCTGCTCAATAGAATCTACCGTTAGCGGCCAGAGATAAACATGGTCCCCAATCACTTTGTCGGTCATGATGGTTGCAGGATTTGAATTGATGATCGAAACTTCAATTCCCTCTTCTTTTAAAGATAAGGCGGCTTGAGATCCCGAATAGTCAAATTCGCAGGCTTGGCCAATGATGATAGGGCCCGATCCGATAATTAGTACTGAGCGTATGGAGGTGTCTTTAGGCATAAGGCTTTAAAAAGTCTAATGTATTATGGATAAAAAAATGCAGTTTTGAGACCGGAATAGTCCAGAGATTTCCCTTGCAGGGTATAAAGCTCCCGACTCTTCTGTCGGGATGCAAAGTTACGCTTTTGTGTGTTAAAAATCTGCTATTTTTAAAAAAACCCTTATAAATAAAAATGGAGGATAAAATACCCTCCAAATCATGCTATAAACTTTAGTTATTGCTGAAGCTTAATCTCGCCAACATCTGTTACGGCGCTGTCTATAACGGCCACGTTCTCTACTGATGTATCTTTATAGGGCGCTTTGGCCTTTATCCATAAGGTATAGGTGGCCGGTTTTATTCCGCTGAACATAAAACTACCATTCCTGATTTCTGCTTTAAGGGTATCTGTTCCTGTCACGGCAAGCACCTGTACAGCTCCATCAGGCGGACTGACCTTACCCTGTATGCCAGTCGCTTTAATCAATGTGAAGGCAAAAAACGTGAGCAGCAAGCCCGCTGCCACTAAGAAGCTTATCTTTTTCATTGCTAATCAATTTTAGTTTAACCTTTATTTCAGTTGTAATGATGATCTTTCATTTATAGACAAACAATATTCCGGATTGTTTTAAACCATGCAAGATCCATTTAGTACTTTTGGGCGATGATTGAATTACTGAAGGACAGCTTTACTCAATTTTTTATTCAAACCGGGGCCCTGGAGTGGTTTGGTGTGTTTACCGGTATACTTTGTGTATGGCTGGCGGCCAAGAACAACATTTACAGCTGGCCTATTGCAATTGTAAGTGTAATCATCTATATCTTTATTTTCTTTGAATCGAAATTGTATGCCGATATGGGCCTGCAGTTTTATTTCTTTTTTATGAATGTATACGGCTGGTATTACTGGAGCAAAAACAGGAACAACCCGGCTGCCTCCAGACCGATAGCGCACATTACCCAAAAAGAAATGCTGCTGTCTGCAATTGGCGTTGTCGTTTTCACCTTCCTGCTGGGGCAGCTGCTGCATAAAAATACAGATGCTTCTTTCCCTTTTATTGATAGTTTTTGTACCGCCTGCAGTTTGGTTGCCCAGGTATTTCTTGCCCGTAAGGTGATACAGAACTGGCTGATCTGGATTTTTGCAGACATCATTTATGTAGGGATGTACGTGTCGAAAGACCTGTATGCTACAGCTGTGATGTATGCATTATATGTTTATATTGCAATTGTTGGTTATTTGGACTGGAGGAAGATTTACCGTGAACAGGAACATTAAAAAAATTGCCATTGTAGGCCCGGAAAGCACGGGTAAATCGACCATTACTGCACAGCTGGCCAGGCATTACGAAACACTTTGGGTGCCCGAATATGCGCGGTATTATTGTGCAGCCCTAACCGAACCCTGTAACTTACAGGATGAGACCAATATGTTTCACGGACAGGTAGCCCTGGAAGAATCGATATTGTCTATTGCCGAAAAAGACTTCATTTTTTGTGATACTACCTTTCTGACGGTAAAAATATGGAGCGATGAGGTTTTTGGCGAAACGCCTCAGGTAGTGCTGGATGCCCTGCCCTGCTATCATTATGACCTTTATTTACTGATGGACATCGACCTGCCCTGGCAGGAAGATCCGCTGCGCGATTTCCCTCATAAACGCGAGCATTTTATGCAGGTATGGCATAAGGAACTTAAAGCTTTAAATGCAACCTACATAGTGATAGGCGGTCAGGAAAACCGGCTGGACAATGCCATTGCTGCTGTAGAAAGTTTGCTATTGATAAAATAAGCTTTACCTTTGCTTCATCAAAAAGGGGTGCCTTGTTTTGTAAAAAACACGAAAACAGGCTGAGAGTATACCCATTATATCTCCAAACAGATATAAACACCTGATCCGGATAATGCCGGCGGAGGGACAAGAGTTATGGAAAATTATTTAAAATCAAGCAAATTGAAAAGATCAATTATCGCAGTGTTCACTGTGCTGATGCTGCCATTGCTATCAATGGCACAGTTCAGCATTTCGGGAACTGTATCCGAAAAATCAAACCAGGTACTACCGGGCGCTTCTGTAAGGCTCAAAAACAAAGGGACAGGCCTTACTTCCGATGCCCATGGGCAGTACCGTTTTAACAACCTGAAAGCAGGGAATTATGTGCTTATTGTAAGTTATATTGGTTACCGGAGTACAGAAAAGGCAGTCAGTTTAAATGCTGATGCAGTAGTAGACATAACATTGGCCCCCGCTGCCTTCCTTGCGGATGAAGTAATTGTAAGGGCCACGCGTGCCAATGAAAAATCGGCCACCACCTATAAAAACATCGGTAAAAAAGAAATTGAAGAAAACAACTTTGGCCAGGACCTGCCTTTTATACTGAACAATACACCGGGTGTAGTGGTCACTTCGGATGCAGGTGCAGGTGTGGGCTATACCGGCATCAGGATAAGGGGCAGCGATGCCAGCAGGGTAAATGTGACCGTAAATGGCATTCCCTATAACGACAGCGAAAGTCAGGGTACCTTTTGGGTAAACATGCCAGATTTTGCTTCTTCGGTAGATAATATACAGATCCAGCGCGGAGTGGGTACCTCTACCAATGGGGCAGGTGCTTTTGGTGGCAGTGTAAATATACAAACAGCATCTGTTGCCGATCAGGCTTATGCCGAACTGAACAACGCTTATGGCTCATTTAATACTTTAAAAAATACCGTTAAGGTTGGAACAGGGATGATCGACAACAAATGGAGCTTTGACGGGCGTTTATCCAGGATAAAATCGGATGGTTTTATAGACCGGGCGGCTTCCGACCTGAAATCATACTTTTTGTCGGGCGCCTATTACGGTAAAAAAGACCTGTTGCGCATCAATGTATTTTCGGGACAGGAAAAAACCTACCAGGCCTGGAACGGTGTTCCCGAAGCAAAATTAAGGGGAGACCTGGTAGCCCTGGAAGAGCACTACAACAACAACCTGGGTTATCTGTATTATACAGATGCCGATCGTGCAAACCTGTTCAATTCCAACAACAGAACTTATAACCAGTTTACTTATAAAGACCAGAACGACAATTATACCCAAAGCCATTACCAGGCTTTATATGCCAGGCAGTTGAACGAAAAATTTTCGTTTAACGGGGCCCTGCACTATACCGATGGCGCCGGTTATTTTGAAGAATATAAGAACGACCAGAAGTTTAGCAAGTATGGTTTGCCGGATGTAAGTGTTGGTGGTAGCCCCATTAGCAAAACCAACCTGGTTCGCCGCCGCTGGCTGGACAATGACTTTTACGGCCTTACCTACGCGTTCAATTACGTCCCCTCGTCCAACTTAAACATTACCTTAGGTGGTGCGTATAATCAATACCGAGGTAAACACTTTGGCCAGATCATCTGGGCCCAATATGCTTCAACTGCTGCAAATGATTATCATTACTATGATGGAAAAGGAAATAAAGATGATTTTAACACCTATGCTAAGGTGAATTATTCTCCTGTAAGCCAGCTCAGCTTATTTGCTGATCTTCAGTATAGAAATGTAAATTACGACATTACCGGCCTTGATAAAAATCGCAACACTCTTGATTTCCATAATAAATACAATTTTTTCAATCCTAAAGTTGGTGCCACTTATTTTATAAATCAACAAAGTAACGTTTACGCATCCTTTAGTGTGGGGAACAAAGAACCAAACCGCGACGACTTCAGCAATCTTAAGGCAGGGCTGCCCGTTCCAAAATCAGAACATTTAAATAATGTTGAAGCAGGCTACCGCATTACAGACAAAGACTTTAATGTGGGCATCAATGTTTATGGAATGTTCTATAAAGACCAGCTTATTTTCACTGGAGAGGTGAATGATGGAGGAGACCCTTACCGACAGAATGTAGATAAAAGTTCCCGTATGGGACTTGAAATAGATGGATCCTATAGCATTAGCCCAAAGTTTATCATCAATGCCAATGCGGCCTTAAGCCGGAACAAGATCAAAAATTACATAGATTACGTTTCAGTATATGATGCCAATTTTGACCTGATCAATGTACAGGCTACCAGCTATGCCAATCCTGATATTTCCTTCTCACCCAACACCGTATTGTTCGGAGAGCTGGTTTACAAGCCGCTTAGTGGCTTTGCAATGGCCCTGCAAAGCAAATATGTAAGCAAACAGTACATGGACAATACACAGAATGAAAGCCGTAAACTGGATGCCTACTGGGTAAACAATGCCAGGCTGGGCTATGATTTTAATTTAAAGGGGATAAAAAATATCAATATCGGCTTGCTGATCAACAATATCCTGGATAAAAAATATGAGAGCAATGGCTATACCTATAGCTCCATTTATCCATGGGGCATGCTAACAGAAAACTTTTATTTCCCTCAGGCCGGAACAAATTTCTTACTTTCGCTGAACCTGAAATTTTAACCCGGTTATGAAGAAGTTCATCGAGAAGCTCCATTTTATTACGCATGATATTGAACACTTAAGCCACCTGGAACAGGCGCAGATTGCCTGTACTGCAGGTGCAAAATGGATACAATACCGTTGCTTAACCAAAAATGACAATGAGCTGCTCGCTGATATCAATGCCATTGCCGAGATCTGTGACGACTGGGGAGCCACCCTGATCGTTACAGATCATGTGCACCTGAACGGCATGGCCGACATACAGGGTTTTCATATCGAAGATATGGCTGCTGATTTTGTGAAGCTCAGGCAGCAACTGGGTGAAGCCCTGACCATTGGCGGATCGGCAAACACGGTTGAGGGCCTGATCAGACTGGCCGCTGAAGGTGCCGACTATGCCGGTTTTGGCCCCTTTTATACCACGCTTACCAAACCCAACGACCTGCCCTTACTTGGTATTGAAGGCTATCGTAAAGCGATGGGCCTGCTGAAGGAAAAGGTAATAGATTTACCTGTACTGGCAGTTGGGGGCATAACAGCTAACGACATTGACCCTTTAATGAATACTGGTATTTTTGGTATCGCGGCCTCTGCTGCCATTAACCGGGCAGATGATATGCGGGAGGCCTATCTCTCATTTTATGACAGAATCATGTAAATACTTTTTTTAGCTTTGTTTAAAGTATCTACCCTTGGACGATCATACAGTCATAACAGAAAAGCCCGACCTTTACGCAGCCTTACGGCTCAAAGAATTCAGATATTATATGGGTATGCGGTTCTTCTTTACGTTTGGCTATCAGATGCAGGCCGTTATCATCGGATTCCATATTTATCATTTGACAAAAGATCCGCTGGCCCTGGGCCTGGTAGGCCTTTGTGAGGCCATTCCATCTATTGGCATTGCCTTGTATGGAGGCTATGTAGCCGATAAATCTGAGAAAAGGGGCTTGCTCATGAAAATTTTCATTACCGTATTCCTTTGTTCCTTTGTAATGATGCTGGTTACCATTCCGCAAATGCACGCGTATGTGCCGGCAAATTATGTAGTCCCAGTCATGTACCTGATGATCTTTGGGATTGGCATAGCCAGGGGCTTTTACAGTCCGGCTGCTTTTTCTGTAATGGGACAGGTTGTGCCTAAGGCGCTATACCCCAATTCCAGTACATGGAACAGCTCGGCCTATATGACCGCTTCAATTCTGGGCCCTGCGGTAGGTGGGCTGATTTATGCTTTCTTTGGTGTAACTGTCACTTATGCCGTTATCATTGCCTTCATCCTTGTTGCACTCTGCTTCATTTTCCTTTTAAAACCAATCCCGGCTAGGTTCATCCCTAAAGAAAACATTGTCAAAAGTCTTACAGAAGGTGTAAAATTTGTATTTAAAAACAAAATGATGCTGGGCGCCATGAGCCTTGACCTTTTTTCTGTTTTTTTTGGCGGAGCCGTTGCGCTGCTGCCGGTTTTTGCGAACGATATTCTCAAAGTGGGGTCTGAAGGGCTGGGTTTTATGCGGGCTGCTGCATCTGCGGGGGCGGTGATTACCATGCTGGCCATGACCCGCTTTTCACCTATGAACAAGCCCTGGAGAAATCTGCTTATCGCGGTAACCGGCTTTGGCACGAGCATCATTTGTTATGGCATTTCTAAAAACTTTTACCTCACCTTATTCTTTTTGTTTATGGAAGGAGCCTTTGATAGTGTGAGTGTCCTTATCCGTTCTACCATCATGCAGTTGCTTACACCCGATGAGATGCGGGGCAGGGTATCGGCAGTGAACAGCATGTTTATCGGCTCTTCTAATGAAATAGGGGCTTTTGAATCGGGTTTAACGGCCAAACTGATGCGGACTGTTCCGGCAGTGGTATTTGGGGGCAGCATGACCATAGTGGTGGCCGGACTTACTTACTTAAAAACAAAAAACCTGCTCAGGTTAAGCCTTAATGAAATTAACGAACAAAGGGCTTAAGCGCCGGCTCATAAACCAGCTGGTTAAACCTCCTGCCTTTCCCCGATCTGCTGTCTCCACATGGCATAATACAGCCCATTGAGCGCAACCAGATCATTGTGGGTACCTTCCTCTATCACATTTCCTTTCTCCAGCACATAGATGCGGTCGGCATGACGAATGGTAGACAGCCTGTGCGCAATTAAAATGGTAATGTGGTTATCTATATCCGACACCTCTCGAATGGTAGCAGTAATCTCTTCTTCAGTTAAAGAATCCAGTGATGAAGTGGCCTCATCAAAAACCAGGATATCCGGTTTACGCAACAAGGCACGGGCTATTGATAAACGCTGCTTCTCGCCACCTGACACCTTAACCCCACCCTCACCAATTACTGTATCCAGCCCCTTATCAGCTCTGGACAGCAGGTTCTGGCAGGCAGCCTGATGCAATACCCGCATACATTCTTCGTCGGATGCCCCTGGCCTTACAAACTGCAGGTTTTCCCTGATGGTTCCTGAAAACAATTGCGTATCCTGCGTTACAAAGCCTATTTTTTCCCGGAGTACATCCAGGTCTATATTTATTCCCGGAATGCCATTGTATTTTATGTCACCCGTTTTAGGGCCGTACAATCCAACCAGTAGTTTAACCAGGGTTGTTTTTCCTGAACCGGAAGGGCCAACAAAAGCAATTGTTTCTCCTATTCCGGTTTTAAAGCTGATGTTGTTGAGGGCATTGGTATTGGCCGATTGATGCTTAAAACCCACATTTTCAAATTCCAGTTCTGTTATTTTAGTAAGTGTGGCCGGACGCTCAGGTTTCTTATCTTTCGGGATGGACATGATGCGTTCAAAATTGTTCAGCGAGACTTCAGTTTCCCTGTAAATATTAATGATGTTGCCCAGTTCCTGCAAAGGCCCAAAAATGAAGAAGGAATAGATAAACAGCGAAAAGAATTCTCCTACGGTAATGCGTCCTGCAAAGATCAGGTACATCATTAAAAAGAGCAGGCCATTGCGCAGCAGGTTCACAAATGTTCCCTGTATAAAACTCAGGCTCCTGATGTACTTTACTTTTTTAAGTTCCAGGCCCAATATTTTGGTTGTAGTGCTGTTTAACCTGTTGATCTCCTGCTTGGCCAGACCCAAACTTTTTACCAGCTCAATGTTACGCAGGGATTCTGTGGTAGAGCCTGCAAGGGAAGTGGTTTCAGCCACAATATTTTTCTGCACACGTTTAATCCGTTTGCTTAAAAAGGAGCTCAAAAAACCCAATAAGGGAATGGCCGAGAAATAGACCACTGCTATTACCCAATATACAGATATGGCATAAACCGTAACAAATACAATTCCGATGATGCTGGTAAACAAAACGTTAATTGCGGCCTGCACCAGCTTTTCGGTATCCAGTCTGACCTTCTGTAGTATGCCCAGCGTTTCTCCGCTTCGCTGATCCTCAAACACCTGATAGGGCAAATCTAATGAATGGGCCAGACCATCAGAATAAATCTTTGCACCCAGGCGCTGTGTAATTACATTTACATAATAATCCTGAAAGTTCTTGGCAATACGGGATACCATTGCGGCCCCCATGGCCAGCAAGATCAGTACACCTGCACCTTTTATAAATTCATCTGTAGTAAAATTCTTATAATTGGTTACGTATTTATCAATAATGAGGCGAAATACGTAGGGGTCAAGAAAAGAAAATATCTGGTTAACCGCCGCCAGAAACAAGGCCAATACGATCAGACCTTTATAGTTTTTTAAATAGCTGAACAAGATTTTCATATATGGGGTTTGCGTAGATTATTAAAAAATAGCTGTCAAAAATAAAGAAAGGGAATGAAGCATTCTCTTCATTCCCTTTAATTTACAAGTAGATTATAATCTTTAAACTGTCATGATATCTTTTTCTTTTGCTTCTGCATGTTTATCAACTTTGATGATATAGGCATCCGTGATCTTCTGCACTTCAGCTTCACCGGTTTTGATCTCATCATCAGAAACGCTTTCGCCTTTCAGTTTTTTGATCTTTTCGTTGGCATCCTTGCGGATGTTACGAACAGTAATGCGACCTCTTTCGGCTTCTTCCTTCACTTTTTTCACCAGGTCTTTCCTACGTTCTTCTGTCAGCGGGGGAACCACCAGACGTATAACAATACCGTCATTTTGGGGGTTGATGCCTATATTTGCTTCCATAATGGCGCGTTCTATAGGTGTAAGCAGGGTCTTTTCCCATGGCTGTACAATTAAGGTACGCGCATCAGGAGTATTGATACTTGCCACCTGGCTCAAAGGGGTTGGATTTCCGTAATAATCAACCATGATGCCATCCAGCATTCCTGCCGAAGCTTTACCTGCACGAATTTTTGTCAGTTCAGCTTCGCAATGCAAAATAGCCTTTTCCATAGTGGCCTGAGCATCTTGTAATTGTTTCTTTATGAGGTCATTCATAATTATTAAATTTAACCAAAAATATAAAATTTATTTAGCATCAGCTCCTTACAAGCGTACCAATCCCATCACCATTTGCTATTTTCATAAAATTACCGGTTTTGTTCATGTCAAAAACAATGATCGGAAGGTTGTTCTCTTCACAAAGTGTAAAGGCGGTCATATCCATCACATTCAGGCCTTTGGCATAAACTTCTTTAAAAGATATTTCTGAATATTTTGTGGCCGTAGGGTCTTTTTCCGGGTCCGCCGTATAGATTCCATCCACACGTGTCCCCTTCAATACTACATCTGCTTTAATTTCAATTGCACGAAGCGCTGCAGCCGAATCTGTTGTGAAGTAAGGGTTCCCGGTACCCGCTCCGAAAATAACAACACGCCCTTTTTCAAGGTGGCGCACTGCCCTGCGACGGATAAACGGCTCGCAGATCTGTTCCATTTTTATGGCAGTAAGGAGCCTGGTTTTCAGGCCAACTTTTTCCAGGGCATCCTGCAGTGCCATACTGTTAATTACAGTGGCCAACATGCCCATATAATCGGCCTGGGCACGGTCCATACCCGATTTTTCAGCACTCAGACCTCTAAAAATATTACCACCACCAATCACAATTGCTATTTCAAGACCTTCATCGTGTACCGCTTTGATGTCTTCCGCATATTGTCTTACTACCTCGTTATCAATACCATACTGCTTATCGCCCATCAGCGATTCGCCACTTAATTTTAGTAGGATCCGTTTATACTTCATGAGGCCAAAAATACCAATTTGTTTTAATTAACAAGCGTCGAAATCTACAAACCGTCCACAAAAACTTTACGGAGCTGAAGTTCAGCATCCAGCAGCAGCAGGTTAGCCCTGCTGCCCACGCTCAAAGAACCGATTTCATCAGACAGTCCCATTAAACCCGCAGGCAATGCTGAAGCCTTGTTTATCGCGTCATACAATGGAATTTCGCAATATTTTACACAATTTTGTACTGCCTGGACCAGGGTGATATTAGAGCCAGAAAGCGTGCCATCTGCTGTAATAAATTTTTCGCCGGACAGCTGATGCTGATAAGGACCGGTATCGCATTCCGTTACCGCATCTGTAATTAAAAATAAGCGGTCGCCCATCAGTTTATGGCTCATTTTTACCACCTCAAAATCCACATGGTTGCCATCCGCTATGATACTGGCCATTGCACTGGGGTGGTTAAATACAGCAACAGGTAAATTTGGCGTCCGGTGATGTATGGGCGGCATGGCATTAAACAAATGCGTAGTCGTCTTAAATCCATTGTTATAAGCAGCAGTAGCTTCAGCAAAGCTGGCATCACTGTGTCCAAGTGATAAAAGCACACCATGTTCCAGTAAACAGCTGATCACCGCCTCGTCCTGAAGTTCTGCAGCGAGGGTCATCATCTTTACCGTGCCATCAGCATGGTCCAGCAAACGTTTCACCTCATCTAAACTGGCTTTATGGATATAAGCTGCTATATGTGCGCCCCTGCGTTTAGGATTCAGATATGGTCCTTCCAGGTGCAGGCCTAAAAAACCCCGGGCTTCCGCACGATAAGCTTTGGCTGCATCAATACTCTGGTAAACGATTTCCATGCTATTGGTGGCCACACAGGCCAGGAAACCAGTAGTGCCTTTTCCAATCAGGTCTGCGTCCATTTGTTTTAAGGTATCTGCTGTCGGATAGGCCGAAAAAAGCTGGCCTCCACTGCCATAGATCTGCAGGTCTATAAAAGAAGGACAAAGGTAATCACCCCTGGCATCTATACGCTCAAACCCATCTGGAATGGTTTCATTGGAAATTTTCGTGATTTTTCCATTTTCTATAAGTACATGCTGGTCTGCTGACAGCAGCCCCTCTTTGAAGAGCTTACAATTGGTGATTGCGATCATAGCGGTTATCCGATTTATACCATCAAATATAAAACAAAAAAAAAGCCTCCTGAAAACAGAAGGCTCTTCTAAAAAAATTAACTAAGTATTAAGCTCCTAATTGTACGCGTTTAAACGCAACAACAGTTAAACCATTAGAAACATCGTTTAAGAATTCACGTACATCCTTAGATGAATCTTTAACAAATTCCTGGTTTAACAAAGTACTGTCTTTGTAGAATTTATTTAATTTACCGGCAGCAATTTTTTCTACCATTTCCTCAGGTTTACCTTCAGCACGGATCTGCTCTTTAGCAATTTCAGTTTCGCGCTCAATAGTAGTAGCATCCACATCAGCTTTATCTAAGGCAACAGGGCTCATTGCAGCAATCTGCATAGCCACATCTTTACCGGCTTCCTCAACACCTGCACCAGCCTGGTTTAAAGCAACCAATACGCCTAAACGGTAGTTACCGTGAATGTAAGGAACAACTTTATCACCAGTAACGGTTTCAAATTTAGAGATACCGATTTTCTCACCGATTTTACCTGTGTTTTCAACAATGATATCTGACACTTTTTGTCCGTCAACCTCTAAAGCTAACAGCTCTTCTAAAGAAGCAGGATTTTTATCGATAGCCAGGTCAGTAAATGTATTGGCCAAAGCAACAAAATCAGCATTTTTAGCCACAAAGTCGGTCTCGCAGTTCAGTTCAACTACTACACCGCGTTTGCCATCAGCAGTAGCTTTAGCAATAACAACCCCTTCGTTAGAATCACGATCCTGACGGGAAGCAGCAACTTTAGCACCTTTTTTACGTAAATAATCAACCGCAGCTTCGAAATCACCGTTCGCTTCGATCAATGCTTTTTTACAGTCCATCATACCAGCACCAGTTTGTTGGCGCAATTTGTTTACATCAGCTGCAGAAATTTGTACTGTCGACATTTTAATTCTTTTTAAGTTTTTATCAAAAAATTAAGGGTTGTACGCAGATTGTTGTAAGTAGAACCTGCAACGCACAACATACAACCCATATTATATTATTTAAGCTTCTTCGCTTGTACCTTCTTCGGTCTCAGCCTCAACTTTTTTCCTTCTTGCACCAGGAGCAGCAGCTTCAGGGGCATCAGCAGCAGCTTTAGCAGCTACAGCTTCTTTTTCGGTTTCTTCATCTTTTTCGCGTTTGCGCTCATCTAAACCTTCTTCAATTGCTTTGATGATCACATCAGTAATTAAAGAGATCGATTTAGTAGCGTCATCATTCGCAGGGATTGGGAAATCGATGTTTGAAGGATCAGAATTGGTATCTACCATTGCAAAAGTTGGAATGTTTAATTTCAACGCTTCACTAACAGCGATGTGCTCTTTTTTAACATCAATTAAAAAGATAGCAGCTGGCAAACGGTTTAAGTCTGCAATACCACCCAATAAGCTTTCCAATTTGATACGCTCACGCTGGATCATTAAACGCTCTTTCTTAGAAAGGATCGAATAAGTACCGTCTTTAGTCATTTTATCGATGTTAGACATCTTTTTGATCGACTTGCGTACAGTAGCAAAGTTGGTTAACATACCACCTAACCAACGCTCGGTTACGTAAGGCATATTTACTTTTTTCGCCTGATCAGCAACAATTTCTTTAGCTTGTTTCTTCGTCGCTACAAATAAGATCTTACGACCAGATTTTACGATCTGTTTGATCGCTGAAGCAGCTTCTTCAGTTTTAGTTAAAGTTTTATTTAAATCTATAATGTGGATACCGTTGCGCTCCATGAAAATATATGGGGCCATTTTTGGGTTCCATTTACGGGTAAGGTGACCAAAGTGTACACCTGCATCCAATAAGTCTTGATATGTAGTTCTTGCCATTGTTTTGTCTCCTTAAGGTTAACGTTTACTGAATTGGAATTTCTTACGTGCTTTCTTGCGTCCTGGTTTCTTACGTTCAACCATACGCATATCACGGGTCATTAACCCTTTAGCGCGTAATGCTGGTTTTTTCTCAGCATCTAATTCAACAATAGCTTTAGCGATAGCCAAACGAACTGCTTCTGCCTGACCTTTTACGCCACCACCTGCTACGTTTACATTTACATCATACTGACCAACAAGTTCAGAAACTTCGAACGATTGGTTAACAATGTATTGCAAAGGCAATGTTGGGAAATATACTTTGTAGTCTTTACCATTTACGGTAATGGTGCCGTTGCCTTCTTTTAAATAGATACGTGCAACAGCTGTTTTTCTTCTTCCTGAAGTGTTTGTAACTGACATTTCTTCTTTAATTAAAGTTTAATGGTTTTTGGTGATTGCGCCGCATGAGGATGTTCTGCACCTGCATAAACAAAAAGGTTGGTGAACAATTTTGCACCAAGCTTAGTTTTAGGTAACATACCACGAACAGCTTTCTCGATAACACGCTTAGGATGTTTCGCCATTAACTCTTTTGGAGAAATGAAACGCTGACCACCTGGATAACCAGTATAAGAGATGTAAACTTTCTCAGAAAATTTATTCCCGGTCAACTTGATCTTGTCTGCATTAATAACAATAACGTTATCACCGCAGTCTACGTGTGGGGTGTACTCAGGCTTGTTTTTACCACGGATGATCATAGCGATCTTCGATGACAAGCGCCCCAAAATCTCGCCTTCAGCATCCACAACAACCCACTGTTTGTTAACAGTTTTTGCATTGGCAGAGACAGTTTTGTAACTTAACGTATTCACTTGCTTGTATTTAATTTGTTTAACAATTGTTTATTCCCCCTAATTTTTAGGGACTGCAAAGATAGAGAGAAATATTTAATTGTCAAACAGTTGAATAGATATTTATTTTTTACCATTCATGCGGTAGAAGAATTCATCGGCTACGATTTTCCCATCCTTTACTTCATAAACACAAATCTCGCTCATCGCCATTCTTCCATGTTCTTTATAGGTTGCGTCTATATTCATAACAATAGAAAAGTGGTTATCGGCAACGATAGGGTCCGAGCATGAAGCACTATGTATTTCTTTAACACTTTCTTCCCATTGTAAGGTTTTGTTTTTGACGGCATCTTTACCTTCTGTGAATTCCATCGGCGAACCTTTTGGCTCTTTACTTACTACGTTGCCGGCATATAGTTCATCAATGGCCTGATCGTTTTTGCCTTCACGGCAAAGCTGTACCAATTTGTCAGCTACTTCCTGAATATTCATAATGATAGTTTTAAGTTATGTCCTAAGTTATTTAAAGTAAACGTTTTAATTGTTCAGAAGGTTTTATGTTTAGGTTAACTTAGTTTAAACTTGCATTTATTGTTTTACCGAAAAACTAATCAAACCAGAATTAATCAGCCCTACTTACCACATCAGGAAGGTTGATTGGGGGCTTAGTTAGGGCTTGCTGGGAAAAAAGATACCTCTAGCCTAGCAAAGCCCAACCCAGGCTGCACCAAAGGCCCTTTGAGCCCAATAGGAACATCAAACTTTAAACTCACCCCTCCTGTCATTATATTGTCAGGAAATTATATTTACATATCAGCGCAAAACTTTTCCGCAATATTCTCCGTTATAGTTGCAGTTTGTTTGGTTTAGGTTGATCTGTGGTGGATCAACCATCTTATAACAGGGACGCACCGCCAGGTGGTCCCTGTTTGTTTTTAGCTACATTTCCCAATCCAAAAACACATTCCTGCTTAAAAAATCAAATTATCCTACAAAGAGAACCCTAGCCACAGCTTGCTAATTGTCAATACATTTAAAATAAACCAAAAGTTAAAGCTGCAGAAATCTGAAAGAAAAACCATATGTGTACCTACCCTTTGGCACAGTTTTTACCAATGCCATGGTTAATTATTTTTTAACCTTACACTTTTAATCTTTTATGAAAAAAGCAATCATCTATCCAATTTTATTACTCATTACTATTTTCGCTGCATGCAGCAAGGACAAAGACAAATCACCAGATGGCGCAGATAAATCTGTGGAAGTATCGCAGACCTATCAAGGTAAACTATCTGTTGGTAATGTTGACTTCAACAATACAAAAATTAAAGTAACCAGAAAAGCGGCCAATGAGGTTGTTATCGAGCCGGTAAGCGGACAGGAATATGGTAATTTTACCGCTTTAACATTTTCAAACTTTATCTATTCGGATGCAACTAAACAGTATATGTCCTCATCTGGAAGCAGCAGGGTAGTTATATTCTCTTTTCAGTCTAACGGAACTATAGAAATGTCCCTGGTCAACAACTTTCAGGATGCTATGTTCAAGTTTGAAGGCACAAATGTAAAATAATATCATCACATCCCTATGAACGAGCCGCGTAATGTAAATATTACGTGGCTTTTTTTATGAATTAGTCCGGAACCTTAAACCATTCGGCCCCATTTTTGTTTATCTTACAAACAGATAGGGCATAATGCCCCGGCGTATAAATCATTTAAAATTATCACGATGAAGAAAGAAACTAAAATAATTGCAGGTGTATTGGCTGGCGCTGCCTTAGGTGCTGCTATAGCTTTAATATTATCGTCAGATAAAACAGGAGATGTAAAAGATAAAATGTCGGACTGGTTTTGTGACCTTTTAGATGCTTCCAAAGAAAAACTGGCTGATGTAACCGATCAGGTTAAAGACACCATTTCAAAAGTACGCGCATAATTCCCTTTAACCACTAATACTATTTAATGAAAATTGCTTTTCATGGTGCCGCGCGTGCGGTAACCGGCAGTAAACACCTCATTCCCCTGGACAAGGGTGTGCAAATACTGCTGGATTGTGGGCTGTTTCAGGGCATGGGAGACCTGACCGACGGCCTGAACGAATCTTTTGGTTTTAACCCGGCAAAGGTAACCTATATGATCCTGTCGCATGCCCATATAGACCATTGTGGACTATTGCCCCGTCTGGTAGCAGAAGGCTTTCACGGTCCGGTATATTGTACACCAGCCACCAGAGACCTGGCCCGGATTTTACTGCTCGATTCGGCAAAGATCCAGATGCAGGATGCTGAATACGCCAACAAAAAGATCCGGCGTGTGGAAGATCAGGAAATGCCTTTATATACCGACAAGGATGTAGAACAAACCCTTAGCCAGTTTAAAACCATACCTTACGATCAGGACTTTAGCATAGATCCGGACGTTACCCTAAGGTTTACGGATGCCGGACACATTGTTGGCAGCGCTGCCGTTCATTTACAGCTCCATGAAAACGGGACAACAACCCGTATTACCTTTAGCGGCGATGTTGGCCGTTATGGCGACCTGCTGCTTAAAAGTCCGCAAACCTTTCCCCAGGCAGATTATATCCTGATGGAATCTACCTATGGCGATTCTTTGCATGCCGACCTGGACCCGATAGAAGATATGCTGCTGCAGGTAATTACCCGCACCTGTATAGAAAAAAAAGGAAAAGTGATCATCCCAGCCTTTAGTGTTGGCCGTACCCAGGAACTTTTATATGCCCTGAACGGCCTGGAGCTAAAAAATAAACTGCCCGCAATACCTTATTATGTAGACAGTCCGCTTTCTATGGAAGCTACAGAAGTATTAAGGAGCCACCCCGAGGTTTACAACAACGGGGTAAAAGAGATCCTGAAGGTTGATCAGGATATTTTTGGCTTTAAAGGTCTGCGCTTCATAGAAAGTGTGGAAGAATCCAAAGCCCTAAACGTCGACATGCATCCTTGTGTGATCATTTCTTCCTCAGGAATGGCCGAAGGTGGCAGGGTCAGGCACCACATCAGGAACAACATCAGCGACAAGAAAAACACCATTTTAATGGTGGGTTATGCCAGCCCTGGCTCGCTAGCGGGCAGGTTAATGGCGGGACAGAAAAGGGTTTGGCTATTTGGGCAGGAATATGATGTTATTGCCGAAGTGGGGGCCATTAAATCTATGAGCGCGCATGGAGATTATGAAGACCTGCTGCAATTCTTGTCTGTTCAGGATCCTGCAAAGGTTAAACGCCTGTTCCTGGTACATGGAGAATATGAAGTACAGCAAAAATTTGCACAACGGATCATAAATGCGGGCTTTAAAAATGTATCCATTCCGGAATACCATCAGGAATTTGAGCTGTAATTTCCATAAATTCGCGGCATGGACGTTTTTGGAGAAGCCTTAAAAGATCAGTTTATAAAACCACCTGCAGAAACCTTATGGGTACACAATTCTTACGATGAACCCGAAGAAATGCCTGTCGATATTTATTTCAGGAATGAAAACGAGATGCCCGAGCTGGAGCTCAAAGCGCTTGACCTTTGCAGGGGAAAAGTACTTGATGTGGGTGCCGGCGTGGGCAGCCATGCCTTAATTCTGCAAAAAAGGGGGATTAACGTATGTGGAATGGACATCTCGGCAGCTGCAGTAAGCATTATGAAACAGCGCGGCCTAAAGCAGGCCATTGAAGGGAATATCCTAACCTACAGACTGCCTGAAGGGAGCAGCAAATACGACACCCTGTTGTTTATGATGAATGGAATTGGCCTTACTGGCTCTGTTGCGGGGCTAAAATCTTTTCTGCAAGAGGTCAAAAAACTGATCAACGAAGACGGACAGCTGGTTTTCGACAGCTCCGACCTTTCTTACCTGTACCTGGAGATCCCCTTTCCCGAAAAAGGCTATTTTGGTGAAGTAAGTTTCAGATATGAATACAAAAGTCTTAAAGGCAATTGGTTTAAATGGATCTATGTAGATCAGCAAACACTTACTGAGCTGGCCACTCAAACCGGATGGCACACCGATATCATCTTTGAAGATGACTCGGACCAGTACCTGGCCAGGTTAACACTGGCCTGATCAATCAGGCTTTTTCTTCCCAGATGGTGGCGATATTGACAATTGTTTCTACCGCTTTTTCCATATCCTGCACCGATGCCCATTCCTGCTTGCCATGAAAGGCGTGCTCTCCGGCAAAGATATTCGGACAGGGCAAACCCATGAAGGACAAGCGTGAACCATCTGTACCACCTCTTATGCTTTGTTGTTTAGGCCTAATACCCGTCCTTTTTATGGCTGCTATACCATATTCAATTACCTGAGGGTATTGGTCCAACACCTGTTTCATATTGCGGTATTGTTCAGTGATCTTCAGCTCGTATGTTGAGTTTGGAAAGTCTTCTATGATGTTCTGGACTGTGGCGTCCAGCAGTTCTCCGTTTGCAGCCAGCTCCTCATCGTTAAAAGCCCGCAGGATAAACCGGGCCTCGGCCTGCTCTACATTACCGCTGATACTGACCGGATGAATGAAGCCTTCCTTGGCTTCTGTTGACTCTGGTGAAAGGCAATCGGCAGGCAAAGCACTGATCACATCAGACAATATTTTAATGGCGCTTTCCATTTTTCCTTTGGCAAAGCCGGGATGTGCACTTACCCCTCTAATGCTAAGCACAGCCCCATCAGCCGAAAAGGTTTCATCTTCAATAGAACCCAGCGTTTCCCCATCAATGGTATAAGCAAAATCGGCTCCCAGCTTTTCCAGGTTCACCTTATCTACACCACGTCCTATTTCTTCATCCGGTGTAAACAATATTTTGATGGTGCCATGTTTCAGCTCCGGGTTTTTCATCAGAAATGCGGCAGCCTCCATAATTTCTGCAAGGCCCGCTTTATTGTCGGCCCCCAACAAAGTGGTACCGCTGGCAGTAATGATGTCATTCCCGATCTGGTGTTTCAGGTCGGGATGTTCTGCCATTTTTAAAACAACAGAAGGATCGTCTGGCAGTACCAGGTCCTGCCCCTGGTAGTTTTCATGGATCACCGGCTTTACACCATAGCCGCTGCAATCCGGTGAGGTATCCATGTGTGAGCAGAAACAGATTATCGGAACTTTCTTGTCGGAGTTGGATGGTATAGTGGCATAAACATAGCCATACTCATCCAGGTGTGCGTCTGCTATTCCCATCTCCAGTAATTCAGCTACCAGCACCCTGCCCAGATCCTTTTGCTTTTCAGTAGAAGGTACGGTTGGCGAGGAAGGGTCTGACTGTGTGTCGATTTGAACGTATTTTGTAAATCTATTTTGAAGGGATTTATTTTTATTTATATAAATTAGCATACTCTTATGAAAATTCAAAGTTATGTAAAGATTATAGTTTTGCCTAAAAATTTAATGAAGATCACTTGAAAACAACTTTAACCCTCTTACTGTCCGCATTATTATATGTAAGCGCCGCAGCACAATCTAACTTTTACAAACTGGGAATAGGCGGCGGATTAGGAGTTACCCAGTCGTTTGCTGATTTGAACAAACACGATTACGGGCTCGCCGGTTATGGCTCTTTCGATTATTATTTTACGCCCTTTGTAAGTATGGGTATTGAAGGTCAGATGGGTGAAATTAACGGGGGCGACATCAATACTGACCCCAACAACCGCCAGTTTATAAACAGCTACAAAGCCTTTGCACTGAATGCCAAACTCTATTTGGGTGCCCTCATCGATTACGACAGGAGTGGTTTTACCAATGCCATAAAAGGACTATATGTTGGTGCTGGTGCTGGTGTAATCATGAATAAGATGAAGTTTGTGGTGAGGGAAAAGCCGAACGATCCCAATGGATATGTATTTCCGGGAAGCGACAGCTCCAAAGATCTGGTGGTCCCTTTAAACCTGGGCATTGCCTTTAACTTCATGGACCGTAGTGGCTATACCCGCTATGGCCTCAATCTGAATTACCAGGCCAATGTTACCCTGGGCGAGGGACTGGATGGCTATAACGATTCGCCAATTAAATTTAAAAGCGGCAAACCTGATGTATATACCTATGTTTCTATTGGCCTTAAGTATTACTTCGGACCGATGGGCCTCTCTATAAAATCCCTATATTAGCGGGAAATCATCAGAAATGGAATATTTAATACATACGCCTGTTGCCTCGATCATCTTTCTTTTTACTATAGTCACCAGCATTTACGCGTTTAACGACAATGGCCTGTATGGCAAATTTATGCTGCATCCCTATAGCGTTTCACGCAGGTATAAAGTGTATACTTTGATTACCAGCGGACTCATTCATGCCGACTGGATGCACCTGATCTTCAACATGATGACCTTCTTTTTCTTTGCCTTCCAGCTGGAGGCAATGATCGGTTCATGGCAGTTTGGGGCCGTATATTTTTTAAGCCTGATACTGAGCGATATTCCATCGGTAATGAAACATAAGAATGACATGTGGTACAACAGCCTCGGTGCTTCCGGCGCCATCAGCGGGGTATTGTTCAGCTTCATCCTGTTTCAGCCTTTTTCCAGCATGATGATATTTCCGATACCCATTCGCATCTGGGCAATTATTTTTGGGCCACTGTACCTGGTTTATTGTGTGTATGCCTCTAAAAATGCCAGAGACCACATTAACCACGATGCACACTTTTTTGGTGCACTGGCAGGAATGATTGTTACCGTATTGGTAGTGCCCGGAACAATCCCTCATTTCATTGGTCAGCTGCTGGCTAAAATCGGGTAACCTTATTTTTTAATTGGTTTCGGGTAATGCTGGCGGGTTAAAATAGCTCATGGGCTTTGTCGGGTCTTTAATGATCTCGAACAGCGTATGCCCCCATGGTTTCCAGAAATCCTGCAGCACCTGGGCATAGGTTTTATGCTGCCAGTGGTCAAACAGCGCCTTATTCAGTGTGCCTTTTAGCGGCATGGCATCAATGTATATCGATCCTTCAACAGGCATAACGGCATATTCGGGCAATCGGTTAAACAGGTATGCCGAATAAAAAAAGCGCGCACAAAGCTCTTCAAACTGCTCGGCCGACAAAGCCGTGTTGCCGATCTGGTCCAGGACTTCCCGGTGATATTTTTTATTGGTGCCATTGTCCTGTAAACAGGCAATGATGCCAAAGTCCTTCAGTTTTAAAGAGAAAGTAAGTGTATTGATCTCGTCCCTAAAGCTGAAAGCTGTTTCTTTATTTTCAAGGGGCACCACCACGACAGACCAGGGCACGAAATCTTCAAATACCACATCCAGGTAAATGCCCTGGATCATGGTGTTCAGGTTCCCAAATTTGTGCATCAGTCCCTGCGACATGTTTAGCCCATCGGCACTTAGCTGCTGCAAACGCACCGCAGCATTCATTTCTATATAGATCAGGCTGTACATAAACTTGCCAATCCAGTTAAAAAGATCAACTTCATCCAGCTGCGAAACCCCTTCATAACCTTTTGCAAATGCTGCAGCAATTTTCTCTTCCAGGGGTTGTATAAAATGATCCCGAACCTCAGTATTGCAGGGAACCTTTAAAGCATTATAGGAACGCACACTTTCGTCAAGCAATTTAATCTGTTCTTCGCCACTAAAATTGGCCACTTCCAGCAGCCATGCCGGCAGGATATTGAGTTCTTCAACTGGCGAGGGGAATGTATCGCCACTTAAAAAACAGTTTTTATATTTAAAGTCGAAATTTTTAAAAGGCTGGTATATCATGCTGCTCATAAAGGCACAATATTAGGTATATTATTTTTACATTAGCCCCTGGCATTTTTTTTATAACCTTTAAATTACCAAAACCTTATTTTCCAATGAAACTTGCTTATACCGCTTATAACCTGGAACTGAAACACCCTTTTGCAATTGCCAAATTTTCCCGTACCAGCACTCCGGTTATGCTGATCAGGCTAAGCTATGAAAATATAGAGGGCTATGGAGAAGCTTCTATGGTGCCATACATGGGCGAAAGTGAAGAAACTGCGGTTAAGTTTTTGAAGCAGGTAGACTGGGGCCGGTTTGTTCATCCTTTTAATTTTGAAGAGATCATTGCCTATCTGGACAGTATAGAAAAGGGCCACCCTGCCATCAAAGCGGCAATAGATATAGCATTAAACGACATTAACGGAAAGCTGCTGAATAAGCCCTGCTATGAAATTTATGGCGCTGACCCGGTTAAAATGCCGGTTACTTCTTATACCATAGGTATTGATACGCCAGAGGTCATCAAGGAAAAGGTTGCCGATGCCAAAGGTTTCAAAGTGTTAAAAATAAAACTGGGCAGGGACAATGATAAGGAACTGATCCATACGATCAGGAGTGTAAGCGACCTGCCTTTGTATGTAGATGCCAACCAGGGCTGGGCTGATAAAAAACAGGCTATAGATATGATTTACTGGCTGCATGACCAGGGCGTACAGCTAATTGAACAACCTATGGATAAGGCCGATCTGGATGGCAATGCCTGGCTTACTGCCCGCAGCCCGATCCCGATTTTAGCCGATGAAGCCGTACAACGTTTGGCCGATATGGATACGCTGAAAGGGGCTTATCATGGCATTAATATGAAACTGATGAAGAGTACAGGTATGTATGAAGGTCATCAGATGATCCTGAAAGCAAAGTCATTTGGTATGAAAGTACTGATTGGCTGCATGAGCGAAACCTCCTGTGCTACCCAGGCGGGGATGGCACTTGCCCCTTTGTGCGACTGGGCCGATCTGGATGGGCCCTGGTTAACCAGCAACAATCCTTTTAAGGCCCCGGCAATGCTTGAAGGTAAATATCTTTTCAATCAGTTGCCGGGACTGGGTCTTGAAGGCATAAAGCCCTCTTTGTTCACTTCCTTTTAAGGTTTTCGCGCATTTCTTTTACCAATTTCAATTTTAAGTAAAGGAAAAATGCAGCCGTAGCCACAAACAAGGCGATGGCCAGATACTTAGTATTGTTATAACCCCATACGATGCCAAAAATGGAAACAATAAGGCCCAGGTTATAAAAAACGTTCAATGCAATTTTCTTTCCCATGCTTAATAAACAGGCATTTCAGGATCAAAAGCTTCCTGCCAGGCAAGAATTCCACCTTTCAGGTTATATAAATTGGTTAAACCCAGTTGCTGTTCCAGCTGCATTACAGCAGCTGCACTTCTTTTTCCGCTTCTGCAATGAATAATTACAGGTTTGTCCTGCGCAATTTTATCTGCTTCAATTAAAATGCCGGCCAAAGGTATGTTAAGGCCCTCCAGATTTGAAGTGTCATATTCAAATGTTTCCCTAACATCGATCAATTGAAAATCTTCCTTATTGTCAATCTTTTCTTTAAGCTCCTCAACGGTTATTTCTTTTATCATGTCATTTGATTTTTTCAAAGATAATTAAATCACTTGTCATAGGGAATGTTTGTGGCTAAAAATACATCAGAGTGATAATTATCAGCAATTCTGTACAGCTTTACAAAAAATTCTGTAACAACTTGAGGCCCCGTGCGTTTAAATGGTAAGCTTATTAATCTGACCATTATATCATGAATGCGATATCCCGTTTCTTTTGGTTTTGCTCTGGTGCGCATCTTTCTACATTGGAAAAACACCCTACAGAACACAACAAATACATTGGCATTGGCGCTACCATATTTTTTACCGGCCTGTTTGCGGCCTTATCTGGTGGCTATGCCATGTATTTCGTTTTTAAGGGCGATAGCGGGGCTGTCTTTTTTGCCCTGTTTTTTGGCTTGATCTGGGGTCTTGCCATTTTTAACATGGACAGGTATATCGTGTCCAGCATCAACAAAAATGCCAGTACCAATAAGCAGATTTTACAGGCTACCCCACGTATTTTGCTTGCCATTATGATTGGGGTGGTGATATCGCGCCCCTTGGAGCTTAAAATATTTGACAAAGAGATCAAAGAGCGTTTAAAGGTAAGTTACCTGAACAACCAGCGTTCAAAAATTGACACCCTGAATGCCGCTTTTGAAAATAAATACCGGATAGAAATGGGCAAACTGAATGAGAGTAAAGCCCAAAGGGATACTATGGCCAGCGCCATAAAGGCAGACCGGCAAAAACTGAATTTCGAGATTTTTGGAAATAAGACTGAAGAAACTTCGGGCATTATGGGCTATGGGCCTTATGCCAAAAGAAAAGAGGCTGAGCTGAAACAACGTGAACAGGAATTAGATACCTTAACGGCCAGCGTACGCTCACAGGAAGCGTTTGTAGCCGGCAGAAAAGAATTTGATGGGCTGATGACAGAAAAACTATACACCGGAAAGCAACTGGACAGCCTGACCAGCCTAGCCGGTTTTGCCGACCGCAACTGGGCTTTGGGCCAGCTGAGCTTTAACCGCGATGGCACGCGCGATACCAGTACTTATCTGGCTGTAACTTTTATTGGATTATTATTCATATTTTTCGAATGCCTGCCCGTTTTTGTAAAACTGATGAGTAGCCGGGGGCCTTACGACAGGTCGGTAGAAAATACCGAAGAAACCCAGGTATATGAGTCTGATAAGGACAAAGATTATGAAACAGCGGTAATAGACGGGGTACATGACACACGCGTACATACCGAAATTGAAAAAAGAAAGCATAAACTATACGAACAATGAGAAAGATCTGCTTCGCCCTGCTTATTGTACTGTCGGCCCAGCTATCCCGGGCCCAGGACATCAATAAAATTATTACTGCCGGATATGTTGATCACCTGATCAAAACACTGAGCAGCGACGACATGCAGGGCCGTGGTTTATATACCCCGGGTATTGACAAAGCCGCCACCTTTATTGAACAGCAATTTAAAGCCATTGGATTACAGCCTTTAAAGGGAGAAACCGGTTACCGGCAAACGTTTTATAAAGATTCGACAGATAAAAGGCCTTTGTTTAATGTAGCAGGCATGATCCCCGGAAAATCCAGGGCCAATGAAATTGTTGTTTTTTCGGGACATTACGATCACCTGGGCATAGTAAAAGGCGATTTGCAGGACAGCATTGCCAATGGTGCAGATGACGATGCATCGGGTATAACAGCCGTAATTGCTTTGGCAAAATATTATAAGGCTTTAAACAATAATGAACGTACACTGGTATTTATCGCCTTTACCGCTGAGGAAATCGGAGGCTTTGGCTCCAAATATTTCTCCAAAAAACTGGATCCTGAGCAGGTAACGGCCATGTTTAACATAGAGATGATCGGCAAGGAAAGTAAGTTCGGAAAAAACACCGCTTTTATTACCGGCTACGACAAATCTGATTTTGGAAAAATACTGCAGAAAAACCTTGCCGGCACCGAATTTACCTTTCATCCTGACCCATACCCACAGCAAAATCTCTTTTACCGGAGCGACAACGCCACTTTAGCGGCATTGGGTGTACCGGCACATACCATCAGTACAGATCAGATTGATAAGGATGAATTTTACCATACCGTAAAAGATGAGTACAGCACTTTAGACACTTTAAACATCCTGTACACCATTAAAGCAATTGCAAAAAGTGCCATCAGCATTGTGAAAGGTACAGATACGCCCAGCAGGATACCAAAGTTGGTTGACAGCCATGAATAGCTTTTTTTTAAAGCCGCTTTTCCATTACATAATCATTCATCAGAAAGCCATTGCCAATATCCAGATCAACCGTTTCTTTAACCTTGAAGCCCGCCGTTTCGTAAAACCGGACAGCCTTGTTGTTTCTGTTCACATTTAGCTGAAGGTATTTCCCTCCCGCTTTCTTTATCACATTTACCACTTCGTTGATCAGCAGTTTCCCTACGCCCATACCATGCATTTGGGGGAGTATGTACAGCTTGTGCAGTTTATACACCTGGTTCTTTGAATCAATTACCGAAAACCCTGCAAAACCCAGGTCTTTATCATCTTCTTCAGCAATTAAAAAGATATGACCCTGTTGAAACTGTGACAGGAGCTCTCCTTTATTGTACATTTTATCGAGCATATAACTGATCTGCTCCTTACTGATCATATCGCCATAAGCTTCAGGCCAGGTCTTATTGGCTATGTTTTGAATAGATGGAATGTCCTGTTCCTTTGCCTTTCTTAAAATGATCATAACACCTCACTGATAAATAAATAATCCGTATTGAAATTGAATTCTACAAAACCATCGCTGATAACCACAAAATCACCGTTTTCCTGCTGCATCAGGTTACTGGTTTCAAAGTAAGACACCACTTCTATCCTGAAAACACTGCCTTTTGGCTTCCATACTTTAAAGCCTTTTTTAATGGCATAAGCCTTTTCTGTTGCAGTAAACACCACAATATTGATCTCGGCAATGTAACTGCCCAGTTCCCTTAAATTACTTTCGGTATCGATTACATTTACCGCCGGATATTTTTCGGCAATCAGATAGTCGAGTACCGCATCCAAAGCTTCTGTTCTTGCTCTGATCAGTTTAGTATTTTCCTGCACAGCAGGTGTCTCCAATAGGCTTACTACGGCGTCAACCTTTAAGCCCATGCTCAGCACCTTTTCATAAACCGGCTCATTAACAATCAATGTAGGGTTCCATTCCAGCAGCTGCCCCAGGTATTCTTCATTAAAAGTACCCGGATTATGGATATACAGTGCCGGTTCCTGCTTTTCCCTTATGATATGGTGTGATGACATAAAGCAAATATATAAAAACAAAGCTGCGTGGAAATTTCTGAAGATTAAATTATTGACAAGAATCTTAACATCAAGATTAAATGGATATATGCATATTTGTAACCATAATTGAACAATATGAAACACGGACTTTTAATTGATATGGATGGCGTTATTTACAGTGGCGAAACACTGATAGAAGGCGCAGATAAATTTATAGCGGGACTGCTTAAAAACGACATTCCTTTTACTTTTATGACCAACAACAGTCAGCGTACCCGCCTTGATGTGGTACGGAAGCTGAAGCTGCTGGGAATTGAGGTAACAGAAAACCATGTGTACACCAGCGCCATGGCAACGGGCAAGTTTCTGGGCGACCAGGCTGCCAATGGCACCGCTTATGTATTGGGGGAAGGTGGTCTGATTACCAGCTTACACGAAAATGGCATCAACCTGGTGAATACCGACCCTGAGTTTGTGGTATTGGGAGAAGGCCGGAATTTTACCCTGGAAATGGTACAGCGGGCAGTAGACATGATCCTGGCCGGGGCCAAGTTCATTACTACCAATCAAGACCCTTCACCTAAAAAACCAGGATGGAGCAATTTAGGCATTGCCGCCACTACGGCCATGATAGAAGAGGCAACTGGCCGAAAAGCCTTTGTAATTGGAAAACCAAGCCCGGTAATGATGCGCTCGGCCAGAAAATATCTGGGCCTGGAGACTGCCGAAACCACTGTTATAGGTGATACGATGGAAACAGACATCCAGGGTGGGGTACAGATGGGTTATAAGACCATTCTCGTTTTATCGGGTATAGCCAAAAAGGAACGTTTAAGTCATTATGCCTTTAAACCAGACTTGATTGTAAGCTCTGTTGACCAGATCGAATTTCCGTTAAAATGGTGGTAGATAAATTGAAATTGGTTATTGCCTTCATCCTGGCTTGCCAGTCTGTAAAAGCACAACAAATTTCAACATATACAAAGGATGTATATGTAACATCGAAGGACAGCTTACCTTATAGGCTTTTATATCCGTTAAACTATAATAAGAACAAGAAATATCCAATTGTTGTTTTCTTGCATGGATCTGGGCAACGTGGAAATAATAACGAGGCCCAGTTAACCGGAGTGCCAAAACGTTTAACAGATTCTGCAGGAAGGGTGAAATATGCCTGCTTTATTCTTGCACCCCAGTGTAGTAAAAAAGATGTATGGGTTAAGTTTCCGAACTTTCCGGCAAGCTTAGAAACTACTAAGCTTGCTACACCTGCTACTAAGTCGGTACTGGCAAAACTCAATCTACTGATTAAAAACCTTCCAATTGATCCTAAGCGTGTGTATGTAACGGGCTACTCTATGGGTGGCGAAGGGGCCTTTGATTTTTTAGCCCGTCGCCCTGGTTTATTTGCCGCAGCCATTCCTATATGTTCTGTGTCAGACACGGCTAAGGCCAGGTTGATTTATAAAATACCGATATGGGCTTTTCATGGCGATCAGGATGATGTAAACGATGTGAAATATTCCAGATTGATGATTACAGCTCTTGAAAACCGTAAAGGAACGCCGAAGTACACGGAATATCAGGGCGTTAAACACAACAGCTGGCTTAAAGCTTATGAGGAGCCTGGTTTGTTTGACTGGCTTTTCTCTCAAAGAAGGCGATAAAGCACACGTTGACTAAAAAGCTTTACTAATTAATTTTCCGGATTAGTTGTACGATCTGCTGGGTATGATAACGCTCAATCGCTTTTTGCAATTGCTGTTTCATTTGCTTTACCAAAATCCTTGGCCCCAGCACTTTCATTTTGGAGCCGAAGCCCAACAGTTCCCGCTCAAGTTCAAAATTCAGAATTACCCTTATACTGAATATTTTACCCGTTTCGTCTTCAGTCAACAAGGTTTGCGTATGGTGCAGGGGCTTAGTAACGACATAGGGTGCATTTTCCTTGTCTATCCAAAAAACAACATCGCAAGCACGTTGTTCTGGAGATTTGGTTACCCCGATACAATTGTCATAATAAGTAGCCAGATCCAGTGTGATATTTTCCTGATAAGGCTCCTCGTGATCCGTTATGGATTGGATCCTGTCCAGCGCCAAATTATACAGGTTCCTTCCGGCCTGCCTGTGTTGTACGCCTAATACAAACCAGCGGTTGCGGTATTCTTTCAGCAGATAGCCGCTAAAACAAAAGCTACTCTCCTGCCGGGCTTTAAACGAGCGATAAGTGATGCAAATTGTTTTTTTAGCCACAATGGCCTTGCGGATTACTTCAATGTATTCCAGTCCTTTAACCCATTGCTTATTAAACCTAAAAGGTGCCGTAAACTGGTGATACTTCGGTTAGAACACCCCGACAAAATCGGGAAGGTCGTTTGGTTCAAATCCAACCTGTAATCATTTACAAGTAGTTCAGATTTTACATTCACAAGTTGCTTTTTGCCCTTTTTTTAAATATTGAAAGATGTCGCGGAGAATTGAATGAGGCAGCAGGGCTAATATATCAGATTAACAGAAAGGTGCGATAAATTCGCACCTTTCTTGTGAAGTGGTCTCGACGGGAATCGAACCCATATCTAAAGTTTAGGAAACTTCTATTCTATCCGTTGAACTACGAAACCAATTGTTACCTTAAAAAGTAACGGTCGCAAATATAACAATAAAACCCTTTGTTTAAATAGCAGGAAAGAAAAAAACCTCTTAATCCGCTGTTTAATCTTTAAGTGATTACCATTTAACAAGCGATGGATCGTATAACTGGCGATGCAGCTGATACATTCCATCCAAAGGCATTTTTAACACTTTTCTATCATACGTAAACAGGCCATTGGTTTCTATTTCCACATCCGTTGTCTGGGTATAAACCGCAGCAGATAAGCCCGAACGGATCAATTTAGGAATAGCGCTGATAAACTTGGTATACTGTGCAAACAGATCCTCCTTGTTTTTATAACTCTGGTATCCCCAATTGCCCTTGTCCAGCCAGGTATGCCCCTCAATCGGCAGCCCCAATCCACCAAATTCACCCAACACCAAAGCTTGCCGGGCACCAAAAATTGCAGGATCAGGCATCGCAGGTGCCGGATAAATGTGGAGGTCGAGCACCTGTCCTGCGCCCATAAAATAATTTCCGCCACTCGCTGCATTTACCAGGCGCGATGGATCATATTTCATCGTCCAGTCTACAATTTCTTTGGTTTTAAATTGGCCCCATGCTTCGTTAAAAGGAACCCAGGAAACAATGCTCGGATAATTATAGCACTGATCCATAATGGCTTTCCACTCCTTTCTGAAAATATTTTCCGATTCCGGGCTACGGTCCTTATCCAGCTTACCGCCGGTGATAAAACCAGGTTTCGCATCCCATACATTTCCTCCGGTATCGCCACTTGGCATATCCTGCCATACCAGCATGCCCATTTTATCGCAATGGTAATACCATCTGGCCGGCTCTACTTTAACATGCTTCCGGATCATATTAAATCCCAAAGCCTTCGTTTTTTCGATATCAAATTTTAATGCTTCATCTGTTGGGGCCGTGTATAAACCATCCGGCCACCAGCCTTGATCTAAAGGTCCGTATTGAAATACAAACTGATTGTTCAGCGTCATCCTTTGTATGCCGGCGGCATCCTTAGCCATAGCAGATTTACGCATTCCAAAATAGGACGCAACCTCATCAATCGTTTTCCCTTTTCTCTTAACCGCTACTTTCAGATCATATAGAAATGGCGATTCCGGTGACCATAACCTGGGATCAGGAATGTTCAGTATCATTTCTCTTTGCGGATCACCGGCCTGTAAAGCAACCCGCTTGGCACCCTCCCAGGCAGTAACTTCCAGCTGATCGCCCGATTGTAAATCAGCAACTTCTACCCGAACAGCCAATTGTTTTTTATCAATATCAGGCGTTTGTTTGGTAGCTACAATATAAGTTTGAGGTACATTTTCCAGCCATACGGTTTGCCATATCCCTGTAACAGGTGTATACCAAATACCTTTGGGTTGTTTAACCTGTTTGCCCCGTGGCTGTGGTCCATCATCTGTAGGATCCCAGACCTGTACGGAAATATTCTGTTTAACACCCTTTTTGACCAGCGAAGTAAGGTCGAAGGAAAAGGCATCATAGCCCCCGGCATGCTCGCCTGCAAGCTTTCCGTTTACATACACCCTACAAGACCAATCTACAGCTCCAAAATGAAGCAATAATTTCCCTCCCATCATTTTTGCTGGCAGGTCTATGCTGCGGTTATACCACAATACATTGTTTTCACCAACCATTTTGCCCACACCACTCAGTGAAGATTCTACCGCATAAGGAACCAGGATCTGCCCTGCATAGCTTACCGGTATTTTATCACTGCCTTTAGGTAAAATGGCATATTGCCATAACCCGTTAAGGTTTATCCAGCTTTTACGGACCAGTTGTGGTCTCGGATATTCAGGTAAAGGGTTGGATGGGTTTACTTTAGCTGCCCAGTCTGTTGAAATTTTTCCAGGAACAGGTTTCCATTGCGCATGCGCAAAATGAACCATAAGCAGTAGCAGCAAACTAAGGTTTAGTCTTGTCATAGCATCAGGTTTATATTGGTTTAGTTTTATCTTAACTTTTGTGTGATCCGTTTACCTGATCACACTACCGTTATTATGCTTAACTACCGGCGCCACAAACGCCAGCTTTCCCTCTGCATCTTCCGACATCAGGATCATTCCCTGTGAAACAATCCCCTTGATCTCTCTCGGTGCCAGATTGACCACAAGGCTAACCTGTTGCCCAATCACATCTTCTGGCTTATAAAATTCGGCTATGCCAGAAACCACTGTACGCTGGTCTATTCCAGTATCCAGTGTTAATTTTAGCAACTTTTTGGTTTTTTCTACCTTCTCTGCCGCAATTATCGTGGCAACTCTGATATCAACGGCTGTAAACTGTTCAAACTGAATGTTTTCTTTTGCCGGTGCTGTAACCGCAGCAGCAGCAGTATTGTCTGCTTTGCTCCTGTTCAGTTTATCTATCTGGGCCTGTACGGCCTCATCTTCAATTTTTTCAAACAGCAATACCGGCTCATTCAGCTGATGGCCCCTATGCAGTAAATTTACGTTACCTGCCGATTCCCACGTATGCCCACCATAGTTCAGCATTTTCATCAGCTTATCCGCTGTAAACGGCAGGAACGGCTCAATCAGTATTTCTAAATTGGCAGCGATCTGTAAACTGATGTTCAAAATCGTACGCACCCTGTCCTCATCCGTTTTAATCACTTTCCAAGGCTCTGTGTCTGCCAGGTATTTATTGCCCAAGCGTGCAACATTCATTACCTCACCCAACGCTTCCCTGAAACGGTAATTCTCTATCGATGCGCTGATTTTTGCCGGGGCTGCAGCCAGCTCATCCATTACCTGCTGGTCTTCCGGTGTAATGTGCATACACATTGGCACCTTACCCTTAAAGTACTTGTGCGTCAGTACCACCACCCGGTTTACAAAATTGCCCAATATGGCAACCAGTTCATTGTTGTTCCTGGCCTGAAAATCTTTCCAGGTAAAATCGTTATCTTTTGTTTCAGGAGCCGTGGCCGTTAATACGTAGCGCAATACATCCTGTTTATCCTTAAACTCTTCCAGATATTCATTTAACCATACGGCCCAGTTTTTAGAAGTAGATATTTTCTGCCCTTCCAGGTTTAAAAATTCATTGGCCGGTACATTATCTGCTAAAATGTAATCGCCATGCGCCATTAACATTGCCGGAAATATGATGCAATGAAAAACGATATTGTCTTTTCCTATAAAGTGCACCAGTTTGGTTTCTTCATCTTTCCAGTAATCTTCCCAGCTGCCTTTTTCTACCTCACTCTGGTTGATATAATATTCTTCGGCCTTTGGGTTCCACACATCCAGACGGGCATATTCAAAGAGTTCCTTTGTTGCTGAAATGTAGCCAATAGGGGCGTCAAACCAAACATAAAGTACTTTCCCTTCCGCATCCTTTAATGGCACCTTTACGCCCCAGTCCAGGTCACGGGTCATCGCCCTGGGCTGTAAACCTGCGTTTAACCAGGATTGGCATTGCCCAAATACATTTGGCTTCCATTCTTTATGTCCGTCAATATATTTTCTTAACTGCTCTTCATATTTATCCAATGGCAAAAACCAGTTCCTGGTTTCCTTTCTTACAGGTGGCTCACCTGATAATGTCGACTTCGGATTGATCAGATCAGTTGCATTTAACGTACTGCCGCAGTTTTCGCACTGATCGCCATAAGCATTTTCATTGCCACATTTCGGGCAGGTACCGGTAATGTAGCGATCGGCCAGAAACGTCTGTGCCTTTTCATCATAATACTGTTCGGTAACCTCTTCAGTAAAAACCCTTTTGTTATAAAGGGTCTCAAAAAAGTCGGATGCAGTCTGGTGGTGCATCAGTGATGATGTGCGGTGATAAATATCAAAAGAAACACCAAATTCTTTAAAAGAATCACCAATGATCTTATGGTATTTATCTACAATAACCTGGGGGGTTACCCCTTCTTTTTTGGCCTTGAGGGTAATGGGTACCCCATTTTCGTCAGAGCCGCAAATAAACTTTACATCCCTCTTATTAGAGCGCAGGTACCTCACATAGGTATCTGCAGGTAAATAAACACCTGCCAAATGCCCGATATGTACCGGTCCATTGGTATAAGGAAGCGCGGCGGTTACCGTATATCTTTTTATTTTACTGTTATCCAAAACTATTTTTATTATTTTGGCAAAGATAAGTGTTTTACGTAATGATTAAGCAGCCCCCGTATTTAAAAAAAGGTGACAAAATTGCAATTGTTTGTCCGGCCAAGCAATTACCCAGGAGCATAGAAAGTGCGATTGCCCTTCTTGAACAATGGGGATTAACCGTGATCAGGGGAAAAACAGTAAGTGCAGTGCACCACCAGTTTGCTGGCGACGACGCTTTAAGGGCTGCTGACCTGCAAGGCTTTTTAGACGATCCGGAAATTAAGGCCGTTATTGCTGGAAGAGGGGGCTATGGCACCATCAGGATCATTGATGACCTTGACTTCAGCACATTTAAACGCTATCCCAAATGGATTGTTGGCTTTAGCGACATCACCGTTTTGCTCTCCCATCTGTTTGCGGAAGTAAAAACACAAAGCATTCATGGCCAAATGCCCTATACATTTGATGAAGCAAGCCCGGCATCGCTCGAATCTTTAAAAGCCGCTTTATTTGGGGGCACAGTCAGTTATCATCATACCAGTACATTCGAAAACCGCAGTGGCCATGCCGAGGGCCTTTTAATTGGCGGCAATTTAACTTTGCTGGTTGCCGTACAAGGTTCGGAATCGGAAATGGACTATAACGATAAAATCCTGTTTCTTGAAGATGTTGGTGAACATGAATATTCCATAGATAGAATGATGCGTATGTTAAAGCGCAGTGGCAAACTGGCCAAATTAAAAGGCCTTATTGTTGGTGCTTTTAATGAAATTACGCCAGAATCGATTCCCTTTGGTGCCAGCCCCGAGCAGGTCATATGGGATATTGTAAAAGAATACAACTATCCGGTTTGTTTTAATTTTCCTACCGGACATATTGACGACAACCGGGCAATGGTATTGGGGAGGGAATTAAAGATGTCAGTGCAAGAAAAAAGCGTAACCCTAAATTTTAAATAACCCACATTTACTCGTTTAAGCAAGAAAAAAGCGGTTCGATATGAAAAAAATTGATTTCACACTATTATTTATCCCCCACTATTAGCTATTTATCTTGTAAAAAGAGTAGCGCTGTATTTTCCTGAGCCTACCAAACGAATCAACCCTTTAAATTGTGAATGATAGAATTGAAGATGGCATTTTAAACATGACAATCAATAAAAAAATATGGCAGGATATGAAATTGAGTCCAATGCACTAATTTTAGATGATGATGGGCTTCAAATGAGAACAGAATTTTTCGCGCCTACATACGAAACAATCCTCAAGAGAAATAGTAAAATGCCAGATAGAAAAATTGTTTTGGCCTGGATACCTGAGTTCTCAACCGATGTGCTTAGCAAGGGAAATCTTAATTTCTATAGCTCTGTTCAGTCCGGTAAATACATAGTTATTATATAGGGACTTAGGAGTGATAGAGATTCTGACTACACCACATTTCAATTTGAAGTAAAAAGATAATGATTCTACAGATTGCTTTTCTCCAATAAACATTGTCAGTTAAAGGAGCTGAATAAAGTGCAAATCAAGCTCTCTCTAAGTATTAAATATTAGTATAGACTGTTCAGCGTTTGATTTTTGGCAGGTTCATGAGGTAATTCACTATGTGTCGGAAGGGAGCAAAAGATAGAGCAGAACATTCGTATTGACTCACTATCAATCTAATAACACAGATAAACTCCATAAGGAGTCGATATCTAAAATTGCAAAAAAAAGAGGATGCCAACGTTTGGCACCCTCTTTTCATTCAATATTATTATAATTACAAATCAAACCACATTTTATCAAAATATTTTGGTTGTGGATTTGGGATATTAGGATTTGCTGCAAGCTCATCAGGAGACAAAGTAAATCTTCTAATCAGGGGTCCAGGTGTAGCATCCTTAGGCAAAGTAAGTAAAGGCACTTCGCTACCATCAGGACCCGATCTTCTCCATTGTACAAAAGCCTCTAAAGGTCTGTCCATTAAATCAACCCATTGTTCAAGATGGATTTCCTTAACAGGATCGGCAGCGGTAGTCAAATCTACAAGATGGCCCCCATTGGCTGGGGTTTTCATGTAATTTGCTATATCAGTAGGATCTGCTTCATAAAACTCCATTGCTACCTGTAATGCTTGTTTATATAAAGTATTAGCTGTTGTTAAATTTTTAGCCACACCTAACCCTCTTGCATAGGCTTCAGCCTGTAAAAAAAGAAGCTCTTGGTAAGACAAAATCAAGGACGGTGCATTCTTTCTATACAAATATAAACTGATCAACGAAGTGCTTGCATTAGCATCAACATTTGCAGGAACACCAATATATTGTGTTTGCCCAGTTGGGAGATCAAAATATTTTTTTAACCTTGGGTCATTTTTTGGAACCATAATATCGGTAACAGCTTTACTTGCATAAGTAAAAGGGTTTTCGCCTCCAAATAATCTGAATTTAGGGTTTTCGTTATTTGTATTTCCTGTATACAACACTCTCAAATTCTCTGCGGCTGATGCGATCATCGTTGTAGGGTTAGATACCAGTTGGCCAATCGCAGCAGCTTTACTTGGATCTTTGTCAGCCATTACCATCAAAGTTTTGAATTTGATCGAGTTGGCCAGCTTTGTCCATTTAGACATGTTCCCACCATAAAACACATCATAATCAGCAATTTTAAAGGGACTTGAAGGATCAATTTGTGCTTTCGCTTCTTCAAGCAAGCTCAGTACACTCTCTAAAACACTTTGCTGACTATCATATTTAGGATATGGGAATTTTTCAGGGTCCCATGCCTGTGTAAATGGAACATCCCCGTATAAAGTAGTACATTCATACATCAGCTGAGCAAGTAATATCTTACATTGTGCAGCAGCATTATTATTTACGGGGTTCGCTGTTTCAGCATTTTTAATCGCGAGTTTCAAGTTATTTCCCGCAGTACTAAAATATACTTTCCAGGTATTTCCTAAAACATTGGTACTTACATTGTATAAGTTAGAAGAACCCCAGTTGTCAGAAAAATCTGCTCCTGATGAAAGCGATTGACCAATAAAGCCGACAGCAATATAAGAGTCTCCACTGTTTTTACTTACGTCCCATGCTGTAACAGCGTAACCAAAAAGCAATTTTGGATCTACCGTTTCAGCAGTAAGCGGACTCTTGTTGATATCCAGATATTTTTTACAAGACACCCCTGCAACCGCCACGAGGAACAGTACAGAGCTGACTAAAATTTTATGTTTAATTTTCATGATATTAATATTTAAAATTTCTATAAAGTCAACCTTAAGTTCAAACCAAATGACCTGACAGAAGGAATACTGTTGAATTCAACCCCTTCACCAACAGAACCAGCGCCAAAGAAGTTAAGCTCAGGATCAACGTGAGGTACATGGCTTTTAATTAACCATAAGTTCCTGCCCTCTACTCCAAATTCTGCGCCACGGATAAATGTACCCTGAAGCACTTTTGCAGGAATAGCATAAGCCAGTCTCACCTCTCTCAATTTGATGAAAGATGCATCAAATAAACTTCCGTCAGTATTTGTTGTACTTGATTCCCATGCCCAATATGCCTGTGCATTGGCTACTGGTGTGGTATTCTTAACATACTGTCCGCCAACCAAGTTTACACCATCATCAATAATAGGAATAGTTCGGTCACCGCCGGTTTCTTTAGCTAAACCATTGGTCCTTAAGTTAGAAACTGTACCAGAGAAGAATACACCGCCTTGACGGAAATCAAGCAACGCACTTAAGCTAAGTCCTTTATACCTGAAAGTATTATTGATACCACCAGTCCAGTCGGCATAAATATTACCCAAACGTTGGTTTGCAACCGCTGTTTTTAAACCACTTGTTGCATTAATGATGTAATTACCATCGGGGTCTCTTGCCCACTTAGAACCATAAAGTCCAAAAACTTCACCTTTTTTAGCTTTGATCTGTAGGCCACTGTAACCACTAGCTAAACTATATTCATTTAGTCCTTCAGCAAGCTCCGTTACTGTTTGCTTGTTTTTAGCAAAGTTGGCATCAATATCCCACTGGAAATCGGCCGTTTTAATTGGAACAAGGTTTAAAGCAATCTCAATACCTTTGTTTCTGATCGCTCCCGCATTAATGTATTTTGCGAAATATCCGGTAGATATGGCCACATCTAAAGGAATTAAGTTGTCTTTAGTTGTAGTATTATAATAAGTGAAATCTAAGCCTATACGGTTATTTAAAAACTTCAGTTCTGTACCAAATTCGAAGGAGTTTTGCCTTTGTGGTTTCAGGTTTGGATTAGGAAGAATCCTTGGGCCTGTATAGGCTGTTGTGATCGGTCCGGCAGGGAAAACGTTTGCCTGAGCAGATACATACTGTAAAAAAACTGTTGAAATTGGTGTATATTGAAAGTCCAAGTTATATGGAAGTAAATCGCTACCTACAGAAGCCCAGCTTCCCCTTAATTTACCATAACTTAGCCAGTCCATATTTTTTTCTTTTAACAATTCAGAGAACACAAACCCACCGCTTACCGAAGGATAGAAATATGACCTGTTCGCCACCGGTAAAGTAGAAGTCCAGTCATTACGTCCAGTAATGTTCATGTATAAAAAATCTTTATAACTGATACCGAGATCACCATAAACGCCCATTAATCTTCTTTTGGTATAGGTCAGTGTCGGCGTCTTACTTTCAGCATTGGTATAATTATATATACCGTCAACGGTTAAACCAACCGCATCAATATTGGTTCCCTGTACAAATCTCTGGTTAATATTACCACCAACAATTAGCTTAAACTTAAAGTCTTTAACGAGGTTGTTCTGCTCAAAAGTTGCGATCAAATCGTCATTGATTTGTTTACTTAGCTGGTCAAAATTGGTAAAATTACCAGGGAGAAAACCTGCAGTTCCTTTGCGTACTATTAATGAACGTTTTTCTGTATAAATATCTGTCCCTAAAGTATTACTAATGGTAATCCAGTCTATCGGTTTATACGTCATATTATAAGTTCCAAGAAAACGATCTACAGTATTACCATTCTTATTGTAGTTCATTACCCAGTACGGGTTATTCCCATTCCGGTTAGAAGTCAGAAAGATCTGTGATCCAGTAACCGGATCTTCGAAATTATTCTTTAATAAATCGATATCAATCGTTCGTGGAAGACCATAAATAGTCGAAACGATCGCATTGGTATTATTTGAACTTTGAGCAGGTCTACCATCCGATTTGATACTGGTATAAGTACCAGAAAATCTTGATGATAATTTCGGGCTAAAATCTCTTCCGGCATTTAAAGTAAGTGCATAACGGTCTAGTTTAGATTCAGGAATTACTCCTTTTTCATTTGCACTTGAAAAACTCATCCGGTAATCAGAATTGTCACCGCCACCAGAAAATGAAATGTTGTTCTGTGCAGAAATCCCTGTCCTGAAGAAATCCTTAACGTTATCCGGATAAGCCTGTAAAGTAACCCGATTACCTAAGAAGTTGACAAATGTTTGGTTTGCAACATCTGAAATTCTAGGCCCCCAGCCGTTAGTGCTGGTACTGTTGGCATTCGGGTCAGCACTGTATACACCCTGATTACCCTGGGCATATTCATTTTGAAAATCAGGCAAAACCAAGGGATTATCAAAACGCATAGATGAATTCACGCTTACTGAGCTGGTGCTTCCTTTTTTACCTCTTTTTGTGGTAATGATAACCGCACCGTCTCTCGCTCTTGCTCCATATAATGCTGTAGCTGCAGCCCCCTTTAATATGGTCATGCTTTCGATATCATCCGAACTTAAATCTCCCATCCTGTTACCAAAATCAACATTTTTAGCTGTTGTACCGCCAGCCGCGGTAGCATCACCAACAGTCATTCCATCAATTACAAAAAGAGGTTCGTTACCCGTGGAACTAAGTGAGTTTACACCTCTGATCACAATTTTACTTGATCCACCAACCGTTCCAGACTGCGAGTTAATCCTCACACCTGCAGCTTTACCTGCCAGTGAGTTCAAAACATTTGTTTCTCTTGCTTTGGTCAGTTCTTCAGAGTTGATCGTAGTTGTGCTATATCCCAACGATTTTTTCTCCCTGGAAATACCCAAAGCTGTAACTACAACCTCGCCCAGTTGCTGCGCATCAGTAGCTAAAGCTGCATTTACCACATTACCAGAGCCGACAGCAATGGTTTGTGTTAAATAACCAATTGAAGAGAATTCGATTGAAGCTGCACCCGAAGAAATTTTGAGGGCGTACTTACCATTTGCATCTGTTGAAGTACCATTCTGTGTACCAACAATTTTTACGGAAACTCCAGGAACCGGCAATCCGTCGTCCTTTCCTGTAACCGTACCAGTAATTGTCCGATCTTGTGCCATAGCTGCTCCCGCAACGAACACAAAAATGAACAAACTTTGTAGAAGTTTTTTCATTAGATAAAAAATTTAGGTTAGTTAATAATGATCAAATATACCAAACTTGATATGCAAGCATAACATATTCAGTAAGTTCAACCCACATATGACACTTCAGTGACACATCATTTAAACAACAAATAACTGAAAAAAGTTTTAATTCGGAATATTATTTTACAAAAAACCGTCATAACAAAACAAAAAACCAAACAGAGCGCCAAACGGTTTGAATTTCAAAATTTTAACTTTTTTTAACACTTCCTAACATCCGCACAACAATAAAGTAAAATTCAGTCTGTTTTCTTATGCTTGCTGATCTACCAGGATGTATTTCCAACCGGATTCTTCACAAAGAAAGTCATTCTTCACACCTGGTTCACCTATCCTTCACACCAAACCCACAAACAGGTACCTTTTTGTGAAGAAAGTGTGTAGAATGTGTGAACTATGTGAGGACTTGCTATTACGAATACCTAAATCATTAAAGTTTTAATTCACTAAAAAAATAGAATTGGCAAACATCTGTTTCCCATTTTCCCAGAAAGAGCGGAAAAGGATATTCGCCCCGATGTAGATAATGCAGCCTTTCCCTTCAGGCTGTACACCAAAAAGCATTCCTGCGCCCAGTTTTTTCAGCACGCCTTCACCGGCAATACCGGCCATATAACTCCCAGGTTTCAAAATACCGGTACTCCAGCCCTTTTTCAGAAATTCATACAGCTTGTCATCAGTCTTTAACGTATAATAGTAGTTTCCCAGTCCGGCCGATATGGGATGGCTATGGTCAAGCTCTACTTTAAAAATTGCCCCCGGAATGGCATTGGATAAATTGGCTTGTTTCCTGCTCAAATATTTTGGGATAGAATTAACCGGCAGTTCATCCTTAAAATATTCTTTCTTCTGGATGTCGAACGGTTTTTTACCCGCAGCACTCAATATGGCATCCTCAAAAAGGATCAGTTTGCCGCCAATCTTTATCCATTCCTGCAGCTTTTCTCCAATACTGTCCCCATACGCCCCATCCGGAAAAATCAGGGTATTCACTTTATTGATATCCAGGTTGCCAATATCATCCAAGCCAATAGTGGTTAAAGGGAAATCCAGTTCCTGTTCAAAAAAATGCCAGATCTCGCCCATACTTTGGGCCGAACTCTCTGCTCCGGCAACTATGGCTACTTTAGGCACATTTAAGGCCCTGTAAACAGAGGAACCCAGATCTTTTCCCTTGTCCACAAAGCCCCCCGCTACAGGATAAAAAGCTACTTTAGCTATTTTTTCGACCGCGGCAATTTTTGCTGAAACGTCTTTAACCAAACGTTCATTTTCGGAGCGGTAAACCAATAAGGTCCCAGGATCATAGGTCCGGCCACTTACCTTAAAGCTTTCCTCGGCTATCCTTACCTTAACCCCTGTTTTTTGCAGGGCAATCAATGCTTTGGCATCATCCAGCGAATTCCAGGGCAATATCCAGGCATAGGGTCGCTGCAGCAGGGCAACGGCAGCCTGTTCCGTTTCCATAAACGGATACCTGCCCTTAATGGATTCTTTTATGGCGTAAGCATTTAAACCGTAGGCATAAGGCAGGGCCCAGGCCGTAATGTCGTAAGTATTGGAGTCGTTTACCGTTGTCTGCGGTTCAAACAGCACATTGGCCAGCACGGCACGGGGTTGCTGCAGGTTTACGACCAGGTCATTCCGCTCCATTTTAAAGGGCTCAACCTTACCTGTTTCATAGTTGTAACCACTTACAGTTCCCTCTGCCCCGAAAGCAAATTCGACCTGATTTTTCTTTAAAAGCGCAGCCATCCGCTTTAAACGACCAGTATTGCTCCCTTTTACGATGTATGTTTTAAAAATTCCGGGCGGGACAAGCATCCCTTTTTCAAAGTATTTTCTAAACTCTTCCTGCAGGCGGTCTGCATTTTGGGCCACGGTTTCCAGCGTTGCCATTCCTGCGGTATAATGGTGGTCTATCCGGTCTTTCAAAGTCAATGTATCCCCATCAATAGTAGTTACAGCCAGGCCAGCCCCAATCCCACCCTGCTCATAAGTCATTCCCACAGCCCCATTGTACAGGGGATAAGTATCCCCATAAGAGGGGTATAGCAGGTCAAACTGTTCCTTGGTAAAATACGACCAGCCTTTCTGGTCAAAATACTTTGCATTGTTTTTACCTACCGTTACCTGAAATTCCTTTTGCCAGGCTGTAATATCCTGGTGTATCGGCTCTGCTGCAGGTGCAAAATAATAAGGCTCATTGTAGTTCTGCTCATGAAAATCTACGTGTACCTGTGGCATCCATTCCTGGTATAACACCAGGCGCTGCTGCGTTTCTACCTGGGTTTGCCAGGCCCAGTCGCGGTTCAGGTCAAAATAATAATGGTTGCTACGCCCCCCGGGCCAGGGTTCTACATGCTCCCTTGCCATCGGATCGGGGTTCGGTTTAAGACCGCTTACACTGTTAAAATAATTTACATAGCGCTCCCTGCCATCAGGATTCAGACAGGGGTCAATAATCACCACTGTACGTTTTAGCCATTCCTGAATGTTACCTGTCCTGGCCTCGGCCAAGGTATATAAAGTTTTTAAGGCCGTTTCTGTCGGACTGGCCTCATTGCCATGAACATTATAACTCAGCCACAGGATAGCCGGTTGTTTAAACTGTTTCCCCGTTATCTTTTGCCCACGGCTCAAAATCAGGTTGTTTTTTCTGATCTGCTCCAGGTTGTCCAGGTTTTCTTTGGAAGAAACAATGGCCAGCAGCAATTCCCTTCGCTCATAAGTTTTGCCATAATTTACAATCCGCACATTTTTACCTGCTTTGCCCAGGTACCTGAAATAGTCCAGCACTTTATCATGAGCCGTAAATTTACTGCCCAAAGCATAACCGAGGAACTCATCAGGTGATTTCACCTGTGCATCCGCAGTAAAAACGCCCATCCATAACAACAAAAAGGGGTACAGAAAGTATTTTATCATCTGGATTCGTTATTACTATTCTTGATGGCCGGCTATACTTGTTTAATATACCAAAATAATAAAGATTATTCTTTGTTTAGGGTTCATTAGAATAAATTTGTTGCTTTAACTTTAACGTATGACAAGCATAGGCTCCCTATATCAGCATTACCTCAACCACAGCACTGTATGTACTGATACAAGGAATATTGTACCTGGTTGTCTTTTCTTTGCCCTTAAAGGCGAAAAATTTGATGCCAACACCTTTGCAGAAGAGGCCCTGAAGCTTGGTGCAGCATACAGCATCATCGATAATGAAGCTTATCAAACCAATGAGCGTTGCCTGCTGGTAAGCGATGTGCTAACCGCCCTGCAGGACCTGGCCAGGCATCACCGTTCGCAACTCCATATCCCCGTGGTTGGCCTTACAGGCAGTAATGGCAAAACCACCACGAAGGAACTGATCAATGCCGTGCTTTCCCGCAAATACAAAACCTTTGCCACCAAGGGCAATCTGAATAACCATATCGGGGTTCCGCTTTCTATCCTGTCCCTTGGACCCGAAATAGAAATGGCTGTGATAGAAATGGGTGCCAATCATCAAAAGGAGATTGAATTTCTTTGTGGCATAGCCCAGCCTACCCATGGCCTGATCACCAATATTGGCATGGCCCATTTGGACGGCTTTGGCGGCTTTGAAGGGGTAAAAAAAGGAAAAGCAGAACTGTTTGCTTACCTGAAGCAGCATTCGGGTTTTGCGTTCATCAACCGCAACAACCCTTATTTATTAGAGATGAGCGAAAAAGCGCAACTGAGCAAAGTTGTTTATTATGGTACTGAAAGCAGCAATACGGTAGCTGGAAAGCTCTTAAAAACAGATCCCTTTATTGAACTTTCCTGGCAAAGCAAGGCCGGCGAATTCTACATCGCCTTAAACTTAACCGGTGCTTATAACTTTGAAAATATCCTTGCTGCCATATGTATCGGCCAGTTTTTTGAAGTAAGCCCGGTAGAGATCAATGCCGGCCTGTCGGGCTATTTCCCCAACAACAACCGCTCACAGTTAACCAAAACCGCCAGTAACACCGTGATCTGCGATTTTTACAATGCCAATCCAAGCAGTATGGCTGCAGCCTTAACCAATATTGAATTGTTAAAGGGCAGCAACAAAACGGTGATTATCGGAGATATGTTTGAATTGGGGGAAGAATCGGCCAAACAGCACCTGAACATTATTGAACAGGCAGAAAAGCTAGATATTGCTACGCTTATTTTTATTGGAAAACACTTTTACCATGCGAAACAAGACCACAAGGGCCATTTTTTTGCTACCCCGGCAGAGGCAGCTGCATTTTTGAAAACAAACCCGCTAAAAAATGCCCTGATCTTACTTAAAGGGTCGCGTGGAATGGCATTGGAGCAACTGATGCCCTTGCTTTAATTAATTACAGAGACCTTTATTCCTGCATCACTGATCTGTTTCAGGGGATTGTCCCTCATATTCTGCTCCAGTTCCAGCTCGTAGCGACCTGGCGCCGGAAACTTAAAACGTGTAAGCAAAGGGAAAGTATAGGTATATAAATTGCCCGATCCTGATCCGTTCCATTGCCCGTCGGCCTGGGCCAGTTTAAACTCATAACGCCGGCTCCGTTTCTTTTTTGGCGTTTTTACATTTAGCAGGATAAAAATGTTGGAATACCTGTAATCTGCCGTATGGCGCAGTTTAAAATAGATGTTATATAATTTATTGCTATCGGTAATGTCAACCATCACCTTCACCTTATCGGCATAACTCCAGTTACGTGCCGGCATGGTCTGGTTGCTGTCCGCTATATTATTGAGGTCGCAGCCACTAAAAAGCAGCCCTAAAACAGCAAAAAACAGAAGCAGAATTATCCATCTATTCATTTCGTAGGCTTATCGGTTGGCTTTTTCCTGCGGTTATTCCGGTTCCTGTTGTTTCTGTTGCCCGAGGGTTGGCCGCCGTTAGCTTGTCCTGTACCTGGCTGCGCCCCTGCATTTCCACCAGGCTGTCCGGCATTCACATTTTCCTTTTTATTGCCTTCAGGCCTGTTTTTTATTTGTTGCGCAGGTTTTGGCTGTTTATCCGGTCTCGCAGTCTTATCATTCCGCTCTGCATTGTTTTTATTGCGGTTCTGGTTATTCCGGTTGTTTTTATTGCCCTTGTTCCTGGGCTTATCATCCAGGCGGGTTAAACTGTCCTGGCCCACAACATTTTCGTAATCAGGAATTTTATCCAATACAGCGGTGGTTACCAGTTCAACCGCTTCCTCTTTAAGGTTAACCGGTTTCTGGCCCTTTTTGTTCATGGCCATGATTTCTTTTACACGGTCTACTTTTAATGGGATCCAGTCTTCCGTATTCGGGTAGCTGAACCACATGAGTTTCTTAAAGATATCTGTTTTCTGATGTCTGGCTACCCCAATCTCGGTCTGCAGGCTATCCACACGATCAGGGATATCCTTCAGTGCATCCAGGTAAGTATCCAGCTCATAGTTTAAGCAGCACTTGAGCTTACCGCACTGGCCTGCCAGCTTCAGCGTATTTAAAGACAGGTTCTGGTACCTTGCCGCAGCTGTAGACACGGTTTTGAAATTCGTTAGCCAGGTAGAGCAGCACAGCTCCCTGCCGCAGGATCCGATACCGCCCAAACGGCCCGCTTCCTGGCGCATGCCAATCTGCCGCATTTCTATCCTGATGCGGAAAGCTTCGGCCATTTTCTTGATCAGTTCCCTGAAATCTACACGCCCTTCAGCTGTATAAAAGAACGTAGCCTTGGTTTTGTCGCCCTGATAATCCACATCACTTATTTTCATAGATAAACGGAGGTCCAAGGCCAGTGTCCGGGCTTTATGCATGGTTTCCCACTCCATAGATTTGGCCACTTTCCATTTTTCCACATCCGCTTCTGTTGCCTTACGGTAAACCTTTCTGGTTACCTGGTCAGCGTTGGTCTTTCTACGTTTCATCTGCATCCTGACCAGCTCTCCTGTTAAGGATACATGACCTATATCGTAGCCTCCTGTAGGGCCTTCAACTGCAACCAGCTCACCGATTTCCAGATAAATGTTGTCATGATTGACAAAGAATTCTTTTCTTGCGCCTTTAAATTTAACTTCAATGATCGGAAAAGGCTTATAATTTGAAGGCATATCCAAATTGGACAGCCAATCGTAAACTTCCATTTTTCCGCAGCCACCTGTAAGGCACGAGCCATTACTTTTGCAACCTGCGGGGGCGCATCCGCCACCTGTAGAACAACTTCCACATCCCATAATTAATTGTATATATATTGAGTCCCTTTCGGGAGCGTTTTAAACTTAATTATTTTTACCAATTGTAAAGATACATCTAAAAACAGAATTTTAGGATTTGCATTTCGTTCAATGTGATAATGCGCCTGCTCCAGTTCCGAGATAATGGCATCCGCCATATTCAGGTCGAGCACATGGGTAGCCAGCTTTTTCGCGGTTTCAAGTACCCTTGAAGGCAGTTTTACCAGGTCATCGGCCCCAGTCAGCAACAAGCTGCATTCCCTCAGAAAGCTGATGCCGTACTTTAAAAAATTCTTTTGGTTTTCTCTTCCCCAGCCAGCGGCCTGCTCAGTAAAAGCAGCCAGATCGAGCACCCGGTTGCCATAACCCATCCGCAGCCAGTCGGCAAACTTATCTGCATTGTCGTTATGGATATTCGCTACCAGCGATTTGGCCTCTATCAGGTTTCCATCGGCCAGGAAGCTATATTCTGTAGCCTGGTTTTCGGGTAAGCCATGTGCTTCCATTAAATAATTTTCTACGGTAGCATGAGAAAGCTTTGGTATTTTCACAATCTGTGTGCGCGACAGCAAAGTAGAAAGGATTTGTTCCTGGTTATTGGCCACCAAAATGAACAGTGTGTTTTGCGGCGGTTCTTCAATAATTTTTAATAAGGCGTTCCCTTCTTTATCCAGGTATTCGGGCAGCCACATAATGAGCACCTTGGTATGGGCCTCAAATGCTTTATAGCTTAATTTTTTTATGATATCATGACATTCTGCAATGTTGATATTGGCCTGTTTGTTCTCGGCATTTAATTTAGATCGCCAGATGTCTATATCAAAATAAGCATCGGCCAGGAGCATGCTCCTCCACTCTTCCAGCACATCAACCGCTGTTTTTACATCTTTGGAAGCAAAAAAAGGATAGGAAAAATGCAGATCGGGATGAATATACTTTTCGTACTTACGGCAGGATGAACAAAGCCCGCAACTGTCGTTTTCCTGTTTGTCTAAACAATTGATGTACTGCGCATAGGCGATAGCAAGTGGCAAAGCCCCGCTGCCATCGCACGACAAAAACAACTGGGCATGACTGATCCTGTTCTCTGCAACTGTTTGTAACAATTGCTGCTTTACGTTTTCCTGACCGGTGATCTCTTTAAATTGCATTTGGTGCAAAATAGTAAAATTTTAAGACTTGGGTGGTACTGCCCCCAAAGTTGACAAGTACTGGCCGGCTAACCATTTGCTCCAGGTTTTATTATCTTTGCCAGCATGCCCAGAATCCTAGCTTTTGATTATGGTACCAAACGTATCGGGATAGCCGTTACAGACCCCCTGCAGATTATTGCAACAGGCCTGGACACCATACACCCTAAGGACATTGTGGAGTACCTGAAAAAATACCTGTTGGCAGAACAGGTAGAAGCCTTTGTTTTTGGCGACCCCAAACAAATGGACGGCACACCCTCCGAATCTGCCCAGCATGTAAAAGGCTTTGCCAAAACTTTGAAAAAAACTTTTCCGGATATTCCGCAATACTGGATAGATGAGCGTTTTACTTCAAAACTTGCCCATCAGGCCATTATGCAAAGCGGCCTGAAAAAACAGGACAGAAAAAATAAAGAACGTGTAGACACCATATCGGCAACTATAATTCTGCAATATTTTATGGAACAGCACCGTTTATAAGAAAATTATATGAGTTTAATTAGCGACGATATGCAGCAACTGCTGCTCGGTTATTGTGAACCGGAAAGCGACTTACTGCAAAAGATTGACCGGGAAACGAACCTTAAGGTTTTAATGCCGAGGATGCTTTCCGGGCATTACCAGGGCCGCGTACTGAGCATGCTCAGTAAACTGACCAATCCTGGCAGGATTCTGGAAATCGGTACTTTTACCGGCTATGCCACGCTTTGCCTGGCCGAAGGTTTAACAGCAAACGGGCTCATTTATACTTTGGACATCAATGAGGAGCTGGAAGAAATGGTACGCCGTAATTTTGAAGCCTCGGGCTATAACGATAAAATAAAATACATCCTGGGGGATGCCACAGAAACGGTTAACCATCTGGACGAAACATTTGACCTGGTTTTTATTGATGCGGATAAAAAGAACAACGGCAGGTATTACGACCTGATCTTCGACAAGGTAAGGCCGGGGGGGCTGATCATTGTTGATAATGTATTGTGGAGTGGAAAAGTACTGAACAGCAATCCCGATAAGGACACCAGAAATATCACTACATTTAACGATAAAATTGCTGCAGACACCCGCATAGAAAAACTGATCCTGCCGGTCAGGGATGGGTTATTTGTCATCAGAAAAAAATAATTATGTTTAAAACACTACTGTATACCGGGCTATGTTTTACCATTCTTACTTTTAGTGCTGCGGCACAGACCACAGAAGATTACATCGATTCTTATGCAGAGCATGCACAGGGCCTGATGCGTGAATATAAAATTCCGGCAAGTGTGATCCTGGCGGTTGCCATCCATGAATCGGCTGCCGGCACCAGTAAAATTGCCCGTTACCTGAACAACCATTTCGGAATAAAAGGGGCAAACAGCAACAATGAAATCCGTTCTGCTTATAAAGATTACCCCAGCGCACTGGAATCTTACGATCATTTTATAGAATTTCTGACCAGCAGAATGGCTTTCAGGACCTTGTTTGACAAATATGACCAGTACGATTACAAGAGCTGGGCCAGGGGGATACAGCGCGGAGGGTATGCGAGGAGCCGGACCTGGGCTGCCCAGATCATTGGCATCATTAAAAAAAACAACCTTTATCAATACGACGAAAGGCCGGAAGATTATACAGAACCTGCAGCACCGGAAGTCCGTGTAGCCAGCCGCAACAGGCGAAGCACTGCAAAAACCTATACGGTTAAGGCTGGCGACAACCTGCACAACATTGCCAAAGCGCGACACACTACGCCCGCAGCATTAATGAAAAAGAACGGATTAAAAGGCCCGGCCATTAAACCCGGACAAAAACTTAAACTATAATGAACAACAGATTATTAGCCTTAGCACTGGCCCTTGTTTTTTTTAGCGCATGTAAAACTAAAAAGTATAGCCGCAACAACAAGCAAATTGAAAAGGCAGCCAATAAAGCCAATCCCGATGTTAAATCTTATACCACACTAAATTATATTGAAGCCTTTAAAGCTGTGGCCGTAGAAGAAATGAACAAATATGGCATTCCGGCCAGCATTACCCTGGCACAGGGCATTATCGAGTCGGGAAGCGGCAACAGCAGCCTGGCCAAGTATGCCAACAACCACTTTGGCATTAAGTGTACCTCTGAATGGAAAGGCAAAGCTTACTATAAGGATGACGACCAGGCAAACGATTGTTTCAGGGTATATAAAGATGCCCGGGAATCGTATAAAGACCATTCGGAGTTCTTGAAAAGAAAACGCTACAGTTTTTTGTTTGAGCTGGACAAGAACGATTACAAAAACTGGGCTTATGGCTTAAAGCAGGCTGGCTACGCCACAAATCCCAGGTATCCCGACATGCTCATCAATGTGATCGATAAGTACCAGCTGTACCAGTATGATCAGCCGGAATCGGAAAGGGACAAGCTGAAGCGGGAAGATAAAGTGTTTACAGAGATCAATGCCAACATCCCTAACGAGAAGAAGAAGTTTACACCGGTAGAGGTCCCTCCGTCAAAACAAGTGCTCAAAACACCGGATACCTTAAAGATATCAGCCCCTGTAGTACAGGACACTTCGGCCGCCAGGCCTGATGTTGCGCCAATATTTAAACCCACAAGCTACACTGTTAAACAGGGCGATACGCTATATGGCATTTCTAAAAGGTTCAACATCAGCATTGATGAACTTAAAACCTTAAATAACCTTACAGATACCGGGATTAAGATCGGACAAAAGCTGGTCTTAGTTAAATAATGTTAATATTATTACGGCATTATCGTTATCTTGTAATTTTGTAATAAATGAAGGTTTTTCTCCTGCTCCTTTTCTATGGTTTGGCATTTAAGGTATTTGCACAGCAGGGTACTGTGCAGGGCTTTGTGGTAGACAAGGATTCCAAACTGAGACTGGCCAAAGTTTACATCTACAATTCGGCCAATGATGAGGGGATTTACAATACCCCTAAAGGCGAGTTCAGCATTAAGGCCAAGCCCGGCGATACGCTGTTTGCTGTTTTACAGGGTTATGCCCTGGACACAGTTGTGCTAAATGGACAGAAAGCAGTATATTTTCAGCTGAAATCTTTAGGGATTACCTTAAAGGAGGTGGCCATTATAGGCGACAAATACACGCCCAGGGAACGCCATGAAAAAACATTAAAGGAATACAAGTATAAACTGGACAAGGGTAAAGCAAAAGATCTGCTCAATTTAGGCCTGGGTGGTGCAGGCCTTGGCATTGATGCCATTTATAACCTGTTGAGCCGTGAAGGGAAAAATGCCCGGCATTTGCAGAAAATACTGGAGCGGGACTATAAGGAGGCCATTATTGATTACCGTTTTAAACCCGATTATGTTAAACGGGTGTTGCAGATCAGCGATTATGAAGCAGAAGATTTTATGCAGCAATACCGGCCTTCCTATCAGTTTGTTTTAGCGGCTTCTGATTATGCCTTTGTGGTATACCTGCGGAACAGCTATGCCAGCTATAAACGCAATCCTTCGGCCTTCAGGCTACCAGCATTGCCTAAAATAAACGTGGAGCAGTTTTGAAACCCTGGTTTCTGATATGGAGCAGGCTCCCGGCAAACGGGATGGCAATATATCCCTTTATCATCATTAAAGATGTACGGATGAAAACAGACCCGGTGCTGGTAAACCATGAGCGCATCCATTTCAGGCAGCAGCTGGAGTTACTGATCCTGCCTTTTTACCTGTTATACCTGCTGAATTACCTGGTTAACCTTGTCCGCTTTAAAAATCACTACCTGGCCTATTTTAATATCCTTTTTGAAAAAGAGGCCTATGCACATGAGCATGACCTTGTTTACCTGAAGAAAAGGAAGTTTTTTGCCTGGATAAAGTATGTTTGATTTTTTTTGTTTTTCTTTGTAGGAATGAAGATTTTTTATGCCTACTTACTTTTAGTTTTTATCGGTACGACAAGCCTGCAAGCACAGGAGATTGACACGATCCAGATCAATACCAAAGGACTTGACATTAAATTAAAGCGGAGTCCTCTGCCTTCAAGAAGCGGTACCATTCCTTTTAAAGCGGTGCCACTGACTCCTATTGTAATAGATGCAAGGGTAAACTACTGGAAAACCCGGACTTCTGTAGGCATCAATGTAAACCAGGCCACTTTTTCCAACAACTGGAAAGGCGGCGGGGTAAACTCACTTGCCATAGGCGGCCTGGTAAACTACAAGGCTGAATACTCCAAAGAAAGCTATAGCTATGTAAGCGAGGTGATCCTGGAATATGGGAAGATCAGGAACAAAGACCAGTTGCAAAAGAAAACACGCGACCGGATTTTCTGGGACAATAAGGCGGCAATTCAATTGTCTAAAAACTGGTATTTCTTTGGATCTGTAAGTTTTGAATCGCAATTTGATGCTGGTTTTGCCTATGGCAAGGATAAAGAAGGAACTGAAGACAAATACCTGATTTCTAAATTTATGGCCCCCGGCTACCTCACCGAATCATTCGGTTTTGAGTACAAGCCCAACAAATTCTTTTCTACACGTATTGGTACCGGAACCGCGCGACAAACTTTTGTGCTGGATACCGCCGTTTATTATACCAAAAACTTCAGTACCGGGGTCATGACCAAAGGTCAGACAAAATATGGGGTCGATTTCAACAAAAAGTTTAAGAACGAGCTGGCTTTTCAGATTGTGAGCAATTTTGAAAAAGAGGTGTTCACCAATACCATGCTTAAGGCAAGGTACCAGATGTTTATCCCGTACGACAGGGCGCTGGTCAACATAGACCATCGCCTGGATGTTTCTATTTCCTCTAAATTAAACCGGCTGATGAACGTTTCACTTACGGGTGTTGGTTTGTTTGACCGTGACAATGATACCAAGATACAGGGGAGCCAGACGCTTGCCCTTGGCGTAATGTTTATCTTCCCGCGCTAATACTTTTTATTATTCCCCCATCTTTTCCTCCAAAATTAATACCTTTGGAGCTACAAAAAATTGAACACTAAGCATTAAAAGAAATGTTTGAAAATTTACAGGACAAGCTAGACCGTGCGTTTAAAGTTTTAAAAGGACAAGGCAGCATTACCGAGATCAACGTGGCTGAAACCATGAAAGAGATCCGTAAGGCTTTATTAGACGCCGACGTAAATTACAAAACGGCCAAGAGCTTTACCGATGAGGTAAAAGAAAAAGCTTTGGGCGCCAATGTACTTACGGCTGTTTCGCCGGGCCAGTTGCTGACCAAGATCATGAACGATGAGCTTGCAGCCTTAATGGGTGGTGAGGTAACGGAGCTTGATTTAAAAACAAATCCAACCATTATATTAATTGCCGGTTTAAACGGTGCGGGTAAAACCACTTTTACCGGTAAGCTGGCCAACTTCCTGAAAAACAAAGGCAAGAAACCTTTACTGGTAGCAGGCGACGTATACCGGCCTGCAGCGGTAGACCAGCTGCAGATCCTTGGCGAGCAGATCGGTGTTCCGGTGTATGCCAACACGGCCTCTAAAGACCCCGTTGGGATTGCCCTGGAAGGGATTGCAGAGGGTAAAAAACAGCAAAACAATGTCATCATTATAGATACTGCAGGTCGTTTAGCAATAGATGAGCAGATGATGGATGAGATTGCCGCTGTAAAAGAAAGTACCAAACCGCATGAGATCCTCTTTGTTGTAGATGCCATGACCGGACAGGATGCCGTAAATACAGCCAAAGCATTTAACGACAGGCTCGATTTTACAGGGGTGGTACTGACCAAATTAGATGGTGATACCCGTGGTGGTGCGGCCCTTTCCATTAAATCTGTAGTGAACAAGCCGATCAAATTTATCGGTACAGGCGAAAAAATGGAAGCCCTTGATGTATTCTATCCGGAAAGGATGGCCTCCCGTATTTTAGGCATGGGTGACGTGGTTTCCCTTGTTGAGCGTGCCCAGCAGCAGTTTGACGAGAAAGAAGCCGCAGAACTGCAGAAAAAGATCCGTAAGAACAAATTTGACTTCAACGACTTTTACAACCAGATCCAGCAGATCAAAAAAATGGGTAACATGAAAGACCTGATGGGCATGATACCTGGTGTAGGGAAGATGATGAAAAATGTGGACATTGAAGATGATGCCTTTAAAAATGTAGAGGCCATTATCCAGTCGATGACCAAATACGAGCGTGAAAACCCTGATAGTATCCAGCAAAGCAGACGTCTGCGCATTGCCAAAGGATCGGGCAATAAAATAGAGGAAGTGACCAAGCTGATCAAACAGTTTGAGGACATGCGTAAAGTGATGAAGCAGTTCTCTAATCCCGCTGCCGCAGCAAGGATGATGAAAAACATGCCTAAAATGCCTCAGGGCAGAATGTAGGCTTGTCTGAAAATAATTTCAGGATTTTTGACCACCATATCGTTAAATCGGTCTAGATTCACAGTAGTGGATTTAGACCGATTTTTTTATGCTGATAAAAACTTATGGCAGTGCCGTTTTTGGGGTTGATGCCTTAACCATTACCATAGAGGTAAGTATAGGTGGCGGCAACAGGTACCACATTGTGGGCCTGCCCGACAATGCAATTAAAGAAAGCCTGAGAAGGATAGAAAGTGCGATCCAGTCGGCCGGGCTTAAAATGCCCCGGCAAAAGATTGTCATCAACCTTGCCCCTGCAGATATCCGCAAGGAAGGTTCAGCCTACGATCTGCCCATTGCGATCGCCATTTTAGCGGCTTCTGGTCAATTGGAAATCCCGGAAGTAGACAAATACTTCATCATGGGAGAACTGTCGTTAGACGGCGGCCTGCAGCCCATAAAAGGAGCTTTACCCATTTCCATACAAGCCCGGTCTGCCGGATTTAAAGGTTTTATATTGCCCAAGGAGAATTCGAGGGAGGCCGCCATTGTAAGCGACATTGCCGTTTATGGGATGTGCAATTTAATGGAAGTTGTTTCTTTTTTTAATGGTTCCTTTGCGCCCCACCCTGTACTGGTGAACACCAGGGACGAATTTTTAAACCACATCAACAATTATGAACAGGATTTTTCGGATGTGAGGGGCCAGGAAAACATCAAACGGGCACTGGAAATTGCCGCGGCCGGGGGGCATAACCTGATCCTGATTGGCCCTCCCGGGGCCGGAAAAACCATGCTGGCCAAACGTTTGCCTACAATTTTGCCGCCCTTAAACCTGCATGAAGCCCTGGAGACCACTAAAATACATTCTGTAGCCGGAAAGCTGAATGCAGCCGATGCGCTGATGACAGAAAGGCCTTACCGAAGTCCGCACCATACCATTTCAGATATGGCCCTGGTAGGTGGCGGGGCCAATCCGCAGCCAGGAGAAATTTCTCTGGCCCATAATGGTGTCCTTTTCTTAGATGAGCTGCCCGAGTTTAAGCGAAGTGTACTTGAAGTAATGCGGCAACCCCTTGAAGACCGCCGGGTAACCATTTCCAGGGCAAGATTGAGTGTGGAATACCCGGCAAGCTTTATGCTCATCGCCTCAATGAACCCCTGCCCCTGCGGTTTTTTTAACCACCCTGAAAAAGAATGTATCTGTGCTCCCGGGCAGGTACAAAAGTACCTGAGTAAAATTTCGGGGCCGCTGTTAGACCGTATAGACCTGCATGTAGAGGTTACCCCGGTAAATTTTAATGAACTGACTTCGGCCGTAAAAGCGGAAAAAAGTGCCGCCATCAGGGAAAGGGTGATCAGGGCCAGGGCTGTTCAGGACCTCAGGTTCAGCAGCCGGGCCAACCTGCATTACAATGCACAGATGAGCCCCAATATGGTAAGGGAGATCTGTAAAATAGACGATGCCGGGCAAACACTCATTAAAAAAGCAATGGAAAAGCTGGGTTTATCGGCCAGGGCATACGACCGGATTTTAAAGGTGGCCAGAACCATTGCCGACCTTGCAGCCAGCGACGTCATTACGCTGGAGCACCTTGCAGAAGCCATACATTACCGGAGTTTAGACCGCGACAGCTGGTCGGGTTAATCCTCTTCTTCATCTTCTTCTTCCGGAACGTAAGCCGTGATGGCACGGCCTATGGCGTTGATCTCTTCGTCCAGTTCAAATAAGGGCAATGCCGTTTCAGGATCCAGTTTTAGCCATTGCTCATCTGTATCCTTCTGGATCTCTACATATTCTTTGCCATCTTTAAAAATAACGTAAGTATCGTTGCCTTCCGGAAACACGGCATAAGCTGTAGTTCCGATTTCAATATCAAAAGGTTGTTGCATGTTGGTAAGGTTAATAATTGACGCAAATTTGGGAATAATCAGCGTAAAGTTGAATAATTATAGAACTGAAGTTTTCCTGTACCGTTAACGGTTATCGTTTTGGAATCACTGTTTCCACCAGCGCCTTTTAAATCAAGGGTAAGGGTATTTTCACCTTTTTTAAGTGGAATACGGGTATAACTGATGTTGGCCGGAAGCGATTGCCAGTTCCGTGTGTCGGCCTTTTCTGAAAGCAGGCTGTACAACTGCATGCCAATGCCCAGGCCTTCCAGCAGAGAATTGTCTTTCCCATCCTTACCATTTCCTTTGGCGCTTTGCCTTAAGGCGTATTCTGCACTCTTTTTAACAGCCAGGCGGGTCAGCACCTTGCCCATCTCCTTCACAAAACGCTGGTCAAGGGTCTTAAAAGCCAGTTCGTTGATGTCTTCAGCCTTTTCAAATGAAACAGTCTGTGTTCCATTACTCAGTGTCGCAGAACTGTAATGGGGTGGCTGGGCCTGATATTTGGGATACGTTGCCCGAAGGCTTTCTACCCCATTGAGGCTAAAATTACTATTGCTGTACGTATGGTTAAAGGGGATAATGATCGTTCCGCCAAGATTGGTAAAGAAGAGGTCGCCATTACTGCCTTTGATCAGTGAAAAGAAAAGCTCTTCCTGTTTTTTAACCGGGGCCAATCCGTTTTCCCAGAAAAAGATCAGTTCGCCACCTTCCGGCTTGGGCTCTGCCTGGTACTTCATACCAAACAGCGCTTCAAAACGGCTCAATTCGGCAGTAAATCCATTCCTGTCGGCCATTCTTAACACATCCTGTTTCAGTTCAGCCGGTATTTTCACCCCGTAATAAGTCTGATCTTTACTGTTCAGGTAAACTTCTGCTGCATTTCTATAGGCAATAAAGGCATTGTTTACATCACCATCCTGTTCATAGATCAGCCCCTGCAGCATCAATGAAAAGGCATCTTTGGAATAGCGGCTATCTTTATCATTGAACTTATCGCCTTGCTCCTGCGATTGCAGTGTAATGCGTCGGGCCTCTACAATGGCGTCTTCGTTAAGCCCCAGGTACACATAGTTCAGTGCCTTGTAATAATGGATCATAAACTTCTCAAAGTCCTCGCCTTTGTAGCTTTGCGTCATGGGGTTAACCAGTGTGCCTACTACGGCATCCATAGCTCCGCCTATTCCGTTCTCCAAGAGCTGATCGGCCTCATTAAAATAACGGTTGCTATTTTCGTAATCGCCTGAAAGATGGCTCGCCTTCCCTTTTTCCATCAGAAAAAGAAGCTTGTTGCGTGGCTTTTGCAGCAGTTTGTTCTTATCCAGCTCTTTTACCGCTTCCGTATAATTACCGGCAGCGATCTGCTTGTAATAAGAGGCGATCATGTCGTTATAGCTGGCACAGCCGGAAAGAAAAAGCACCAGTCCTAAAAAGAATGATGCTTTAAAAATGTTCCTGCGGATATTTATCATTATGGTATTTAGCCGGGTACCCCTAACTAATTTTTAACGTATTTAGCTATTTTCTTATCCCCAATCCATACCACTTCATTGGTCTGGATATCTGTAAGCTCCAGGTTTACCTGATAATAAACCACCTTTTTACGCTTATGGGAATCTACGATAGAATTTATGGAACCTTGTAAAATGTAATCTGCACCATTTTCCAGGCCAAACTTTTTCATGGTAGATACTGTGGCGTTGTCCTGCTGATCGGCTTTTTCGGCACGCAGTTCCTCTCTTTTCTTGCCACCCTGCACCAGGCGTACACGTTCGCTTTTAATAAAAGCCTGCTCTACGTCTTTAACAAAGGTTTCGGCATCGATATGTTCATGGCTTTTATTTTTTACCACACCAACCACTACAACCGGTCTTTTGCCATGCTTCTCTTCCAGATGGGTAGATAACCATTTGCCACCTAAAACTGTCTGGGTCATTTCTTCGGCCACAAGCCTGGAATCGGTATTGTTCCAGTTGCCGCTTACATCAATGGCCTGGTCTGTGTTTACCCGGGTAACTTGTCGCGAACATGAGCTGATTATCATTCCGGAAACGGCTATAGCCGCAATGGTCATTGTTCTTTTTAATTGCATATTATTGAATCTTATTGTTTTTATTTGCTGTTTTACCATCTGCCCCAGGGCCTGCTGTTACCCCAGCTATAGCCCAGATATCCGCCATAATTAAAGCCCCTGCCAAAGCCATAGTTGCCATAGCTTATAGAAGGATAAAAATATGGGCTGCCATAATAATAGCCACTGTTCAGGTTCAGCTGATAGTTCCGTTCCCGCCTCAGTTTTCTGCGCTCTTCCCGGGCCTCATACCAGTCGTAAGCCTTATAAGTCTGCTGAACAGTTGTGCCCTGATCGCGGTTCAAAGAATCGGCCAGTTCAATGTATTTGGCCCTGCTTTCCTGGTACCTTGGGTTTTGATCCTTTACCAGTTCTGTTTTTTGTGCATAGCCTGCGGTACCATAAACCATTGCCGCTGCACAACTCCATACAAAAATCCAGTTCGTTTTCATCTGTATCCGTTTTTTTATCAAAATGAACCTTCATTAGTCTAGCGGCCCATTTATTGATGTTAGCTGTATATAAAATTACAGAATTTTTAATGATCTGTAACGATTTAACCTATTTTAACATAAGACGGGTTTAAGCGCCTAAATGTTACTTGCTTTTAATTTTTTTAAGAATTCTATAAATTTTTCGCTTCCATAATTGGCTGCACCCACTTCATTATAAGCAACACGACCCTTTTTATCAAACACCAGGGTTGTGGGCAGTGAGCCTTTAAAAATGGCTTCAGGAATAGGGCTTGCCGCATTGTAAACTGGCATTTTATAGCCTTTTCTGTCCATGTATTGTTGTGCTTTTGCAAAATCACTGTCGGCATCCACCAATATAAATACCACCCCCTTGTCCTCCTTAAACTGGCTGTACAGTTTATTTACCGCAGGCATTTCGGCCAGGCAGGGCGGACACCAAGTAGCCCAGAAATTAATAAAAACAACTTTTCCTCTTAAACTGCCCAGGTCAACTTCCTTACCGGCAGCATCTTTAAACCGGATACCCGAAAGGTCATTTACAGCAGCAGTCAGCGGCGCTTCGGTTTGCGCTACATCGGGCCTGAAAAGCCCGATTTCCATCAGTCCCCTTATCATCAATGCTTTTGCTGCCGGAACAAAAATAAGTACCAGAAAAATGGCGATAAACAAGATGTTCAGGCCATTCTTTTTATTGAAAATTTTCTCCATTGGCAATCTTTTTTGTAAAGCTACAGGATTATTCTGTAACCGCTCAAATCTGCCCGGCTTTTGACATTTTGCTGTTGAAGGGCTAAAACCTTAGGGCTTTTTGCTAATTTCACCAAATTAATGCGCTCATGTTAAAGCATTTTGGCGATCATGGAACTTCCTTTTACAGATGATTCAGTAACCTGGCAGCTATTTAAAAATGGCGATAAAAAGGCATTTTCTTTCATTTACACCACTTATAGCCCTAATTTGTATGAATATGGGATGAGGATACTGCAGGATGAAGAACTGACCAGGGACGCCATCCATGACCTTTTTGTGAAGCTCTGGCAAAACAGAAAATCCATTGGCACAACCAATAACATCAAGTATTACCTTATCACAGCGCTTCGCAACACTATTTTTACATTAAAGGGCATAGAGAACAGGATGCAGCTGACCGGTTTAAATGAGGCGGATGCTTTTCATCTTGATTTTACCCTTGAGTCGGCATACATCCGGAAAGAAGACCTTAATCTGCTTTCCATACAATTGCTGGATGCGCTGAACCAGATCAGCCCCAGACAAAAGGAAATTCTTTACCTGAGGTATTTTGAAGAACTGGATTACAACCAGATTGCTGAAATGATGAACATCTCTGTAAAAGGAGCATATAAATTATCTGCACGTGCTTTGGAGGCCTTGCGTGAACTTATGAAACTTCCGTTGTCACTCCTTCTTTTCCTGTTGCTGATGGGCCGGGAACGGTTTTAAACCTTATAAATTTCTTTTTTTAAAATAAATGCAAAACCATGGGGTGTTTTTTCGGGCTTTCTGGTTTGTATAAAAGAACAGACGTAATCACATGATCAACCCTAAACACGAAACATACAAAACCGCTGATTTTCTGGATGATATTTCCTTTATAAATGCCATAAAGCATCATAAAGAACGTGATCTTAGTTACTGGAAAGAATGGAAAAGTTCCGGCCCATCGAATCTGCAGGACTATGAGGCTGCCGAACTGCAGCTGCGGCTGATCCTGTCGTCCCGACGGCTAAAGCCCGGAAGTGTATTTATGGAAAGTTTGTGGGAAGACATCAACGGAAGTATTGAAACTGAGCACCGGCATAAACTGCGAAAAATACAGATGGCCATTCTTTCGGCTGCAGCAGTGCTGGCGCTGATGCTGCTCTCGGCTTCGTTATGGTTTTTCAATTCCAGCATTACGCTGCGCACACCTTACGGAAAAACACAGCAGGTTTTTCTGCCCGACGGGAGCCAGGTCCTGCTAAACGCCAACACAGAACTCCGGTACCCGAGGGCTTATAACTGGAAAAATACCAGGGAAGTTTTCTTAAAAGGGGAAGCCTATTTTAAGGTAAGCCATGGAAGCCCCTTTAGTGCACATACAAAAAACCTGACAGTACAGGTGCTGGGAACAGAGTTTAACATCAAAGAAAGGCGGGGAACAACACTGGTTGCCCTCATCAGGGGTAGGGTAGCCATAAAAGGATCTGCCATTAACCCTTTAAAACCTTCGATTTTGAATCCTGCTGAGCTTTTTCGTTTTGATGAAAACACAAATACAGCTGTAAAAACAACAACAAATCCCCAGGTTTATACCGCCTGGATGGACCATAAAGTAATTGCCGAAAACACAACTGTTGGCAGCATCATTAAGGATTTTGAAGACTTGTATGGCAGCAGGATCATTCTTGAGGATACCACTTTGTATAACCGTGTTATTGATGGGGTGGTACCCATGGGCGATAAAGACAATACCCTTTTTGTAATTGCAAATATCCTGAACGTACAGATCAGGAAACAAGGCGACACCATTTGGTTTAAACCGCGCAAAACACCATAAGACCAATTATAAGAAATCACATAAATAAACTAAACTCCAAACGATGAAGAAAACCATTACCTGCCTTATTAAAGTATTTTGCCTTGTACTGTCCGTCCTCTATTTGAACCAGGCGCATGCTCAGGTGAATAAAGCAATGCCTGTTGCAGAGGCCTTAAAAAAGATCACAGAGAAATACCAGACCAAATTTGTTTACGAACCGGCTGTGCTGCGTGGCAAAACGACCACGGCCGCATTGGAAAAAACAAATGGACAGTCTATAGAAGAGGTATTAAAAGGCATTCTATATCCCAACAACCTGTTGTTTCTTTACGTAAGCGACAACCACTATGCCATCATCAATAAAGATGACAAGTCATTCCAAAACGCAGCCGGAATAACACTTGGTACTGCTGTACGTGGTATAATAAAAGGAAATGTTACTGATGAAAACGGATTGCCTTTACCAGGGGTCAACATTACGGTAAAGGATAAAACAAGCCGGGCCAGTTCAGACAATTCGGGGAATTATGTAATTGCGGCCGACAGGGAAGACCTGCTGCTGTTTACTTTCGTTGGCTATCAGGTAGCAGAACTTTCGCCCAATTCAGGGGGCATTTTAAATGTAAACATGAAACCTGACGTTTCGCAGCTAAAAGACGTGGAAGTGGTATCGACAGGTTACCAGCGCATCTCCCGGGAGCGGAGTGCCGGGTCTTTTGCCAAGCCAGACCTGGATATCATGAACAGCCGTTCATCAAGTATGAACATTGCCCAGCGTTTAGACGGACTGGTACCCGGACTTACAGTTAACAATGCCCCCGGCACCGAGACCTTACTGATCAGGGGCCTTACCTCTATCAATGCTACAGCTTCGCCGCTTTTTGTAGTAGACGGGATTGTGCTGGACGGCGCCAATGTAAACTCCATTAACCCAAATGACGTGGCCGACATTACTGTACTAAAAGATGCCACTGCGGCCTCTATATGGGGCTCTAACGCCGCCAATGGGGTAATTGTCATTACCACCAAAAAAGGGAGCAATACCGGCAGGATCAGGATAGACTACGACGGTTTTGTGAATTTTCAGGGCAGGCCTGAAACCGATTACCTGCCGGCCTTGAACAGCAGTCAGTTTATACAGGCTGCGCGAGACATTTTTGATCCTGTACTGAACACTTACGCTTCGGTTACAAAGTTTAGTCCTACTACCTGGAAACCTGTTCCTGCGCATGAAGAACTCTTATATAAACTTGCAGATAAAACGCTTAGCCCGCAGCAGGTAGCCGCTTATGAACAGCAATTGACCGATCTGGCAAATACCAGCAATCAGAAACAGATCAACGAGCTGTTGTACCGCAACGCTTTACTCACCAACCACACGCTTTCCTTAAGCGGAGGAACGGAGAAGTATAACTTTTACGGCTCGGCAGCTTATACCGGAACACTCAATAGCAGTCCTGGGGCCAGCAATAATACTTATAAAATCAATTTACGGCAGGACTTTAAGTTCTCGGACAGGATCCAGTTGTACCTCATCACCGACCTGACCAATACTACGGCACAGGCAAAACGCAATATCCGCCCAAACAATATGTTCCTTCCTTATGCATTGTTCCAGGACCAGAACGGCAGCAACATTTCTATGCCCTGGCTATATCTGCCAGATGCAGACAGGGCAACTTTCGAAAGCAAAAGTCTGATTGACCTGAATTACAGCCCGCTGGATGAAATAAACCGCGGGTACAACAACTCCAACAGCATGCTGGCGCGGATAAACACCGGTTTAGATGTAAACCTGATTAAGGGCCTGAAGTTCCAGGGCGTGTATGGCCTGGTCAAAGGCAATACCAAAACCAGGAGCTATGATGGCGACGACAGCTTTACCTTCAGACGTGAGCTGGCTCAGTTTACTGTAGCGGCTGTTGCCCCGGCAACCAAACCTACTTATTACCTGCCCGAAACAGGGGCCATTTATGAAGTGACCAACAACCTGCAGGAAAACTGGAATGTTAGGAACCAATTGGTCTTTGACCATTCTTTTGATAACCAGAAACACCAGATCACTGCTTTATTTGGGCAGGAAATCCGCAAAACATTCAACACCGGCAATGGCAGCATTGTAAGGGGTTATGACGAACAATTACTGACTTCAGGCCAGGTGGATTATAAAATGCTTGCCGTAACAGGTGTTACAGGAGTTTTACCAAGAGGGTCTGGTGCCAATAAACTGGACATCAGGAATTTTTCAGCCAATGAAGCTGATGTCCGTTTCCTTTCTTACTATGCCAACCTTGGCTATACCTTTAACAACAGGTATACTTTAAATGGCAGCTGGCGCATTGATGAGTCTAACCTTTTCGGGAAGGACCAATCGGCCCAGAACAGGCCGGTATGGAGTGTAGGCGCGGGCTGGCTGTTGAGCAACGAAGGCTTTATGGATCAGGTTAAATGGGTAGATCGCCTTAACCTGCGTAGTACTTACGGCATTACCGGTAATGCCCCTATACCAGGTAGTGCGGCTTCTTATGATATTTTTGCCGCACAGGCCAATGCCATTTTCCCCGGGGGTAAAGGGCTGGTCCTGTCTACCCCTGGCAATCAGAGCTTATCCTGGGAATCGACAAAAACACTCAATTTTGGGGTCGACTTTTCCATACTTAAACGCCTGAACGGCTCTGTTGATGTTTACAGCAAAAAAACAGAGAACCTGATCGGCGAACTGCAGGTGAACCCTTTTACCGGTTTTGCTACCATAGAAGGAAATCAGGGCGCCCTAAAAAACAGGGGGGTTGAACTGAACCTCAGTTCTTTAAACATCAATACCAGGGATTTTAGCTGGAGAACCTTACTGACCCTGGGCTATAACAAAAATGAAGTGACCGACCTTTACAGTAAAACCGCCATTACTACCGGCAGCGGGAAAGTAGAACAACGTTTTATTAAGGGATATTCTGCTTATGCCGTATTCGCTTATCAATACGCGGGGCTCGACAATACCGGTGCGCCGCAGGTAAGGTTAAATGATGGTACCGTAAGTACAGCCAAAAATGTGGCCACACCAGACGATATCGTTTATATGGGCAGCTTTCAGCCTAAATGGGCCGGGGGTTTTAGCAACAGTCTAAAGTACAGGGATTTCGGACTGCAGTTCAATGCCGTTTATAACCTTGGTTTTGTGATGCGCAAAGATGTCAACCGCTTTTATTCAGGCGGGAGGCTGGTACCTGATGTAGGCTCATTCACTACCGGAAATGTTCATTCTGATTTCGCAAACCGCTGGAAAGCTTCAGGTGATGAGGCCTTTACAGATATCCCGGCCTATGTGGGTTCAAAAACCGACACCCGCGAACTGAACTACTACTACCTGGCAGATAAAAATGTAGTTGATGCCTCGTATATCAAACTGAGGGACATTACTTTAGCTTATCAATTGCCAAAGGCCCTGCTGAACAGCATCAGGGCAGAAAGCATCAGTTTCCGTTTCCAGGTTTCCAACATCCTATTGTGGAAAGCCAATGATTATGGCATAGACCCTGAATTTCAAAGTGCGGCATCGGGTACCAGGAACATGCCCGCCAACCAAAAAACCTTTACCCTGGGCGCTCACGTAACTTTTTAAACGAACGATTATGAAAAAGAGATTATTAACCAAAATAGCTGTTGTGCTGTTCGTGCTGACTGCATTAAATGCCTGCAAAAAAGACTTTCTGAACGTTAATCCGAAGGGAAAACTGATTGCTTCAAAAACCGCTGAATATGACCTGATGTTTAACTGGGGCGCGATCCGCATCGGCCTTCCAACTTCTGCAGTAATTATGGGCGACGATGCCATTGTTGCCGATCCGCTTTATGCCAAGGCCACACTGAGAACGCAGCGCTTTTTCCGCTGGGAAGATGAGGTGTATGAACCGGAAGACAATGCCACAGAGATGAGCCTGCTGATGCCCAAGATCTATATTTACAACAAAGTGATCAATGAGGTGATGGATTCTGAAGGCGGTTCTCAGCAGCAAAAGGCAGAACTGCAGGCCGAAGCCTATGCCAACCGCGCCTGGTCATATTTCATGCTGATCAATTATTTTGGTCTGCCTTACAATGAAACAACCTCTAAAACAGATCCGGGCTATCCGATCATTACTGCCGCAGATGTGGCAGAAACAAAATTTACCCGGGCTTCGGTAGCCGAAGTATATGATTTTATTATTGACGACCTTAAAAAGGCCATTGCTGGCTTGCCCCCCCAATCTGCGGCCCGCGTACGGATGTCCAAAGCCGCAGCAGAGGCCATATTGGCTAAAGTATATGTATTTATGGGCCGCTATACGGAGGGCCTTACCCAGATCAGCAATGCATTTACGCACCTGCCCACTAATTTTGTGGTTAAATTATATGATTACAATGTAACCCTGGCTACAGGTGGTACCTGGGGCTATAATGTGACCACCACCCCTAAAGCTTATTTATCAGGTGTACCTTCCGGAGACCTGCACGAAGAGACTTTGCTGGACCGGGGCTTTAACAATAGCTGGTCGTTAAACGGGGCCGACATTTTGCTGGCACCCGAAGTTGTGGCTTTGTATACCGCAAATGATACCCGCCTTAAGCTGTTCTCCAGCCAACCTTACGGAGGCGGGACCATCGTATCACCAAATCCTCCCGGAGCCCCGGCCCCGATGCGGGCCATCGGTTTTTACAACACACAATATGGTGTTCGCTTAGCCGAAATGTACCTGCTGAGTGCAGAATGTAAAGCCCGTACGGGCGACATCGGCGGAGCTGTAACCGACCTGGAGGCCCTGAGAAAGAAAAGGATGCCTGCAACCAGCGCTACCGTAAGCATTACCGATAAAGATGCGCTGATCCGCTTTATCATAGACGAGCGGACACGGGAGCTTTCTATGCAGGGTTATCGCTGGTTTGACATGCGCCGTCTGTATAAAGATCCTTTATTTGCCGGCAAAATGCCCTATACCCACAAATATGTATCGGCAACAGGGGCGGTAACTACCTATACTTTAAAACCTGAAAGGTTTGCCATTCGTTTTCCTCAAAGTGTGATCAATGCCAATCCGGGAATGAAAAACAATTAACCACCTGGCATGAAGAATCATTTTTTATTTTTTACTGTAATGCTATTGTATGCTGTACCGTTAATGGCACAGCATACAACAAAAACCACCGCTAAGGCCGGATTGTTGCCGGTAGATACGGCAGTTAAAATCGGCAAGCTGCCCAATGGGCTTACTTATTACATTCGTAAAAACAGCGAACCGGCAAAACGGGCTGTCCTGTACCTGGTTACACATGTCGGTTCCTTAATGGAAGATGATGACCAGCTGGGCCTTGCCCACTTTACAGAACATATGGCTTTTAACGGTACAAGGGATTTCCCTAAAAATGAACTGGTCAATTACCTCCAAAAGGCCGGGGTAAAGTTTGGTGCGGATGTAAACGCTTCTACTTCTTTTAATGAAACGATATACAAGCTCCCTTTGCCAACAGATAGTATGGCCGTTTTTAAAAAGAGCTTCAGCATGATGGCCAACTGGGCAGGACTGGTTACTTTTGAAGAGGGGGCAATAAACAGGGAGCGCGGGATCATTTTAGAAGAAGAACGCTCAAGGGGCAAAAATGTGGCAGAACGCATTCAGAAACAGGTAATACCTGCCTTGCTGAACAACTCCAGGTACGCCAGTCGCATGCCAATTGGCAAAGATGAGCTGTTAAAAACCTTTAAACCTGATGTGATCAAAAGGTTTTATAAGGACTGGTACCGGCCCGACCTTCAGGCCGTTATTGCCGTTGGTGATTTTGACCCGAAGCTGGTAGAAAGGCTGATCAGGGAAAATTTCAGCACTTTAAAAAATCCGATGCACAGCAGGAAAAGAATAAACTATTCCATTCCCCCTGATAAAGGCACACAAATAAAAATCATTACAGACCCCGAGCAGACCAGTACCAGGATGCAGATTATTGTACGGCACCAGGGTAAAGCGGTCAGAACCAGTGCCGATTTGATAGAATCATTAAGCCGGAGCCTGCTGAACCGGATGTTGGGTAGCCGTGTTGCTGAACTGAGACAGCAGGCCAATGCTCCCTTGCTGATCGGCTCTATTGGTTATGGCCGCTTTCTGGCTGATATTGATGCCTTTACAATTGCGGTAACCGCCAAGCCGGGACAGTTGGAACAGGCAGCAAAAAAAATACTTGCGGTTAATGAACAGGCCAGGCAATTCGGGTTTACCCAGGCTGAACTAGAAAGTGCAAAGAAATCGCTTTTCAATACCATAGAAAGACAATGGAAAGAACGCGACAAGAACAGTTCTGCCGCTTATGTGACCGAATACCTGAATCACTTTACAAAGGGAGAAGCCATTCCCGGCATCGATTATGAGTATCATTTCCTGAAAAATAACCTCGCTAAGATTAAGCTTGAGCAGCTGGATAAACTGATCCGCGCTTTGAACAGCACAGAGAACCGGGTAATTATTATAGAAGCGCCGGAAAAGGACAAAGCCCTGCTTCCTGATCAAAAAAAACTGCTTTCCTGGATCAGTGATTCCGGCAGGAACCTGCAGCCCTACCAGAGCGAGGCCGTTCCATCAAAACTGCTGGACAACCTACCGGAGGGCGGTGTTATAAGTGCGGCAAAAACCAATGTCGGCACCGGGGTTTCCGAACTCATTTTAGGCAATGGTGCCCGGGTAATACTCAAACCGACACGTTTTAAAAATGACCAGATTATCATCAATGGATACAGTTATGGCGGTACATCTATTGCCGCAGATTCTATATACCATTCAGCCGCGCTGGCAGCATTACTGGTAAACCGGAGTGGCCTGGGCAAGCTGACACGGGCACAGCTGAATAAAATGCTGAGCGGCCGTTCGGTAAATCTTTCGGCCTCCATCAGCGACTTTACAGAAGGTCTGAGTGGAAGTGCCTCGCCAACTGAACTGGAAACAGCACTGCAATTGATATACCTGTATTTTACACAGCCCCGCAAAGATCCTGAGGCCTGGTTGGCCATCATTTCACAACAGGAAGCCAGTATGGCCAATCGAAGTGCAAGTCCTAACCTGGTTTTTCAGGATACCGTTACAGCTGTTTTAAACAGCTATAACCCCAGAAAAACAGCGGGAAACCTGGATGGTACATCGATAGACCAGGCTTATCGTTTCTATCAGGATCGTTTTGCTGATGCCAGTGATTTTACTTTTATACTGGTGGGGGCGATAGATACGGCAAAGGCCATTCCCCTGATCAAAAAATACCTGGGAAACCTGCCGGCCATCCACAGAAAAGAGCACTACAAAGACGCTGGCTTTGGCACGCCCAGGGGCCAGGTAAGCAAAACCGTTTATAAGGGTATCGAAGCAAAAAGCAGGGTGCAGCTGGTATATAGCGGCACTTATACCTACAATGACCTGAACAACATTCAGTTGGAAGCCTTAAAGGAAATGATCAATTACAGGATCCTGAACCGTTTAAGGGCAAAAGAAAGCGGTGTATATACCCCATCTGTAAATGTGGGTTATGGCAATATCCCCGTTCAAAGATACAGCATCACCATCAGCTTTAACTGTGCCCCCGAAAATGTACAGCATTTAATTGAGGCCAGCAAAGAAGAAGTGGAGCGCTTAAAAAGAGAAGGGCCCGAACCGGCAGAAATACAGAAGTTTATGGCAGCGCAACTGCGCATGCGCGAAACGCAGGTGGAAAGCAATACCTGGTGGGTATATTACCTGAGAAACCAGTACATGAACAGGGATAAACCCGAAACAGAACCGTCCTACAATAAGCTTCTTGGTGAAGTAAGCCCTGAAAGTGTCCGCACTGCTGCGCGGCAATATGCCGGTGGCGAAAATCTGGCCGAATTTATCTTAATGCCGGAAAAGAAAGGCCCCCGCCATTAGAAATCAAACTTTAACCTTATACCTGTACCCAGCAGGTATAGGTTTTCTTTTGTAAATTCTTTTACCGGCAGCTTCAGAAAGGGTTCTACAGCAAAAGCACGTTTGTCGGATATTTTTTGCTTATAGCCAAAGGAGATGTTGTAAAAGCCGAGATATTTGTCGTTCCTCACTTCAGCCGATGGAACTGCCTCAGAAACACTTTTCGTGGTATAAACAGCCGAAAACCCCGATTGGTTGCTCAGGTCATTTTCTACCACCCCCTGCAGGTAATTGTTACTTTGTTTCTGGCTTAATACGGCAAAGGCAGAGAGCCCGACATTGGTATAGAATTTTTTATTGAAGTAATATTTGATCTCTATCGGGATATCCAGTCCTACCAGGTTGGCATCAACAGATTGCAGGCTTTTTGTTTCCCTAACCATTGCCGAGGCCGGACCGGGACTGTTAAATGCTCTTTCGCCATTATTTGTGAGGTCTTTAGATGCGCCCATTTCACTGTAAGAAATTCCAGAACTGATAGATACTTTATTGGACAATGCATAAGCCATGCTTACACCATAACCCATGTTCAGTTTTTTACCGTTGCCTATAGACGGGGCCACAACAACTCCCATTTCCCATTTATCGCTCTTTTTGGCGACCGATTTTGTTTGGGCAACCTGCGGGTTGGTCTTTACTTCTGCGTTCAGAAACTCCTGAAAACTAAGTGGCTTATTTGTCTTTTCCTGGGTTTTAGCCACAACTCCCGAATCTGCAGCAGTTACAATAACCTCTTTTTTCTCAATAGTCACCGCAACAGGTGCTGTACTTGTTTTAGGCTCCTGAACGGCCGGCTCTTTTACGGGGCTTACAGCGCTAATCGGTGCCACAGGCTGTTGTGTATTCACAATTAAAGGACTGCTGCTGATGTTATTGTTGCTGCGTTGTTTAGTTACCGCCTGGTTATGTGCAACTCCAGTATTCAGTCTTTCGGCTATGCCATGAGCAGCTGCTGTTTCTTTTGCCGGGACCGGCAACACAGCGATAGTATCCTGTACCGGCTTACTGATTTTAGTATACAGGTCCGGGTTTTTATGCAGTGTTTTATGGCTGGTATAAAATAAAGCAAAACCAATCATCAGGGCCACTGCTGCCGCAGCTAAACTTGTTAGCCAAAGCAGACCTTTCCCTTTACGCTCTTTCTTTTCAAAGCGCTCCCATGCACCAGGATTATAGGCCTCCTCGTGTTCCGTCAAACTTTCTCTTATATGGGCAATCAGCCCGTCATCTTCCGGTTTCATGTTTTGCGGATTTGTGTTGTCGGTTCGTATGCATTTAACAAAGAGTTTTTATAAAGTTCTCTCAACTTGTTCTTTGCCCTTGTCAGGTAAACCCTGCAGGAACTTTCCGGGATATTCATCATTTTTGAAATCTCTTCATGCGAAAAGCCTTCAATTTCGTACATATTAAAAACCAGTTTGTGTGTTTCCGGTAATTTATTCAGCATCTTCATCATATCCTGCACATTAAGCTGCGAAACCGCATTCAGCTCGGTAATGGGCTGCTGCAGTTCAGTCATGTCATCAACGTATAGAAATGTTCTTTTGCCCCTCAAAAAATCTATTGCCGTACGGGAAGAAATTTTGGCAATCCAGCCTTTAAAGGCTTTTTGCATCTGGTCATTATACTTAGGTGCGCTAAACTGGGAGATATTCTTAAATATCTTTATAAAACTGTCATTTACAAGCTCTTCCGCGTCATTCCTATCCTCAACATACCGTAAAATTACGCCCATTAAATATCCATAGAATGATTTATACACCATCTCTTTACTCTTATTGTCGTTCCTTAAGCACCCCGCTATAGCGTCCTCAAACTTGAGCATTCCTTTTTAGGCAATTAGGGGTTTATACGTTTTTCATAGACCTCAGCTGAATTTTAAAAGAGGATGTCCCGTATAAAATTACAGAACATCCTCAAATATAAACAGATATTATTTGTGTGTGTAAATTGCAGCGCGCAGTTTTAAGCTATCTATTGCAGCAGCCTGAAACCCTTTGGCGTAAATGGTATAAATTTTCCCTTTTTCTATTTTAACATTCGGCAAACTGGTTTTAAGTGTTGTTCCTTCGTTGACATCAAAGGTTACACTTTCGCCCGGGTCAACAGCAGAAAAGCTGGTATATTCATAAAATGCTTTACCGGTAAACAGGTCTGCATCTTTTCCATGTATCCTAAGGCTCAATGCAGGGGCATCCTTGCTTAAATTGATGAAGCGGATTTTTGCTTTATCTGCAGCAGGAGCACTCAGGTCGTCCTCTGTCAAAAGAAATCTTTTGGTATTATCCTTAACGGTATCTACCACAAAAATAGAATAGCCAACCCCTGAAAGCAGGTTAAAGTTCTCGGACATGATTAACCTGTTGGAATTTCTTTTGGTGATGCCCAGCCTTCTGTTTCCTGGAAATAGGTTTAAATAATCAATTTTTCCGTTAAAGTTCAACCCTTTAGCATTGTTTACCCTTGTTTGATCGACGATAAAATCTAAAGTTGTGGTATCCGGATAGGCCATGATAATAGAAAGCCCCGCTACCTGCTGAGGCTCACTCCTGTCTTTTGAACAGGCCACAAAAACTACTGATAAGGTAACCGCAGCTATAAATGTTTTGAATATCGTTTTTAAATTAATTGTTAGTTTCATCTTTTTTGTTTTTAATTGTCAGACAGGGCCCGACAAGAGTCTTTATTAAATTTTACACAACAATAGGTTAATGGCCATTAACTATTTTTCTTCTTAAAACGATGGCCGCATCAAAAACGCTACAGCAGCGTATATTTTTTTTAAGGATGTAGCCTGGGGACCGAAATATTAAGCGGGAATACTTAATTTTGCCCGGAAGTAATTTAATCAGATCACTAACAACTCTATAAAGCTATGCAAGAGCCGAATTCATTAAATCAGGTTGCTGAATTTCATAAAACCTTTAAGCACCCCATAAAAGAAACACCAGGCATTCCTTCCCGGGAAAGGGCCAATTTAAGGGTTTCTTTACTTGCTGAAGAACTCCATGAATTGAAACAGGCGATTGAGGCGAACGACTTTGTAGAAGTTGCCGATGCACTATGTGACCTGCAATATGTGCTGGCTGGTGCCATTCTCGAATTCGGACTGGGTGATAAGTTCAAGTCTCTTTTTGATGAAGTCCACCGTTCCAACATGAGCAAAGCCTGTAAATCGCTTGAAGAAGCGAATGAAACAATAGCGCACTACAGAAAAAACCACCAGTGCGATGCTTATCATAAGGAAGAAGAAGAATTGTTCCTGGTATACAGGTCCAATGACGACAAGACCTTAAAATCCATCAATTATTCGCCTGCTGATCTTAAAAGCATGCTATAAATAAAAAGGCCTGGCAGTAGCCAGGCCTTTTTATCTTCTTCAGAAAAGCATCAGCTATATGCTATATCAATTCTACACTTCTGCTCACAAAGGCTGTCAGTTCCGCTCCGGTAAGCATGCCTTGCGCAAGCAATGCTAAATCTACAGCCTGTTTGGCCAGCAAGCCCTGCTCTTCTTCATTGTCAGCAGCTATAATTTTTCCGATCAGCTTGTGGTTTCCATTAATGGCGACTTTATAGCTATCCGGCATATTGCCATAGAAACCCATTCCACCGCCCATAGCGGCCATATCTTTCATCCGGCGCATAAATTCATCCATGGTTACGGTTACAGGTAGTTCATCAGGATTTAAGCCTACAACCTCAACATGGTATCCCGGCTTATTGATCGCCTTATCAAATATAGCTGCAACCTTTTTAGCTTGTTCTTCTGACAGAACCGATTCCAGGTTATCATCCTTCTCGATCAATTTACTGGCCACGCTTGAATCTACACGTTTTAAAGATGTTTTTTCCAGCTTCTGCTCCAGGTGCTGTACAAAGTGGTTATCGATTGGGGAATTCATCAGCAATACGTCGTAATCTTTTTTATTGGCCGACTGTATAAAGCTATCCTGTTTTGACGGATCGTTCGCGTAAATGTAAACCAGCTGCCCGTTTTTATCGGTCTGGATGTCTTTCACCTTATCGCGGTACTCTTCCAGGGTATAGTTTTCTTGTTTTGTATTGGTCAGTAAGGCAAAGTCTTTAGCTTTTTCATAAAATTTCTCTTCGCTCACCATTCCGTATTTTACGAACAGGCCAATATCACCCCATTTTTCTTCATAACCTTTACGGTCTTTATTGAACAGCTCCTGTAACTTATCAGCAACTTTTTTAGTGATGTAGCTGTTGATCTTTTTCACATTGCTGTCGGCCTGTAAAAAGCTTCTGGAAACATTTAAAGGGATATCAGGTGAATCGATCACCCCATGCAGCAACATTAAAAACTCCGGCACAATGTCTTTCACCTCATCGGTAATGAATACCTGACGTGAGAACAATTTGATCTTATTGCGCTGCATATCAAAATCATTCTTCACTTTCGGGAAGTACAATACACCTGTTAAGTTAAAAGGATAATCTACATTCAGGTGGATCCAAAAAAGCGGATCTTCCGAAAAAGGATACAATTGCTTATAAAAGTCAAGGTAATCTTCGTCTGACAAATCTGCAGGTGCCTTGGTCCAGATCGGGTTGGTGGTATTGATGATGTTGTCTGTCTCAACGCTTTTGGTTTTCGGTTTTCCTTCTTCATCCTCCCCATCCGGTTCCTGTATGGTTTTGGTACCAAACTTAATGGGTACAGGCAAAAACTTGCCATATTTATCCAGGATCTCTTCCAGCTTGTGTTTGCTTAAAAACTCTTCCGATTCTGCATTGATGTGTAAAATGATCTCGGTACCTCTGCTGGTCCTGTTACCTGCCGTAATTTCGAACTCAGTACTGCCATCACATACCCAACGGGCAGGTTCGGCACCCTCCTGATAAGAAAGTGTCTGGATCTCTACGAGATCTGCAACCATAAAGGCCGAATAGAAGCCCAAGCCAAATTTACCGATGATCTCGTTGGCATCTTTGGCATCTTTAAACTTCTCTACAAACTCGCTGGCGCCGGAAAATGCCACCTGGTTGATGTATTTTTTAATCTCTTCGGCGGTCATACCCAAGCCATTATCGGTAATGGTAATGGTCTTTTTTTCTTCATCCACCGCAACTTCAACCAGTGGGTTGCCCAGTTCACCGTTGTATTGGCCCAGTGCTGCCAGGCGTTTAATTTTTTGTACCGCATCAACGGCATTGGAAACCAGCTCTCTTAAAAAGATCTCGTTGTCTGAATACAGGAATTTCTTGATGATTGGGAAAATGTTCTCCGTGTGAATGGATATCGTTCCTTTTTCTTCTATGCTCATATGTTAACTCATTTTTAAGTACATCAGCTACATATCAAGGGGCATTCCAAATTGGTTTTGTTGTCAAATTGACAGTACAATAAAATTATAATGCCATGATATATTTCTCCGTACCTTTGCCCCTTAATGGAATACAACGTTCATACTTTACCCAACGGCATCCGTCTGCTCCATGTGCCGGCCGCATCTGCCATATCTCATGCCTGTATTATTGTTAACAGTGGCTCCAGGGATGAACAAGAAAGCAAATCCGGACTGGCCCACTTCATTGAGCACCTGATTTTCAAACGTACGGAGAAGCGCAATACCAACCAGATCCTGAACAGGCTGGAAAGTGTGGGTGCCGATTTGAATGCGTATACCACCAAAGAGTATACCTGTATCCACGCTTCTTTTCTGAATCCCTATTTAGACCGGACGCTGGACCTGTTTAACGATATCGTATTCCACTCTACTTTCCCTGAAGAGGAAATAGAGAAAGAGAAAAGTGTAGTGCTGGATGAGATTGCCTCTTACCTCGACCAGCCAGAAGAGGCCATATACGACGATTTTGAAGACCTTGTATTTGCCGGGCACCCCTTAGGAAGGAACATTCTGGGTACTACCGAAAGCGTGGGCAAGCTGAATAAAAAGGACATTCTGCAATTCATTGCAACCAATTACCATACCGACAAAATAGTGGTTGCCGTATTGGGAAATTATTCTCTAAACAAGGTGGTAAAAATTGGCTCTAAGCATTATTCAGACATTCCTGCCAACCTGCATACCGCAACAAGGATTGCACCACTCAAAGTAGAGCCAATTACCCAAACATTTCAAAAGCCCATTCAGCAGGCGCATGCCATGCTGGGTGCGCAGGCCTATTCCCTGCAACACCCTTACAAAACAGGTCTTTTATTGTTAAATAACCTGTTAGGAGGCACCGGAATGAGTTCTGTTCTGAATCTGCAGATCAGGGAAAAATACGGCATTGCCTATACCATTGAAACGGGCTACAGCCCTTTAAGTGACACCGGTATTTTTACCCTGTATTTCGGAACAGATAAAGAAAAGGTAAACAAGGCCTGGGCGCTCATTTTTAAAGAGTTTAAAAAGCTTAAAGACAAGCCCCTTACTGAAGTACAGCTTCAAAAAGCTAAAAACAAGTTCATCGGACAAATTGCCCTTGGCGAGGAAAACCGGATCGGCCTGATCATATCTATGGCAAAAAGCCTGATCGACTATGATAAAATTGACGATCTGCAAACCGTTTTCAGGAAAATACAGGCGGTTAGCACTACTGATATGGCTAATATTACGCATGAAATATTGGACGAAAGTAATCTTACTTCCCTAACTTTTTATCCTTTAGCGTAATATTCGTATTTTTGCAGCATGAAACTACCCATTATAGCCTACGGTGACCCGGTTTTAAAAAAAGTATGTACACCCATTGAACAAACTTACCCGGATCTGAAACAACTGATCAGCAACATGTTTGAAACCATGTATAACGCGCACGGCGTTGGGTTGGCGGCACCGCAGGTGGGCCTGCCTATACGCCTGTTCATTGTAGATACAGGGGCCGATGAGGGGGATAAGAACAAGTTTAAAAAAGTATTCATCAATGCCGAAATTCTGGAAGAAACGGGTGAGCCATGGGCATTTAATGAAGGTTGCCTGAGTATTCCCGACATCAGGGAAGACGTTATGCGCAAGCCCAATATCCGTATTAAATATTACGATGAGCACTGGGAGCTGAATGAAGAAGAAGTAAGCGGAATGCCGGCAAGGGTAATACAGCATGAATATGACCACATAGAGGGCAAGCTGTTTACAGATACTTTAAGCCTGCTGCGTAAAACAATGCTTAAAAGCAAGCTGGATGCCATTTCTAAAGGAAATGTAAAGGCCGATTATAAGATGCGCTTTCCGAAACAAAGCAAAAAACGCTAGTTGCTCTCGCTCCGGGCTTTATCTCCTTTAAAGATGGACTGCATGAGTTTGCCCCAGGCAAAAGGATTTAAAAGTGGGTTGGTCTGAACCATATTCTTATTTAATGCCCGGTCGTGGTTAAGCCGGTTGTTGATGCTCTGGATCTCACCACCATCCCTTGGGAGGGTTTGGATCAATCCGCTAAGACTTTCCTGCGAAAGATTTCTGGCGGCAATGACATAGTCATCATCTGCAATCTTCATCGACATGAAGTCACGGGTAAACTCTTCAACAGTAGCCCAGGGATAAACACGCACGGTAGGCAGGTTTACAATCTCGGCTTTCATTTTGACCATTGCCGTATACTTACTGTCATTGATCTGCGAAGGGATGGCCAGCAGCAGGTCCTTGTACCCGATTGCAGTATACAGTAGGGTATCGCCCGGATGGGCTATAAAAGAAAAATACCCTTTATAATTGGCAGCGTAGCGCTGACCTTTATTGGTTAAATTTGTAACCGTAACGTAAGGGACCACTGTATTGCTATCCACATCGGTAATGATACCTGTAAATTGGATCAATGGCCGCTCCGTCGTATTTTGCTGCGCAAATAACGGAGAAACGAAAAGAAACAATAAAATGGTCAGCGCATACTTCATATTGCAAAAATAGCGGTTAAGATTAAAACGGCTAGTTAAATTGTGTTAAATCATTTTATACCGGTTCGGCAAGGTTAACGGCTTCAACAGCAGTAATTTGTGGAACAGACTTCATGATGGCCTGTTCAATCCCTGCTTTCATGGTCATAAAACTCATTTTGCAGGATCCGCAGTTACCTAATAATTTCAATCTAACTACATTTTCCGGCGTAATCTCTTCTATGGCTACGTCTCCTCCATCAGCTATTAAATAAGGTCTGATGGTTTCCAGTGCCTGCTCTACTTGTTCTGTTAAATTCATTTTGGTAAATTATTAAAATATAAAAATAGTAATTTTTTTCCTCAATTCGTATCAATTTCTACGACAGGGGAAACATTACCTGCACTTTGGGCATTATTTATAGCAATTTGCTGGGCTACTTTACCTGCAATTTCTGCAAAAGACCGGGCCACACTGTTGTGTGTATCCATAGCTACCGGAACGCCGCTATCGCCCCCTTCAGTAATGCTTTGTACAATCGGAATTTCGCCCAGGAAAGGCACACCAAATGATTTTGCGAGTTCTTTTCCGCCATCTTTTCCAAAAATATAATATTTGTTTTCGGGCAGCTCGGCCGGTGTAAAATAAGCCATATTTTCCACTACACCCAATACAGGGATGTTAATGGATGGCATTTTAAACATGGCAAGCCCTTTTCGTGTATCCGCAAGCGCTACCTGCTGGGGTGTGGTCACAATTACAGCCCCGGCAATAGGAAAACTTTGGGTAATCGTAATGTGGATATCGCCCGTCCCCGGTGGCAGGTCTACAATCAGGTAGTCCAGCTCGCCCCAGTCGGCATCATTAAACAGCTGCTTTACCGCATTGGAAGCCATTGGTCCGCGCCAGGGCACAGGCTGGTCAGGATCGGCAAAAAAGCCTAAAGACAATAGTTTTATGCCATATTTTTCGATAGGCATAATCAGCGTTTTACCCTCTGCTGTTTCTCTTGCACCTGGTTTTGCCCCAACCAGGCCAAACATAGTTGGTACCGAAGGCCCATAAATATCCGCGTCTATCAGCCCTACTTTTGCCCCATCGGCCCCCAGTGCAATGGCCAGGTTACTGGCTACAGTTGATTTTCCTACCCCCCCTTTGCCTGAAGAGACCAGGATAATATTCCGGATGGCCTTAAGCTGCGTGGTATCCATAGGTCTGGTTACCCTCGAGGTAATGTTGATCTCTATTTCTGCCTCTCTGCTCACAAAATGCTTAATGGCATTTAAACAGGCATTTTTAAGCATATCCTTCATCGGACAGGCCGGAGTGGTCAGTTCTAAGGTAAAACTTATGTGTTTGTCTTCTATTTTTAAGTCCTTGATCATGTTTAAGGTCACCAGGTCTTTCTTCAGATCTGGGTCTTCAACATTCCTTAAAGCGGCTAGAACTTGTTCTTGGCTAATCATCATTAGTCAAATTTAACAAAAGACCGCCACAATTAATTTTAAATGCCCCTTTTTATTGTAATTTTAACACGAAATAAACATTTGAGTTTAACGTTTAGCAATAATATCTGTTTTATAGCATGCATCTTCCAAAAATTAACATCCCTAAAAAGTACATTAAGATTGGCGCGTGGGTACTAGGGGGTTTTCTGCTCGTCCTGGTTATTGGAGGCATTATTGCCTATAACAAAAGAGAAGCGTTATTGGAAAAAATGATGGCAAAAGCCATTGCAAAAGCAGATAAGGATTATGGACTCGATATAAAAATCGGAGAATATGGCTTTAACGGCCTCAATACCGTTCAGATGAAAGGTATTTCTGTGGTACCCAAAGACCGTGATACCCTGACGACTATTAACGATATGACCATTGGGGTAAAGCTTTTTCCTCTGATTTTTGGAGATGTAAAGCTTTCGCAGATCAATTTAAACAGCGGGAAAGTCAACATTGTGTTCAGGGACTCCCTGAGCAACCTTGATTTCTTCCTGAAACGCAAAAAGAAAGACAGCACAGAAAATAAATCAAAAATTGGCCTTGGCGATCTTGCACATAACCTTTTAAATCAAGTTTTGTACAAAATTCCGGATAACATGGAGGTCAAAGACTTTTTGCTGAACGTAAATGACAACGACACAGCAAAATTAACTTTCCTGACCACAACAGCCACGATAGATGATGGCGACCTGAACTCGACCATTCTAGTAAATTGGAATGAAGCAACCTGGCACATCAAGGGAACGGTAAAACCGGGCAAAAAACAACTGGACGTTATGCTTTTTGCCGACAATAAAAAAGTTGAGCTGCCCTATCTGGAGCGAAAACTGCAGGCCAGGTTCAGCTTTGATACGGTAAGGACAGAAATGAAAAATGCCGATTACAGCGGGGATAATTTTAAGATCTCAGGCTCCTGGTCGGTAAAAAACCTGCTCATCAACCATCCTAAGATCGCTTCGAACGATATCATCGTTCCGGATGCAAAAATTGATGCAGATATGCTGATCGGAAAAAACTTTGTGGCCCTTGACAGCTCATCCACTATATTTCTGAAAAACGCCGCTATTCATCCTTACTTAAAATACACCCTTTCACCCCACAAAATTTATGAACTTCAGCTGCATGCTCCCGACCAGGATGCCCAGGAAGTATTGAGCGCCTTTCCTAAAGGGCTCTTTGAATCGCTTGAGGGGATGCAGGTAAGCGGAAAAGTACGGTACGACCTGAATTTTTACCTGGATAGCGCTTTGCCCGACAGCGTGCAATTCAATTCCTCGTTAACACCAATGAACTTTAAGATCCTGAAATGGGGCAAAACAAACCTGCAAAAGATCAACAGTGACTTTATTTATACCCCCTATGAACGGGGCAAACCCATGCGCGACATTATGATCGGGCCTTCCAATCCCAACTTTACGCCCCTTTCTGATGTTTCAAGCAATTTTAAAAATGCGATCTTAACTTCTGAAGACCCTTCTTTTTTTACACATAAGGGCTTTGTTCAGGAATCCATCCGCAAGTCGTTTGCCGTAAACTTTAAAGAAAAGAAATTTGTACGCGGCGGCAGCACCATTTCTATGCAGCTGGTTAAAAATGTTTTCCTCAGCCGTCAGAAAACGCTCGCAAGAAAGGCTGAAGAGATCCTTATTGTCTGGCTGATAGAAAACAACCACCTGGTCAGCAAGAATCGTATGCTTGAGGTTTATTTCAACATTATCGAAATGGGGCAGAACATTTATGGCATAGGAGAAGCTACACGATACTATTTTGGCAAAAGACCGTCTGACCTGAACATAGGAGAAGGCATTTTTCTGGCCAATATTGTCCCCCGCCCTAAAATTGCCCTCTTTAAGTTCCGGGGTGATGGCGGATTGAAAGACTACCTGTATCCCTATTTCAAATACATTGGTAACATTATGGCCAGAAGGGGACTTACCCCTGCCGATACCAGCGGATATGGCTTCTACAATGTACGCCTTCGTGAAGGTTTGCGGCAATATCTGCTGCCCGACTCTGCTAAAATTGACACCAATGCTTTCGATAACGACGACCCGCTGCCTGCTGTTGAAACACAGGACGCTTCAAAGAACTTATTTGACCGCTTATTTGGGCGCAATAAAAAAGATACTACAACCACCCAGCCGGCAAAGCTAGATACAGCGCAAAAAACAAAAAAAGAATTAAGGCAGGAGCGCCGCGAACAACGCCGGAAAGAAAAGGAGAAGGAGAAAACAGGACAGCTTTAATGAAACCCATACCATGAATAAAATTCAAATCGCCGGTAAAGAATTTGAGCTCCTTTTGGACAACGACAACATCAGCAAACGTATCCGTTTAATCGGCATACAGTTAAATGTTGATTACGAGAACCGCAGCCCGGTATTTATCGGCGTACTCAATGGCAGCTTCCTCTTTATGGCCGACCTGCTGAGAGAATTTGACGGGCCCTGCGAAGCCGGCTTTATCCGGGTCTCTTCTTATGAGGGTACAGAAAGCAGTGGAACTATGAAACAGGCCTTTGGTTTACCTGAGGACCTGCACAATCGTGACGTCATCATTGTGGAAGATATTGTAGATACCGGTTTTACACTGGGCCATATTTTAAATGAGGTACACAAACAAGCGCCCGCTTCAGTTAGGGTATGCGCTTTATTGTTTAAACCCGCAGCATTAAAAATAGAAATTGCCGAACTGGAATACGTAGGTTTTGAAATTGCCAATGAATTTGTAGTAGGATATGGCCTGGATTATATTGGCCTTGGCCGAAACCTTAAAGACATTTACAGGGCAAAAATGTAATTTTTTTTTCCCAATTTTGCGCAAACATATTATACCATATCAATGACCATACATAAAGAGGGTTACACCACCATAGCACTATCTGTTCTTTTCATATTTGTACTCAACGCATTCATCGATTACAGATTTGCAAATATGACCTGGTTAAAGTGGCTGATCTACATTTTATCTTTTTTATTGTTTATCACGGTCCTCCAATTCTTTAGGAATCCATCCCGGTCATTTACAAGTGGCGGGAACCTTGTGATCTGTCCGGCAGACGGAAAAGTAGTGGTGATAGAAGAAACGCTGGAAGGAGAATATTTTAAAGATAAAAGACTACAGGTCTCGATATTTATGTCGCCTGTAAATGTACACATCAACAGAAACCCCATTTCCGGTGTAGTTAAATTCTTTAAATATCATCCCGGCAAATACCTGGCCGCCTGGAACCCTAAATCATCTACAGAAAATGAAAGGACCACGGTTGTAGTAGAACACCAAAATGGCACCCCGGTCCTGTTCAGACAAATTGCAGGGGCCCTTGCCAGACGAATTGTATGGTACATTAAGGAAGGCGATACCGTAACCCAGAATAAAGAATTCGGATTTATTAAATTTGGCTCTAGGGTGGACATTTTCCTGCCGTTGGGCACGAAGGTTAACCTCGAGCTCAATCAGGTCGTAAAAGGCGGGATTACAGTGCTGGCCGAGCTGGCATAAGGGATGAACCTATACACTATAAAAAAGACCCGGTAATGCCGGGTCTTTTTTATTTACTGTTTTGCTGCGGAAAGCTGTCACTGATAGAGCGCTGGGTCGGATAGGCAAACCCAGACCTGAATTCTTTTACAATCTCCATTAGTTTAAAATTGATCTCTTCTTTTACTTTTACATATTTACTGTGCTCCATATTGATCACCAGGTAAACAACCTGGATATGCAAGGCAGAATCGCCAAAATTATCAAATGTGGCATATCCGTCCTTAGTATCAGGATGTGCCTCAAGAAAAGCAGCAATGGCAGACAGGATCTTTTTAATATCCTCAGGCGCCGTCTCATAGACTATTCCTATAAAAAAATTAACCCTTCTGTAATTTCTTAACGTCACATTTTCAAGCACACCATCTATCATTGCCCGGTTTGGGATAACAATAGTTGTTTTATCCGGACTGACCAGCCAGGTACTCCTGAAGCCCACTTTCTCAATTGTACCTTCAATACCATCCACCTTTACCACATCGCCAACCGTGAAGGGCTTGTCCAAAAATATCGTAAATGAACCGATCAGGTTTTCCAGACTTTCTTTTGCAGCCAGTGCAATCGCAATACCCCCTATACCCAATCCCGTGATCAGTGTAAGCACATTGATCTCAAAAACAAAGCCCAGCAAAACAAAAAAACCAAGAAAACAGATCAAGGTTTTGGTCAGTTCTTTTAAAAAAGGGACCAACTGATCATCGGCCCGGTTATTCGTTATGCTTGCCTTGTGTTTTAATACAAAAGCGATGAAATCAATGATCCTCAGGATGATCCAGAAAATGGACAGAATAATCAGAAAAAGAAAGATCTTATCCAGGCAATCCCCTATCGTAACCCCAACCTTAGTTTTCGACCTGTGCCAGAGCACAAGGTTAAGGGGGTGGGTTAAATTGTTGATCGCCAGATAAATGGTGCAAAAAGTAATGAAAGACTCTATAGGCTTTACCAGCAGCGCAACAAAGGTTTCTCCCCTGACCTCTTCCGCAAATTTGCTGAACACCTTAAAAAGGGCCAGACTAAACAACCTGGACACCAATCTTTTAAACAGCAATCCAAGTAAAATAATAACTACAAAAACGCAATATTGCTTAACGGTGTTTCCCCAAAAAACCTGTTCAAAAAATTGATAGTCCATAATCATAATTATACTAATTGTTTAAGCGCAATCTCAAATGCAGTTTTAGAGAGTTCCTTCTTTTCCCGAGATTCCTCATGAACCGCTTTCAGTGCCTTATAAATCACCTGTGACGCGTCCGTAAATATCGCATCGTCACTCATTTCTACATTTCTCTGCATCAGGTAAGCAAAAACCCTGGCCATACCACAATTTGATATAAAATCCGGTATCACTGCAACGTGCTTATCTGCATGCTCCATAATGCTCCCAAAGAAAATCTCTTTATCCGCAAAAGGAACATTTGCACCACAGGCAATCACTTCGAGCCCCCCATGTATCAACTGGTCCACTTCGTTTTGCTGAACAAGTCTGGAAGCTGCAGCGGGAACAAATATCTCGGCGCCAATATCCCAGATCTCTTTACTGGCCAGTTCAAAAGGAATCAGGTCGGGCGATACCAGCGTATTTCCTGTTCTGCTGTTAAACAGGCTAATGACCTCTTCCTGTGTAAAGCCATCCTTACAGATCAATCCACCAACACGGTCAATGATCCCAACAATTTTCACACCATTTTGTGCCAGGTAATACCCTGCTGCTGCCGCTACATTTCCCCAGCCCTGGATAACCGCTCTTTTTCCTGACAACTTCCCACCCCAGATGCTGTAAAAATGGCCGATAGATGCCGCCACACCATAACCGGTGATCATATCAGCAACCTTGTACTTTCTTTTAATGTCTGGCGTATAATTTAAATCCTCCAGCACTTTGGAGACCCCGTAGCGCAGCTGCCCGATCTGGTGGATCCTTTCATTTTCCCTTGCCTGATAATGCCCATTGATTACGCCTTCCTGAGGGTGCCATAACCCGTAGTTTTCAGTAATAGGGATCACCTCATGGATCTCATCAATATTTAAATCGCCGCCCGTACCGTAATAATTTTTTAGCAGGGGCATTACCGCTTTATACCAGCGCTCCAGAACCTCCTTTTTTCTCGGGTCTGCAGGATCGAAATTGATGCCCGACTTTGCCCCGCCTATCGGTGGGCCGGATACGGTAAATTTTACTTCCATTGTTTTTGCCAGAGATTCAACCTCTCTTTTGTCCAGGCCTTTGCGCATCCTGGTCCCTCCACCTGCTGCTCCTCCGCGAAGCGAATTGATCACCACCCACCCTTCAGCTTCAGAATCCTTATCCTTCCACTCAAAAACGATCTCCGGCCGCTTCTCTTCGAATTTTTTTAACAGTTCTTTCATTATTTATAATAAGTTAGTTGGCGCAAAGATATACAAACAAAAAAACCTCCCCGATATGATCGGGGAGGTTCGTATATTTTTTTGAAAGAATGTTATACCCTTTTAGATTTTATACGTGCTGCTTTACCAGTTAATTCGCGCAGATAAAATAGTTTCGCCCTGCGAACTTTACCATGGCTGTTCACCTCGATTTTGGCAATGTTTGGAGAGTTAATAGGGAATATCCGCTCTACACCAACACCGTTAGACATTTTACGAACAGTAAACGTTTCGTTTGCGCCTACGCTGTTACGTTGTAATACTACGCCCTGGTAAATTTGAATACGTTCTTTATTACCTTCGCGAATTTTATAGTGAACACTCACTGTATCTCCTGATTTGAATGCAGGAAACTCATTTTTTGCGATTACCTGCTCTTCAACAAATTTTACTAAATCCATGATTTTAAGCTATTAAGCCGATTTTTTGTTGTTTAAAATCGGACTGCAATATTAGGAATATTATTTCAAAAATAAAAACGTTTTTTATTTTTTTCCACATTCTTTAATATTTCCACAAAACCAGAGTGGCCGATCGGAGCTGCCAATCATTTTTTTCCTTTCCTTTTATAGATTAGTGACTGCAGGTCCTCTCCCTTAATTTTAAAATTTTCCAGCCCGCCCCGGTTCATCTTAAAAAGAATCTCCAGCTTTCTGATCATACAATAGGGAATATCTGCTTCAGAATCAATCCGGATGTTCCGGTAGTTATGAAAGGTATTTAACGATATTTCCAATTCCTGGGGAATGATCTTTCTTGCAGCCGAATATTCTACCACATTCAGGCCATATAAATACTCATTGATTTTATACTTGTACATTTTAATAAAATTAATTTGCTTTAATTCCTCTTCGTAAACCTGCTGGTGAGCAACTCTTTTCCCATAAGCACTTTTAAAGGTTTGCACTGCACCTCTTTATTGATCAGCTCACCTGTCCTCATTTCAAATAATTTTTCAAACATGATCACTTTTTCATATGGAATGTCCTGTTTGTCATCAAATAAAATATTCCGGTAATTATGAAAGGTATTTAATGAAACACCTAAAATCTTAGGAATAATTTTTACGGCCTCCCGGTACTGTGGCACTGGCAACCGCAACAAACAATCATTGATCTTGTATTTTCTTGCTTTGTCGCTCATAAAGGTATATTTAGCTTGTTTTTAATTATATTTTTATGATTTTTTATCAAAAAAAACCGATACAATCATAATTTTTTTAGCGTAAATCTACTTAAAAAATAATCACAACCCAACAAAAAATATTTTTATTTAAAAAGAAAATAACCAAACAGCGGTCCCGTATGTAAGCTGGATTAGCTTAAATACGGGACTTAGTCCTTTCAAAAGATGAATAAGGGTATTTAAATAGAAAATTAATCCTCCAGCAGATCCGGCCTGCGCAATTGCGTGCGTATTAAGGCCTGTTCGTGTCGCCATTCATTGATCTTCGCCTCATGGCCGCTCAATAAAATATCCGGAACCTTATGCCCCCGCCAGTCGGCCGGTCTGGTATAAACTGGCGCATCCAGCAATTCGCCCTGAAAACTATCGGACAGGGCCGAAGTTTCGTCATTCAGTACACCTGGTATCAGGCGTACAATTGCATCCACCAATACTGCGGCGGGCAATTCTCCTCCCGAAAGCACATAGTCCCCGATCGATATTTCCCGGGTTACAAAAAGATCGCGGATCCGCTGGTCGATCCCTTTATAGTGCCCGCATAAAATCATGATATTTTTTTTCCCCGACAGCTCATTCGCGATAGTTTGGTTGAATGTTTCCCCATCCGGGCTCATAAAAATAACCTCGTCGTAATCCCTTTCAGCCTTCAGCGCTTCAATGCAGCAGGCAAAAGGCACTATAGACATCACCATGCCGCTGCCTCCCCCATAAGGATAATCGTCAACGCTTTTCTGCTTATTACTGGCATAATCCCTCAGGTTATGCAGCACAATTTCTACAAGACCTTTCTTTTGTGCCCGCTGTAAAATAGAATGGGCAAAAGGACTGCTCAGCAGATCGGGCAAGACGGATATAATGTCGAAACGCATGGTATAAAGTTAAAATTAATTTGACAGATAAATATCAAGCAGGCCCTCCGGTAAATCTACCAGTAATGTTTCCTCCTCCTCATCTATTTCAACAATCATGTCCTCATTTAAAGGAAACATGATCTCTGTTCCTTTATATAAAACCGTTGCCACAAATTGCTGGGGGTATTCGTTTACTTCAATAATCTCACCCAGTTCGCCCTTGTTTTCATCTGAGACCATAAAGCCTTTAAGGTCATTATAATGAAAGTCCTCGTCCGAACGGTCCGGCATTTTAGTCAGGGGCAGGTATATCTTTTTTTTCACCAGGGGCTGCGCCTTGTCTATATGATCAATGTCGTCAAAATAGAAATTCCCCGTATTGTTGTTCTGTAGTTTATAAGAAGAGACAAAAAAAGGAACCATTTTGCCATTGATAGCTGCAAAAACCACATCCAGATCAAGCAAGTCTGGCTCATCATATTCAAAAAATAACTGAACCTCTCCTTTTAGCCCCTTTGTTTTGGTAATATACCCTATATAAAATGTTTCTTCCTGTGTCATAAATACCTATGAATAAAAATAGCGAAGAATCATGAAATGAATCCTTCGCTATCCTGCAGCATAACAAAAATATTATGCTTCTTCTTCTTTGCTTTCTTCAGCAGCAGGAGCTTCCTCAGCAGCAGCTTCGGCCACAGGGGCTTCTTCTACAGCAGGACTTTCTTCTACAGCTACTTCTTCAGTTGCAGCTTCAGCTACAGGAGCCTCTTCTACTACTTCTTCTTCTACAGGTGCATTTTTAATTGCAAGTGCAGTAGCACGGTCAGCATTTTTCTTAGCCTCAGCAGCTAAAGCAGCTTTTTTAACTTCATCTTTAGATTTAGTTAAGCTGTCTTTTTTGCCTTCAATTTTTTCACCTTTTGCGCCTAACCATTCAGCAAATTTAGCTTCTGCCTGTTCTGCGGTTAAAGCACCTTTTTTAACACCGCCCTCTAAATGTTTTTTATACAAAACACCTTTGTAAGAAAGGATAGCGCGACAAGTATCCGTAGGTTCAGCGCCTTTGTTTACCCAGTCTAAAGTTTTATCAAAATTAAGGTCAATGGTAGCAGGATTGGTATTTGGGTTATAAGAACCTAAACGCTCAATAAATTTACCATCTCTTGGTGAACGGGAATCCGCTACCACTACGTGGAAAAAAGGTTTCCCTTTTTTACCGAATCTTTGCAATCTGATTTTAGTTGCCATTTCTTCTTTTAATTTATGTATTCAACATAGTTCCCGGAGCTTTATGCTTGCGGGGCTGCAAAAGTAAGTAAAATACTAATGATTAACAAGATGCACTGTTTTAAAATTCCACATTATATTGCAAAAACCCATTATTCCCTGTAACATCCGGGTTGTATGGCAGTCAAACAATCAAAAAATAATTTATGCTAATCACAACCACCAACTCTATAGAAGGCAAAAAAGTAGTTAAATACATCGGCCTTGTAAGCGGCGAGACCATTATTGGTGCCAACATTTTTAAAGATATTTTTGCTGGCATCCGTGATATTGTTGGCGGCAGGTCAGGCTCTTACGAACAGGTCCTCCGCGAAGGTAAAAATACCGCTGTAAACGAGATGCAGCAATATGCAGCGGCAATGGGTGCCAATGCAATTATCGGGGTCGATCTGGACTATGAAACCGTTGGCAGTGGCGGCAGCATGCTCATGGTTGCTGCAACAGGTACTGCTGTGATTATAGAAGAATAAGAAATGGCCAGTTAACTGGCCATTTCTTATTTATAAAGATAAAATTTCTACTAGTTTTAACCAGGCCGGACTAACCTGCTGTGCATCAATATGTTTTATGGCATGATCAAATGGGGTAAAAATGAGCTCCCGGTTTACCTGTCCAACCATTACGCCCGACTGTCCGGCCAAAATCCCCTCAACGGCGGCCACGCCAAACCTGCTTGCCAGAACCCGGTCCATACAGCTTGGTTTCCCACCACGTTGTATATGTCCCAGTACCGAGACTCTGATGTCGTAGTTCGGGAATTTTTGTTTGAGTGCTTCTCCAACATTAAAAGCCCCGCCAACTTCATCACCTTCAGCAACGATCACAATTTTTGAGGCCTTGTCTTTACGCCCGTTCTCCAGGCGCTGGATCAGGCCTTCCACACCCATGTTCGCTTCCGGGATAAGGATCGCTTCAGCGCCCACTCCTATACCGCTTCTCAAAGCAATCAGTCCCGAATCCCGGCCCATCACCTCTACAATGAACAGCCTGTCATGCGATTCAGCAGTATCCCTTATTTTATCAACCGCATTTACGACTGTATTAATGGCCGTATCATATCCAATCGTAAAATCTGTTCCCTGTAAATCATTATCTATGGTACCCGGAAGGCCCACTATCGGAAAATCAAACTCATTCGTAAATAAATTTGCCCCGGTAAAAGTCCCGTCACCACCAATCACGATCAGGGCATCTATATGGTGTTTTTTTAATTGCTGGTATCCCATTTCACGACCTTCCGCGGTCTTGAACGTTTCACTGCGGGCAGTTTTTAAAATGGTTCCGCCCCGTTGAATGATATTCGCTACCGATTTTCTGTTCATTTCGATAAAATCGCCATGAACCAAGCCTTCATAACCCCTTAAAATACCTGTAACTTCCAAATCATAGTAAATTGCCGCTCTAACAACTGCCCTAATGGCAGCATTCATTCCCGGGGCGTCACCGCCGGAAGTTAATACTCCTATATTTTTAATCTTGTTCATTTAGTTTTCAGCCGGTTTTAAACAGTATTCTACAAGGCCGTGAAATTAGCTATAATCTTTAAATGTTATTTAAAAATTCTACTTCTTTAAAATTAAACTGCTTTTCAGTCCCCTCCGATAAGATTACCAGCTGTCCGTTCCCGGTTACGTCTGTTATCGTCCCCTCAAACTGTTCGTCATTATGGCGGTAAAGCGCCGGTTGATTGAATTTATACAGGCCATTAATGTAATTGTATTGCAACATCTTAAAATTCCCTGCTTTTAATTTAAGGTATTCTGCTTCGATGTTTTCGCAAATAATTGCCAATACTTCCATTAAATTAACATCCCGCTGTAAAATTTTAGCTAAAGACGTCGCTCTGTTTAACAGCACAGGATCAAAATTTACCTGGTTCACGTTAACCCCTATGCCTACAATGCTGGCCTTATATTGAGATCCGGAAATGATGTTTTCTATCAAAATCCCTGCAACTTTCTGATCGTTATCATACAGGTCGTTAGGCCATTTTATTTTCAGGGAATCGCCCAGAAAGCCTGCCAGCGCCTCTTTAACCCCAAGGCTGACTGCCATATTCAACAGAAATTGGCTGTAAACAGGCAAGAAAAGCGGACACAGGTAAATGCTGAAAGTAAGGCTTGCCCCAGGTTCTGCATACCAGGTGTTTTCCTGCTGCCCCCTCCCCGCAAATTGATTATCTGCCATAATAACAGTTCCTTCGGGTAATGGCTCGGAATTTGACACCTTAGCTTTTAAAAAGTTATTGGTAGAATCAACCTCAGATAATCTGATCAAATTTTGACCAACAAATAATGTTGAAAAAGTGTTATTTTGCAAGTGTTGATTGTATATTTGTTTATCAAAATTAAAACATTTTAATGGTAAAAAAGAAAATTGGAAACCTTTCTACATACCTCTCAGAGATCGCTGTACACGGCATCCAGGAAAAAAAAGGAAACGACATCGTAAGATTGGACTTAAGAGCGCTCAATAGTTCTGTTTCTGATTACTTTATCATCTGCAATGCAGATTCCGCAACACAAGTTAAAGCAATTGCCGATAGTGTAGAGGAAGAAATCTATAAAAAAACTCAAACTAATCCATGGAGAAAAGAAGGCCTGGAACATGCCGACTGGATCATTCTTGATTATTTTGATATCGTAGTTCACATATTTAAAACTGAAAAGCGCGAATTTTATGGAATTGAAGACCTTTGGGGCGATGCCCAGTCTACTTCCTATCAAAGTGCTTAATCATTCACCCCATTTTTGATTTTACAATGAAAGAGAACCCAAATACAAAACCCAAATTGATAAAGAGAATTCCAAATATTCCCAAGAAACCTCAAAAAGGTTCAAAGTTTAACATATTTTGGGTTTATGCTGCTATTATTTTAGGCCTTATTTTATTACAGTTCCTGTTTAGTGCCGATGCGACCAAAACAGTCTCTTACCGCACCTTTGAAACCCAGATGCTCTTACCTGGTGATGTAGAGAAACTGATCGCCTACAAACATGAAGATGTGGTTAAAGTAGAAGTTTTTATTAAAAAGGACAGGCTAAAAGAAGCAAAATATAAACAGTATATCAGCAGAAACAACTTTGGTGCCAGCGACGGCCCTACCGTCTACTTTAATGCAGGTTCAATGGACAGGCTGGACACTGATCTGAAGGAGTCCCAAAAGAACATTCCTGAAGATCAGCAGATCCTTGCCGAAAAACAGACCAGACAAAGTACCTTTAACTCCTGGTTCTTTACCATTATCCTCCCTGTATTATTGTTCATCGCCTTCTGGATCTTTATCATGCGCCGCATGGGCGGTGGTGCCGGTGGTGGGGGCGGTCAGATCTTTAATATCGGAAAATCCAAGGCGACCCTCTTTGATAAAGAAAGCCAGGTAAATGTTACTTTTAATGATGTAGCCGGCCTTGAAGAAGCCAAACAGGAAGTAATGGAAATCGTAGATTTCCTTAAAAACCCCAAAAAATACACCAATCTTGGCGGTAAAATCCCTAAAGGGGCGCTGTTGGTAGGCTCACCGGGTACCGGTAAGACCTTACTGGCCAAAGCTGTAGCCGGAGAAGCCCAGGTGCCTTTCTTCTCCCTTTCAGGGTCAGACTTTGTAGAAATGTTTGTCGGTGTAGGCGCTTCCCGTGTACGCGACCTGTTTAAACAGGCGAAAGATAAAGCCCCTTGTATCATCTTTATTGATGAGGTAGATGCCATTGGCCGTGCCCGTGGTAAAAACAGTATGATGGGCGGAAACGATGAACGTGAAAATACGCTTAACCAGTTGCTGGTTGAAATGGATGGCTTTGGTACAGATTCGGGAATCATTATCCTTGCCGCTACCAATCGTCCTGACGTACTGGACTCAGCCTTACTGAGACCCGGACGTTTTGACAGGCAGATCTCTATCGATAAGCCAGATTTGGTGGGCCGTGAACAGATCTTTAAAGTTCACCTGAAACCCATCAAAACCGATGAAATTGTAGATGCCAAAAAGCTTTCTGCACAAACCCCTGGTTTTGCAGGAGCTGAAATTGCCAATGTGTGTAATGAGGCCGCATTAATTGCCGCCCGACGCAATAAGGAGTTTGTAGATATGCAGGACTTTCAGGACGCGATAGACCGTGTTATTGGTGGTTTAGAAAAGAAAAACAAAATCATCTCTCCTGAAGAAAAACGCATCGTTGCTTACCACGAAGCTGGTCATGCCATTGCGGGCTGGTTCCTTGAACATGCCGATCCTCTGGTAAAAGTATCTATCGTTCCCCGTGGGGTAGCAGCTTTAGGCTATGCGCAATACCTGCCTAAAGAACAGTTCCTGTATACTACAGAGCAGTTAACCGATGGCATGTGTATGACCATGGGTGGCCGCGTCGCAGAAGACATTGTTTTCGGAAAAATCTCTACCGGTGCACAGAACGATCTGGAACGCATTACTAAATTGGCTTACGCCATGGTTACCATTTATGGTATGAACAGCACTATTGGAAATGTTTCTTTCCACGATCCTCAAAATGAATACAACTTCAATAAACCTTATTCTGAAAAAACATCGGAAATGATCGACAATGAAGTGCGTATCCTGATCTCGGAAGTTTATACCAGAACAAAGTCCTTGTTAACAGATAAAAGGGAAGGTCTTGAAAAACTGGCCCAAAAGCTGATAGAGAAAGAGATCCTTTTCCAGGCAGATTTGGAAGAGATCCTGGGCAAACGCCCTTTCGACAACCGCACCACTTATGATGAGTTTGTAAATGGCACAGGTGACCAGAAACCGGCAGCCGAAGGATTGCTGCACGATGGCGTTAGCCAGCCCGCAGATCCTGCAACGCCTATAACTCCGGCTAAAACAGAGTCTTAATAACAATTTTATGGAGCTGCCGTTTCTTTATAGAACGGCAGCAAATCCATTACCTATGCAAGAAAACATTTCCTCAAAAGAGCTCATGCTAAAAAAGATAAGAAAAGCCCTTCTTGAAAGAAGAGACAACCCTTATCCCAACTTAGAAGACAGCCCCCTTTACGCTGAAAATACAGAATATCCCGAGGTGTTGTTTGCAGAACAACTTACCGCGGTCTCCGGAAATTTTATTTACTGTGAAAACGGAATAGAATTCATTGAAAATATCCTTCAGCTGGCCGAAAAGTTTAACTGGAGAAAGATATACTGCTGGGAACCCGAACTCCAGGAATTGCTTTCCACCTACGAATTCCCTTTTTATCAGACCGACAAGGATTTTGAAATGGCCGAAGCAGGCATTACCCTGTGTGAAGCCTTAATTGCCCGTAATGGATCTGTAATGGTCTCCAATCAGAATGCAGCCGGCCGAAGGTTAAGTATTTTTCCCCATCACCATATCGTTATTGCCCGTACCGGCCAACTGGTAATGGATCTGAAAGATGCTTTTAAACTGATCCGCGACAAATACGGCAGCCAGATTCCCTCTATGATCAGCACCATTACCGGACCAAGCCGTACAGCCGATATTGAGAAGACTTTAGTGCTGGGTGCACACGGACCTAAAGAATTATTTGTATTTTTAATCGACGATTTTTCATAATCTAATTATTTTATTCTAGTTTTATACTGTACACTAAAACAGTATACGGTACAAAATGGGCATTAAATCAACAATACACTCGGTTATTACTGGCACGGGAAGTTATATCCCCGAAAATGTTATCTCAGGAAATGCCTTTTTAAACGCATCCTTTTACGAAAATGGGGTAAAGCTGGATAAGGACATCAATGAGATCATCAGCAAATTCTCAGAAATTACCGAGATCAACGAGCGCCGATATATTGATGCCAATCTGGTGAGCAGTAATATTGCTGCCATTGCTGCACAAAGGGCCATCGACAGCGCAAAAATCGATAAGGAAAGCCTTGACCACATTATTTTTTGCCACAACTTTGGGGATGTAAAAGCAGGCAGCAACCGCATGGACATCCTGCCTTCGCTTGCCGCTAAAGTAAAACAGACCCTGCAGATTAAAAATCCGGACTGTGTGGCTTATGATATCATCTTTGGTTGCCCAGGTTGGGTACAGGGAGCCATCCAGGCCAATTATCTGATCCAAAGTGGTGATGCCGGCCGGGTAATGGTCATAGGCGCAGAAACATTGTCCCGGATTATTGACCCGCACGACCGCGACAGCATGATCTTCTCTGATGGGGCAGCCGCAGTTATATTCGAAGCCCAAAACAGTGAAGAAGCCCTTGGTATCATCGCTCATAAAACACAGACCTATGCGGTTGATTACGGTTCATTGCTGGTCATGGGGAAAAGCAATAATCCGGATGAATGCAATGGCAATGCTTACCTTAAAATGAATGGCCGTAAGCTTTATGAATTTGCCGTAACTACCGTACCACAGGTTGTGAAAACTGCAATAGATAAAGCCGGAATCAGCATTACCGATATTAAAACAGTCTTCATCCACCAGGCCAATGGAAAAATGGACAATGCCATCATGAAGCGGCTTTTTAAACTTTACGGACTGGATACTGTTCCCGAAAACCTTGTGCCTATGACCATTTCATGGTTAGGAAACAGTTCGGTAGCTACCATTCCAACGCTGTTAGACCTGGTCATGAAAAACAAAGTGAAAGGTTACCAGATCAGAAAGGGCGAATATGCCGTTTTTACCTCTGTTGGGGCAGGTATGCACATCAATGCTTTTGTCTATCGCTTTTAATTGATCCTTCTTAAGCTGTCCCTTGCTTCACTTTCAATACTGTTTTCATATTGATGGTCTTTCATGTTTATCGCGGTATTAAAGCTGGCCTTGGCCTGCGTATAGGCCTTTTTCTTCATATAGATCTTTCCCATGCACAAAGCTGAATTGGCCGCAAAATACGCCTTCAGGCTTTTTCCATAATTTACCGCCTGCTTGTAATGCTCCAGTGCGGCATCCCATTTTCCCAGTTCATCATTGTTCCTTCCCAGCCGGTAATGGTATTCCGTCCGGTCTTTTACCAGGCTCAGGTCGCCCTCCTTTATTCCTCCCAATATTTCCAACGATTTGCTGTAATAGCCTCCGTCAAATAACAACCTGGCTTTTAAAAGACCAACATTCGGGCTTCCTGAAGCCACTTCGTTCAGCGCCTGCTTGTCGCGTTCGTTAATCGCATAGCCCATACCTTTAACTTTTTCAGCATAAGCCTGATACCCCTTTATATCGCCCGAGATCAATTCGATCCATCCCAAATGCAGGTAGCTGTCCTTTACATAGCTTACCCCTTTATTGCTCTGCAAAAATTTATTGAAATAAGCTGCAGCACTAAAATCAAGCTTATTCAGCCTTGCAATCCCCATCAGGTAATCCAGGTATGGAAAAGCCTGGTACTGTCCCCCGGAAGGCCTTTCTGCAAGAATGCCAATCGCTTCCTCATTATGCCCTCTTTTGGCACTTACATAAGCTTTAAGGTAGGATTTTAACAAACTGTTGTCCGAAACCCTGGCCGCATATTTCATGGTTTCGGCATAGGCATTTTCCGCATGGGCTACATCTACCAGTACAAATGAATAATAAAATACAGCCTCTTCATAAAATGGCTCGTAGGTAGATTTAGGTAAGCCCTCTGCCAGCTTCTGCATCATGGCCAGGCCGGTTTTTACATTTCCCTTGATTCCAAAGGTGGATAGTGTTTTCTTCATGAAACCATCCGGCAGGCTGCCCAGGACGGCATTGATCAGGCCTATCCCTTTTAAATTTAAATGGAAGCCGGGAAACTTCTTCGCGTTCTCCTGCAGGTAGCTGTTGGCTTTTTTAATTTCCAGCGCAGCATTAAACTGTTCGCCAAAACGCCCACGAATGAGCGCCCATTGTAAATTGATCTCTGCCTGTGCATATAAATAATACGGAGAATTGCTGTCATCATCTGCAATCTGGTCCAGCCTGCTCCCTTTATTGCCTTTCAAACGGTTAAAATCATCCTTACTGTCTGTTGTCAGCAAATAAAAGAAATCAATGTAATTTTCCAGTAAAGGCACAATAGCATTGTTAGGATTAGCTTTCTTCTCTGAAGCGACCATTTGTCTTGCCGGGTTCAGTTTAAGCTCAAAAATCAGCTGATAAGCCTTTAGACAGTTTGCATTAAAATCAAATTTGGCAAATAAAGGTCCGGGTAAAAACAACAGGCTGAGGGCTAAAAAAAATTTGTTCGCTAAACTGATCTTGTGCATAATTTCATTTTGTGCAAATTTAACCACAAAAAAAAGGCCAGATGGAATTTCTGGCCTCTTCTATATCATTTAAATGTTTAAGCAGGAACGACTTCCTGAGTAAGTGCTTCGTCTACTAAAATCCTTCCGCAATGTTCGCAAACGATGATTTTTTTGCGTTGACGGATATCCAGCTGGCGCTGGGGCGGAATCTGGTTAAAACAACCTGAACAAGAGTCACGGTCAATTGTTACTACCGCTAAACCATTGTTGGCATTCCCTCTTAACCTGTTGTAAGCCACCAATAGCCTTTCTTCAATCTGGGTTTCTGCTTTTTCTGCTTTTTTAAGCAGGCCCTGCTCATCCTTTTCTGTTTCGGCAGTAATGGTCTGCAACTCTCCCCTTTTTATCTCAAGATCTTTTTTCCTTGATTCTAAATCAGCAAGCGCCTTATCATAAACTTCCGTTTTTTGGGCGATGTCAAATCCGAATTCCCTGATCTTTTTCTCACAAACCTGGATTTCGAGTGTTTGTATCTCTACCTCTTTAGTCAGGGCATCGTACTCCCGGTTGTTTTTAACATCTTTTAATTGGGTCTCATATTTCTTGATCAGGTTTTGAGCTTCCTTGATCATATTTTTACGCGTTACAATGGCATCTTCAGTATCATCCAATTCGCCTTTGAATTTTTGTATACGTGTTTCCAGTCCTGCAACCTCATCTTCTAAATCGGCAACTTCCATTGGCAGTTCACCACGTATCTGACGTATTTTATCGATCTTAGTATGCAGGGTTTGTAATTCGTATAAAGCTTTTAGCTTTTGCTCTACAGTTTGTTCCATTAAATGAAATAATTTATGGGGTTTGTATTATGCTCCGTTAAACGGATTGCAAAGTTAGGAAATTTTTCTTGAATAATATCTATCAACAAATCAGATGTAAATTGTTCACTCTCAAAGTGTCCGATATCTGCGATAACTATTTTTTCGTCTGCATCAAAAAACTCATGATATTTAAAATCTGCTGTCACAAAAGCATCTGCTCCGGCAGCTATCGCTTCCCGCAATAAAAAACTTCCCGATCCTCCACAAACGGCAACCTTCCTGATCTTTTTGGGCAATAGTCTCGTATGCCTGATCACTGTCGCATCCATATTGTTTTTTACCCGCCTCAAAAATTCAGGGCCATCCAGCGGCTCTTCCAGCCAGCCAATCATTCCGGCCCCAACGGTTTCCAGCTTGTTTTCCAGCACATAAATATCATAGGCCACTTCCTCATAAGGATGGTGTTCAAACAGGGCCAGCAGGACCTTCCGTTCGTCCTGGACTTTAAAAATGGTTTCTATCCTCACCTCCGGTTCCTGGTGCTGTATCCCCCTTTCACCAACATAAGGATCTGTACCTTCTCCTCCTTTAAAAGTGCCAAAACCTTCCGCATTAAAGCTGCATTCGCTATAATTTGCGATATGCCCCGCTCCTGCAGCAAACAAGGCTTCCCGTAATACTTCTGCCTGTTCAACCGGACAAAAAGTAACCAGTTTTTTCAAAACCGAAGCTTTCGGGCTTAGTATTTTTCTGTTTTTCAGGCCCAGCCTTTCCGCAATCACCCCATTTACCCCATGCTGTACATGGTCCAGATTCGTGTGTATGGCGTACAGGGCGATGTTGTTTTTTATCGCCTTCAGGACCACCCGCTCTACATAATTTTTCCCGGTAATCTTTTTCAGGCCCTTAAAAACAATCGGGTGATGGGTAATGACCAGGTTACAGCCATGTAAAATAGCCTCGTCAACCACATTTTCCATACAGTCGAGCGCAATAACAGCCCCCTGTACCTCCTGCTCCGGATCGCCAACAATCAGGCCCGAATTGTCATAATCCTCCTGGTAATTTAAAGGCGCAAACGCCTCCAGGTGCTTTATTAAAACAGATAACCTCATCCCGTAAATATACGACGATTTTAATTACTGTAAATTACCCATTTTTACCATTTGCAGACTTTCAAACACCATCCGCTGGTTGTATTCATAGGCAAGGCTTTTATGGTTGATCAGGTCGATGATCGTACCTATAAAGCACAAACCGATTGTAAAGAAATACAAAATACCCATACCAATCTGGTTCACTAAAAACCTGGGCAGTCCCGGTACAAAAAAACCAAGGATACAGTACAGCACCATATCATCAGGGTTCCGTCTTTTACCTCTATAAATCATTAAAAAGCCCCTTAACTGTTGCTCGCTAAATCCGGTAGTTGCACTTTGCAAGTACGAATATTCCTGTGGCGTAATGCCTGGTAGCGACATAAATGGTGAATCAAACATAGCTTTCCTCCTTGTATTTTAAATTAATAACTTATTGTTTATCAAATTTGTACGTATCAAAACCCCGATCCGCCAACATATAATCAGCAAAGCCGGAACGCCAAACCAGTGATGGGCAAAACTTTCTGTAAAGTTTCCATGGAACACCTGGGTGATAGAACGCCCTATGCCACATCCGGGACACCAGCTGAAACCCATATTGGCCAGTGGACAAAGCGTAAAATGCTGCGCATCCCCATGCTTATCTGGATTTGCTGTCGCCAGCAATATCATCGCCCCAATCCAGAAAATCAGTTCAAAAGGGATATGCTTCAGCGTTTTCATTTTATTTTCTCTTAATGGCTAAATATAGGCACTTCTCCATCAAACATCCTGCAAAAGCCCGTTTTGTGCATAAATTTTAATTTTAGATCAATTGGTTGAAATTTTGTTACATTTAATGCCCTTCATAAATCTTACCTTTGCAAGGTGAATATTCGCGACCTGATCAGCAGATACAAGACAGATGAGCGTATTGTAGCATTGGCAAAGGCACTTAACGCCGGTAAAGGCACTAAACTTCAACTAAAGGGTCTAGTAGGTTCTGCCGATGCAACAATTGCTGTGGCCATCTATTTCCTGTTACATAAACCCCAGCTATTTGTACTTCCCGATAGGGAAGAGGCGGCCTATTTTCTGGCCGACCTGGAAAGTATCCTCGATAAAGAGGTACTGCTCTTTCCTTCTTCCTTCCGTAAAGCCTTTGATTTTACACAAGTGGATACCGCCAATGTGCTGGCGCGTGCCGAAGTACTGAACGAACTGAACCACCAGTCAGAATACGGCAAAATTGTGGTTTCCTATCCTGAGGCCCTGGCCGAAAAGGTGATAGACCGCACCGTGCTGGAAAAAAACACGCTGGAGATCAGTTTAAATGCCAAACTGGGCATCGATTTTATCAATGAGTTTCTAATCGACTACGATTTTAACCGTACAGATTTTGTATATGAACCCGGACAGTTTTCCATCCGTGGCGGTATCGTCGATATCTTTTCCTTCTCGCACGACCTGCCTTACCGCATCGAGTTTTTTGGCGATATCGTGGAAAGTATCCGTACTTTTGAAATTGAAAGCCAGCTTTCCGTTGAAGATGTAAAAACACTGACCATCATTCCCAATGTACAATCAAAATACCTTACCGAAAACAACATCAGTATCCTCGACTACATTGAAAAGGATACCCAGGTTTGGTTTAAGGACGTAGAATTCACTTTGGACATTGTTAAAAGTGGATATAAAAAAGCGGTTGAACTATGGAAAGCCCTGCCTGCAAAAGAAAAACAGGAAAACCAGGACTGGATAGATCCTAAATTTGCTTTTACAGACGAGAAAATGATGGGCGATATGTTCCACGATTTTCCGCTTGTAGAATTTGGAAAGCAGTTCTTTTATAAAACAGATCAGGTTTTTCAGTTCGAAATCAAACCCCAACCCTCTTTTAACAAAGATTTCAGCCTGCTGATCCACAACCTTAAAGAAAACGAAAAACAGGGCCTGCATAACTTTATTTTCAGCGCTTCAGTTAAACAAACGGAACGTTTATATGCCATCCTGGACGATATCGATAAAACGGTCAAATTTACACCGGTAAATATCCCGCTCAGGGAGGGTTTTGTAGATGGGGGGCAGAAAGTGGCCTTTTATACCGATCATCAGATTTTCGACCGTTTCTATAAATATAAGCTCAAAAGAGGCTATCAGCGAAGTCAGGCTATCACCTTAAAAGAACTGAGGGACTTGAAGCCCGGCGATTTTGTAACCCATATAGACCATGGGATAGGTAAATATGCCGGTTTGGAAAAGGTAGAGGTAAACGGTAAAACCCAGGAAATGATCAGGCTGGTCTATGCCGATAACGACCTGCTGTATGTCAACATCAACTCCCTTAACCGCATTGCCAAATACAGTGGAAAAGATGGTACTGCTCCAAAAATGAACAAACTGGGCACAGAGGCCTGGGATAAGCTCAAAAAAACAACTAAAAAAAAAGTTAAGGACATTGCCCGAGACTTGATCAAGCTGTATGCCCTGCGAAAATCGCAGGTAGGAACAGCTTTCGCGCCCGATGGCTATCTTGAAACCGAGCTGGAAGCCTCCTTTATTTATGAAGATACGCCCGATCAGGAAAAGGCAACCAGCGATGTAAAAAAGGACATGGAAGCGCCACATCCCATGGACCGGCTGGTTTGTGGTGATGTGGGCTTCGGTAAAACGGAAATTGCCATCAGGGCTGCTTTTAAGGCGGTTGCCAATGGCAAACAGGCGGCCGTACTGGTGCCAACCACCATTCTTGCCCTCCAGCACTTTAAAACTTTTACCGGTCGATTAAAGGACTTTCCCTGCACCGTAGATTACATCAACCGCTTTAAAACAAGCAAGCAGATCAAAGAAACGCTGGCTAAAGTGGCCGAAGGCAAAGTAGATATCATCATTGGCACGCACCGCCTGCTCAGTAAGGATGTGAAGTTTAAAGATCTGGGCATCATGATCATCGATGAGGAGCAGAAATTCGGGGTATCTTCCAAAGAGAAATTAAGGGCTTTAAGGGTAAATGTAGATACCTTAACCCTTACCGCAACCCCCATACCCAGAACACTGCACTTCTCTTTAATGGGGGCCCGCGACCTTTCCATCATGAGTACCCCGCCACCAAACCGGCAGGCTGTAAATACAGAATTACATGTTTTTAACGATAAACTGATCCAGAAAGCCGTTCAGTTTGAACTGGACAGGGGCGGACAGGTGTTTTTTATCCATAACAGGGTGCACGACCTCCCTCAACTGGGGGGATTAATCCAGACGCTGGTCCCAAAAGCCCGTATTGGTATTGCACACGGACAACTGGATGGCGATCAGCTGGAAGATGTGATGCTCGATTTTATCAATGGAGAAAAGGATGTCCTGGTAGCCACCACCATTATCGAGGCCGGCCTTGACATCCCAAATGCCAACACCATCATCATCAACCATGCGCATATGTTTGGCCTGAGCGACCTGCACCAAATGCGAGGCAGGGTAGGCCGGTCCAATAAAAAAGCCTTCTGTTACCTGCTTAGCCCGCCTTTAAGTACGCTTACTTCGGAAGCCCGCAAACGCCTGAGTGCAATTGAAGAGTTTTCAGACCTTGGAAGCGGTTTTAACATTGCCATGAGGGATCTGGACATCCGGGGTAGCGGAAACCTCTTAGGCGCTGAGCAAAGTGGCTTCATTGCCGAAATAGGTTTCGAGATGTACCACAAAATACTGGATGAGGCCATACAGGAACTGAAAACAGATGAATTTAAAGACCTGTTTAAAGATGAGCCCTTACGCCCCTTTGTGAATTTTACACAAGTGGATACCGACCTGGAGCTGTATATTCCGGATGATTATGTAACCAACATTACCGAAAGGTATAACCTCTATACCGAACTTTCAAAAATTGAGGATGAAAACCAGCTAAAGGCGTTTGAACTGAGTTTAAAAGACCGTTTTGGTCCTGTTCCTCATCCGGTAAAAACCATGTTGAATGTATTGCGGCTGCAATGGATAGCCAAAAAACTGGCTTTCGAAAAAATAAGTTTCAAAAAAGGTGTATTGCGCGGTTATTTCATTACCGACAAACAATCTGCCTTTTTTGATTCTACCATGTTCAATAAAATATTGCATTTTGCACAGATCCACCCGCGTTTATGCAACCTTAAAGAAGTTAAAGATTCACTCCGCATTTCATTCGACAACCTCAATACCATAGATGAAGCTGTAGAAATGCTGGAAATGGTGGTCAATTAAACAGATCAAGATGAACCCACAGCTGTTACAAGACCTGGTTACCATGCAAATGCCTTTCGGCAAATATAAAGGCCGGATCATCTGTGACCTGCCAGAATCTTACCTGGTCTGGTTTCATCAGGAAGGATTTCCGCCAGGAAAACTGGGCGAGATGATCGCAACACTTTATGAAATCAAATTAAACGGACTGGAATACCTTCTGGAACCCTTAAAGAAGAGAAAATAAGGGCTCAATTCCATATCAAGTCCATGTTTTTACTATAAAACCTGGACTTATATTGCATTTATTATTTAGGTGATATGAATCTATCCTAAAGCAAAATTAATTGCTTACACAGGTATAGCCAAACGGAGAAAATGTGGTTAATTCAGTATCAGGTACAGATAAGCATAAACTACCGGCGCAGCAATTAAAAGTCCGTCAAAGCGATCTAAAAAACCTCCGTGGCCTGGCAGTATATTACCGGAATCCTTTACATTTAAACTTCGTTTAAGCATGGATTCCACAAGATCTCCAAGTGTACCGAAACAGACGATCAAGACCGCCATTCCACCAAATATGAATGGACTGATCTCCGTAAAGCATAAAGAAATTAAATAAGCCACCAGCACACTGGTAAAGACACCACCAAAAAAGCCTTCCCATGATTTTTTAGGCGAATGGCGTTCAAACAAACGTGTTTTTCCGAATTTCATCCCAAACAGATACGCTCCGGTATCACTGGCCCATAACATCAATAAAAAAGCCAGTGGTAAATGAAAATTATAAGTGGCTGTTTCCTGTATAAAACCTAAGGAATAAAAGAAACAAAAGGGTGCTGTAACGTAGATAAACCCTACAAATGTGTAGGAAATATTAGAAAAAGGTATTTTTTCCTTTTTATACAGCTCACTGATGAATACCGAGAAAATTAAGGGTACAATGAGCAGCATGAACTTAGTTTCAAATTGTAGTAAGTGATAGCCTGCCGTCATCAAAAAAATAAGTGCTGCTGCAACCAGCGCAATATTTCTGTGCGGACGGATGCCTGCAGTCTTAATCATGCCAAAGAATTCAAATAAAGCGGCAAGACTTAAAATGAGGTAAAAAAAAGTAAAGGTATAGGCCCCTAAAAATATAGAACCTAACATTACAATGGTAAAAAAGAAAGCAGTTATTGCTCTTGTCTTCATTGAGTTTGTTTTTTAAAATATCGGAACAGCAAAAAGGTCAATCCGGCACTGATCACATAACCATACCAGGCAATGTCCATCGTTTTATCGGCCTCCGACAAAGGTATATTGTTTTTTTGCATATACCATGCTGCGCATACAGCATAGGCATTATTTAAAAAATGTCCAAATATGGCATACCATAAGCTGCCGCTCCAGAAATAGATATACCCAAATGTTGCCCCCAGCAGCAATCGGGGTAAAAACCCGTAAAACTGCATATGTATGGCACTGAATACAAAAGCTGAAAACCAGATCGCCAGGTGTGGATTGTTAAACATTCTGCCAAAAATACGCTGCAGGCCTGCCCTGAACATCAGTTCTTCAGCCACAGCCGGTAGCAGGGCAATCATTCCTATATTCAACAGGAACATCCCTATATTCTCCATTTTTAATAAGGCAATGGTCATTTTCATACCCTGGTCCTCCGCTGCTTTCATCCAGTTTTCTACACCTTTTAAAGCGGCAGGAAAGCTCATTTTCTGGTTCAACTGGGTCACCCATTCCAGCAAGGGCAGGGCACCAGCCATCATCAGCAATACCAGCAACAACAGCCCTGCATCAGGTCTTTTAAATCCATAAAAACCATTGATTCGGCCGCCTTCAATTTTAGCAAGCAGCAGGGCGGGCACTAAAAATAAACCGATTTGCTGGGCTGTTATCAGTATTCTCTGTGCGGGCAAGTAACTTGCTTCAGTACTACTCAGCCAGTCCATATTTTGCAGCAGGCTCCCGCCATATTTCAAATAGATCACTGCAAAACCTATAGCTAAAAATACAAACAGGCCTAAAAAAGCATAAAAGCACAACATCAACAGCTGTACAAAGGGGCTGTTCTCTTCTTTAATTTCTTCTATAGAACCCATTTATGTAAATTTTAGCTAAGTTTCGTACCTTTGTACCCTGAATTTTGGGTTGAAGATAGAAAAATGTCCGTAAAGATAGGAAATATTGATCTGGGAGAATTTCCCTTATTGCTTGCACCGATGGAGGATGTAAGCGATCCGCCTTTCCGTTTTGTATGTAAACAAAGTGGGGTGGATATGATGTATACAGAGTTTATTTCATCGGAAGGACTGATCAGGGACGCGGCTAAAAGCAGGGCAAAGCTGGATATCTTTGAATATGAAAGACCAATAGGCATACAGATTTTTGGCAGCGAAATAGACCACATGCGTGAGGCTACTGAAATTGCTACGTTGGCTGGGCCTGATTTAATGGACATCAACTATGGCTGTCCGGTTAAAAACGTAGCCTGCAGGGGCGCTGGTGCCAGTTTGCTCCAGGATATCGATAAAATGGTACGGATGACTGAAGCCGTTGTAAAAGCCACACATTTACCTGTAACGGTTAAAACAAGGCTGGGTTGGGACGACAATACCAAAAATGTGGAAGAGGTGGCAGAACGTTTGCAGGATATAGGTATCCAGGCTTTAACCATTCATGGCCGTACCAGGGCACAATTGTATAAGGGAGAAGCCGACTGGACACTGATCCGTCAGATCAAAAGGAACCCCAGGATAAAAATCCCGATTTTTGGAAACGGGGATGTGGACAGCATCAGGAAAGCGGCCGACTGGCGCCTGGAATATGAGGTAGATGGCATCATGATCGGCAGGGCCGCCATTGGGTATCCCTGGATATTCAGAGAGATCAGACATTTCTTTAATACAGGGGAAACCCTGGCGGGTCCGAGCATAGAAGAAAGGGTTTCCGTATGCCGTACACATTTTGAAAAATCCATTGCCTGGAAAGGACCAAGAGTTGGTATATTTGAAATGAGGCGTCATTATGCCAATTATTTTAAAGGCATACCCGATTTTAAAAGCTACAGGATGCAATTGGTTAAAGAAGAAAATATAGATACTATTCACAGTATTTTAGATGAAATAGCTGAAAAATATCAACATATTTACCCGGCCAGTGAAATGGCTTGATTTTTGAAAACTATTTATTAAATATAAGTTAAAATGGTTACAGCTATTACATTAGGCGTTAAGATTTCAGTTGAAACAACTTACCAGGAAGAACATTCTAATCCGGCTAACGCACATTTTATGTTTGCTTACCGCATTACAATTGAAAACCTGACCGACTATGCCGTACAGCTTAAAAGAAGGCAGTGGTTTATATTTGACTCTAATGGTACACAAAGAGAAGTAGAAGGTGAGGGCGTTGTTGGTGAACAACCCGTAATAGAACCTGGGGCCAGCCATTCTTATGTATCAGGCTGTAATTTAAACACGGATATGGGTACCATGAGTGGTAATTACCTGATGTACCGGATTGCCGATGACAGGGACTTTATTGTAGATATTCCCGAATTTGAATTGATTGTACCTTACCGCTTAAATTAAGTGCCTATTTATTCCTGCCAAAAAGAATAGAAGCATAGTAAAACAGATTGGCCAGGGCACCCATTGCCGCAACCACATAAGTCATAGCGGCCCACCAAAGGGCATCTTTTGCTTGAACATGTTCTTCAGTAGTATACAACACACTTTTATTGTTTTTTAACCACAATAAAGCCCTTTTGCTGGCATCAAATTCAACCGGCAAAGTAATGATGCTGAATATGGTAATTAAGGCCAAACCCAGTACACCAATGCCCAATACGATTGGGTTAAAGGTAAAAGCAATCAGCAATACACCAACAATCAATACCCATTGCAGCAAATTTGAAGTGATGCTGACTACAGGTACCATATTTGATCTCAATTGTAACCAATGATAGGATCGGGCATGTTGTACCGCATGTCCACATTCATGTGCTGCCACTGCAGCTGCCGCAACGCTTCTTCCGTAATATACGTCAGTACTTAAATTGACTGTCTTATCTTCAGGATTGTAATGATCGGATAAGGCCTTGTCTGTGCTCATCACTTTTACATCAAAAATCCCATTATCCTGCAGCATTTTCTCAGCCACCTCTTTTCCCGAAAACCCTGAATTTAACTGCATCTCTGCATATTTAGAAAATCTGTTTCTAAAACGCCACTGCACAAACATGCTAATTATCAGTATCGGGATTATCAAAACAAAATAAGTTCCCATTTCTTTAAGAATGTTTTTTCCACAATTGTTTAATCAAAAAGCGTTCCTAATTTATCTTTAAACCAAAAAAGGCCCTGGATATCCAACAACCTAATGTAATTAAAGCAGAATGCTTTCTGATTTGTAGTATAAACTGAGCAGCAATGCTTTTAAACCAAATACTATTTTCTTTTGCAAAAATTACTTATTATCATGACATTTGATAACAATATTAGTATGGAAATAACAGGAATAGTTTTATTGATCATCATTCTGGCCAGTCTTCTCTTTTTATTGTTTAAAAAGCCCGCTGCCCATAATACTGAGTTGCTGCTTTTAGAACTAAAAGAAACAGAACACCAAAAATCCTTAAATTGGTTAAGGGACGAAAAACAAAAGCTGGAAGATGAACTGAACGATCTTCGTCAGAATTTTATTGCAGAACGCAGCAAAGTGATCAAGGCAGAAGAAAATTTAATGGCCCAGAGGGAAAGGTATGCTGAACAAGAAAAATCTATAGCGGAACTTCAGCAACGCTTTAAACTGGAATTTGAAAATATTGCCGGTAAAATACTGGACGAAAAATCGGAAAAATTTACCCTGCAAAACAAGGCAAACCTCGATATCATTTTAAATCCCCTTAAAGAAAACATCAAAGCTTTTGAAGACAAAGTTGAAAAAGTGTATAAAGCCGAATCTGATGAACGCAACATTTTAAAAGGGGTAATTGCACAGCTGATGGACCAGAGTAAACAGATCCAGGAAGAGGCCGGCAATTTAACCAGGGCCCTTAAAGGCGACAGTAAAAAACAGGGCAACTGGGGAGAAGTGATACTGGAACGTGTCCTGGAGCGCTCCGGTTTAACCAAGGATAGGGAATACAGGATACAAAGCAGTTTAAGCTCGTCTGAAGGCTCCAGGATGCAGCCGGATGTAATTATTGACCTTCCGGATGATAAACACATTATCGTTGATGCCAAGGTCTCTTTAGTAGCTTACGAGCGATTGGTAACAGCAGATAAAGATGAAGAAAAGGAAATACAGCTCAAACAGCATTTAATTTCTATAAAAACACATATCCAGGGTTTGTCAGGAAAGAACTACCAGGAGCTTTATCAGATCAATTCACCTGATTTTGTATTGCTTTTTATTCCTATTGAATCTTCTTTTGGTATTGCTGTACAACAGGATGCCGAACTTTTTAATTATGCCTGGGACCGTAAAGTTGTATTGGTAAGCCCTTCTACCTTACTGGCTACCTTACGTACCATTGCCAGCATCTGGAAACAGGAAAGACAAAACAGGAACGTGTTGGAAATAGCCCGTTTAAGTGGAAGTATGTACGATAAATTTGTAGGTTTTTTAACCGATATGGAAAGTATAGGCCGGAACATTAAACTGAGCCAGGATGCTTATGATAAGGCCATTAACAAGTTATCGACAGGTACTGGGAACCTGTCCAATACCTCAGAAAAGATAAAAAAATTAGGTGCCAAAGCAACAAAGCAGATTGACACCAAATTTTTAGATTCTGTTTTACCTGAAGAAGAGGGTTTATAGTTTAAAGGCATTCCAGCCCTGGGCCTTCAGTTCGTGTACCACATTGGATTTGGATATCATTTTACAGCCCGAATTTTTATCTGTTATGTGTCCGATGATACTGATGTCCACATCGTGTTTCAGTTTATCATAATCGGCTTGTTTTATGGTAAACAGCAACTCATAATCTTCACCGCCATTTAAAGCACATACGGTTGGGTCAAGCCCAAGTTCCCGCGCAGTTTCATAGGTCATCGGGTCAATAGGCAGTTTTTCTTCGTACAAAGTCACTCCTTTTTCGGATTGCTGACAAAGGTGCATCACTTCAGAGGCCAGGCCATCCGAAACATCGATCATAGAGGTTGGCACAATATCCATCTGCGCAAGCAAATCAACAATGTCCCTTCTTCCCTCAGGTTTAAGTTGACGCTCTATAATATAATCCTTACCTTCCAGATCAGGCTGAATAGCAGGATTTTCTAAAAATATCTGTTTTTCCCTTTCCAGGATTTGCAGGCCTACATAAGCACCCCCTAAATCACCTGAAACGCATAAAAGATCACCTTCCTGTGCCCCATTTCTATACACTACTTCTTTTTTATCCGCATAGCCGATACTGGTTACGCTGATCACCAGTCCCTGTTTGCTGGATGAAGTATCACCACCCACCAGGTCTATATTGAATTTATCGCAGGCCAGCGCTATCCCTTTATAAATTTCTTCTACCGCTTCCAGCGGAAATTTACTGGATAAACCAATCGAAACCGTTACCTGACTGGCAATGCCGTTCATGGCATAAATATCGCTCAGGTTAACCTGTATAGCCTTGTAGCCCAGGTGCATGAGCGGTACATAAGCCAGGTCAAAATGGATACCTTCCAGTAACAGGTCTGTAGAAACCAAAACTTCTTTATTTCCAAAATTTAATACAGCAGCATCATCACCAATGCCCTTTATGCTACTTTCATGTCTAATTTTAAAATGATCAGTCAGGTGTTTAATCAGGCCAAATTCTCGCAATTCTGCTATATCCGTGCGTTCTTTATTTTCAAACATTATTTTCTTCTTTTACAGTCAATTAACAGGTTATCCACATCCATGTGCAGTACCCAACAGCGTTATCTGCTGTTAACAATCACATTACAAGCCAAGCTTTGCCGATATTTCCAGCATTCTTTCAATCGGTTTACGGGCCTGTACAATAATATTGGCAGGCACTGTAACCTCCGGTAAGCCATTTTTAATGCATAAATACAGCTTTTCCAGTGTATTTCTTTTCATATAAGGGCAATCGTTGCAGGCACAGCTGTTATTTGGAGGTGCAGGAATAAAAGTTTTATCCGGATTGGCCTTTTCCATCTGGTGGATAATTCCACTTTCGGTAGCTACAATAAATTCCTTTGCGTCATTATTGATGGTATATTTCAATAAACCAGTAGTAGAACCTATATAATCTGCCATTTTCAATACCGCATCTTCACATTCGGGATGCGCTATAAACCTGGCCTGCGGATGACGTTCCTTCAGTTTGGTAATCTTTTCTCTTGAAAATATCTCATGTACCATACAGGCCCCGTTCCACAAGACCATATCGCGGCCGGTTTTTTTGGCCACCCAGGCCCCTAAATTCTTATCTGGTCCGAATATGATCTTCTGATCCTTAGGTAAACTTTCAACAATCTGAACGGCATTTGTTGAAGTACAGACAATGTCGCTCAAAGCCTTCAGTTCTGCTGTACAGTTTACATAAGTAATGACCAGATGATCAGGGTATTTCTCTTTAAATTTTCTGAACAAGTGAGGCGGACAACTGTCGGCCAGTGAACAACCTGCTTTTAAATCCGGCAGTAATACTTTTTTTTCAGGAGAAAGTATTTTGGCTGTTTCTGCCATAAAATGTACCCCAGCAAACACAATTACATCGGCTTCTGTTTTTGCAGCTTCCTGTGAAAGGCCTAAACTATCCCCTATATAATCTGCTATATCCTGAATATCAGGTTCTTGATAATAATGAGCCAGTATGATGGCATTTTTTTCCTTTTTTAATCTTTCAATTTCCTCAAAGAGATCTAGGGTAGGATCAATGCTTTCTTCTATAAAACCTTTTCTGTTTAATTCCTCTAAAGTTTCCGTTTTCATCAGAATGAGTTTATTTTAACTTTTGTAAATGTACGGAGTTTCCACACTTCAATAAATTATAATTAATTTAATATAAATAGATTTCTATTGTTTATTATCATGTGGATACTGTGCATAAATATCCTTTTTCTGTTCGATTATATGAGTTATTAATAATTTACTAACATTTAGATTACATTTTCATTTAAAATAAAGGCTGATTTACAGTGAGATATTTTTAAGCCCATTTTTTTATCCATATAAATATGTGTATTGTTAGTGGCTGCAAAAAAAGTGGATAAACTAGGTGATGCTGCTTAAAAATAAATAAAATATTGTGGCAAATTAGCTTTTTAGGTTAGCTTTAAACATTCAAAAATATTTGTTCTTTTTATTTAGACATGTAATTAACAATTATATTAACGTTGTTAACAAAGCCTGATAATTCGTATATTTTAAATATGTTGAAAGGGTTAAATTGGCTGATAGAAGACAAGAGGTGTATCTAATATATTGAAATACAACAGCACAGAAATGAGAAAAGTAGATTTTTTAGTAATCGGATCTGGAATTGCCGGTTTAAGTTTTGCCTTAAAGGCGGCCAGGCACGGTAAAGTACTAATTGTTACCAAATCAAATGAAGATGAGTCAAATACTAAATATGCACAGGGTGGGGTAGCTGTTGTGGTAGATAAGCATGATTCTTTTGAAAAACATATTGAAGACACACTGATTGCCGGTGATGGCCTGTGTGATAAAAACATAGTAGAGATTGTAGTAAAAGAAGGGCCCCAGCGAATACAGGAGATTATAGATTACGGGATAAATTTTGATAAGGACAGAACAGGTGTTTATGATCTGGCTAAAGAGGGTGGGCACTCAGAACACCGTGTTTTGCACTATAAGGATGTTACCGGCTATGAAATTGAGAGTGTATTGCTAAAGCAAATCCATCAGAATAAGAATATAGAGATATTAACACATTACTTTTGCCTGGAGCTGATTACCCAGCACCACCTGGGCCAGCATGTGGATAAGAGTTCTGAAGATATCAACTGTTATGGTATATATGCCTTTAATACAGAGTGTAACGATGTGGAAAAGATATTGGCGAATGTGACTATCATGGCTTCCGGAGGGGCGGGACATATCTATTCAAGTACTACAAACCCTGTAATTGCCACAGGCGACGGAATGGCTATGGTATATCGTGCAAAAGGAAAAGTTAGGAATATGGAGTTTATACAGTTCCATCCTACAGCTTTGTATCACCCCGGTGAATATCCGGCTTTTTTAATTTCGGAAGCGGTAAGGGGGTTTGGAGGCGTGCTGAGACGTAAGAATGGAGAAGAATTTATGTACGAGTATGACAAACGGGGCTCTCTGGCTTCGCGTGATATAGTAGCCCGTGCAATAGATGCGGAAATGAAGAAATCAGGAGATGATTTTGTTTACCTTGATATCAGGAACAGGAAAAAATCTGATATTTTAGCACATTTTCCTAATATATATGCCAAGTGTTTATCTATTGGCATTGACATGACAAAGGACCTGATCCCCGTTACACCCGCAGCACATTATATGTGTGGGGGCATTATGGTAGATGAGTATGGCAGATCTTCTATTAAAAATCTGTATGCCTGCGGCGAATGCTCTTCAACAGGTTTGCATGGGGCAAACAGACTGGCCTCAAACTCCCTTCTGGAAGCGCCGGTGTTTGCCCACAGAATATATGAAGATGCCGTTAAAGCATTTAAAGACAATGTCATACCTGAGAATATACCCGAATGGAATGCAAAAGGGGTAACACAGTCCAATGAGGATATTTTGGTGACCCACAACCTTAGGGAAACACAAAAACTTATGAGCGATTATGTAGGTATTGTACGCTCAGATTTCCGCCTGGAGAGGGCAATGAGAAGGCTTTTTTTACTCCATGAGGAAACAGAAGAATTTTATAAAGCCAATAAAGTTTCGGTGAAACTTTGTGAACTTAGAAACGTAATACAGGTAGCTTTTTTAGTGATTAAAGCGGCTATGGTCAGAAAGGAAAGCAGGGGACTGCATTATACAACTGATTATCCAAATCATTCCACACAGTTAACAGATACTATTTTTTAGATTATGCCAGTTATATTGCCAGTTAAAGATAAAGAACCCAAATGGGGAAGTGATTGTTTTATCGCACCAAATGCAACTATTGTTGGTGATGTGCTGATGGGCAGCAATTGTTCAGTTTGGTTCAATGCCGTGATCAGAGGGGATGTAAACAGCATTACCATAGGAAATGAGACCAACATACAAGATGGTGCAGTAATCCATGCTACTTACCTCAAAGCTTCTACCATTATAGGTAGCAGGGTATCTATAGGTCACAATGCGATTGTTCATGGTTGCATCCTGAAGGATAATATATTGGTGGGCATGGGCGCTATTGTCATGGATAATGCATTGGTAGAGGAGTATTGCATTATTGCTGCCGGTTCGGTGGTGCTTGAAAATACCCGCTGCGAAAGCGGTTATATTTATGCAGGCACGCCCGCAAAGAAAATAAAGCCCATTACAGAGGAGCAAAGAGACTTATTGAAAAGATTACCAGACAATTATAACTTATATGCGGAATGGTTCAAATAGTTATTCTTTAGGAATAGTTACAGTTTCGTTCCTTTCCCAGAGGGCCCTTATAGAGAGCTCTTTGGGTTCATTCCAGATCCTTTCGGGCTGCCGGCCAAGTTTTACATTTCCGGTATCCCATACTCCGTTTTTATTGGTGTCGTAAGTAATGCGCAACCAGTATTTGCCTGCTTTGTAATTGGCAAACCTGACTGTCGTATCTCTGGTTACCACCAGGGTATTGGCTACATTTTTGCTTTCATTTATAACTTCAAGAATGTAACTTTTATCGGGCTCGGGCGGAACTATTTTTACAATTAATGTTCCATAATCGTCTTTATTTGCCAGCTCAAACGTTTTGATAAATTCTTTGTTCTTGGTGTTGAATATAGCAGTTGCAGCCCCTGCTTCAAATTTTAGTTCGTAAGTCTTTTTGGGTTTCCAGGGATACCTGAAATAGTAGGAGAGAAAGTCTGCACTGTCTTTTAACAATGTAAATCCTGTACGTTCAACGGAATCTTCCAGTAAACTTATTTTGGTGATATCTGTGCTTTCCAGGGGAAAATTAAAACTCAGTTTTAATGGCTTGTTTGGGTTTAAAAGGCGTCCCTCAAGATTGTCGGTGGCCGTTAGGTTGCGGGTATAGGTTTCTTTTTTACCCCGGGTAATGTTTACCGTCTGCAGTTCCTTCCCCTGGTCTTTAATGGTTATTTTGGTAGAATCAAAGCTCAGGTCCTTTAGCCAGACTTTTAATGAATCATTGTTCCGGCTAAATTTGATCAGTTTACCCTCATTTAGTGCAGGGGGGTCTGTAACCACCACTTCCGGTTTTTTTAGTTTCTGGTTAAAAGCAAAAGAAATGCTTCCGTCTGCATTTAACTTTCTGTCCAATATCCTGAAAGTCACCGCATCTTCTTTAAAAATACTTAAATTGATGTTATCCAGAACCTTATCTAAAAAAATTGAGTCCTTTAAAAAGCCGATCTCGTCGGAAGCCTGCTGATAGATCTTATCTCCCCCTTTTTCTTTTAGGGCATAGATCTTATAAGTATCTTTTCTCAGGTTATTTAATGCATAATTGCCACTACTGTCTGTCAGTGTAAATATGGATGGTTTACCTTTACCAAATAGGGTATCTCTTTTTAAAGGAAGTATAAATACAAGCGCATCCAGTTCAGGCAGTCCGGTTACCGAATTGGTAACTTTTCCTTTAATACTTAAAGAATCAAGCTGGGGGCCAGTAGAAAAAACATAGGTAAAGTTTTTAACGGTATTGCCTTCATTTACATCGCCTATGGCCTTGCCGAAATTTAAGGTGTAGGTGGTGTTCTTTTCCAGGCTGTCCTGAATACTTACTTCCAGTTTTTTACCTTTGACTTTTAGCTGTGGAGCTTTTTCCATTTCAGGTGAAACGGAAAATTCCTTAAACTCATTTTGAATTTTAAAATATTCATCAAATTCAATGACAATTTTAGGGGCAGTAAAATTGACGGTCAAATTTTTAGGGCTCATTTTTAAAATCTTTGGGGGCTCCGTATCTCTCGGCCCTCCTTGTGGTTGCTGCATACTTGCACAGGCATAAAAGAGCATACTTATGAAAATAAGCAGGGAAAAATTCAGCGAGTTTATTACAATTCGTTTTTTAGCCATTTATATGCGCTATATTTAATTTATATACTTTTTTAACCCATATCATTAAAGAAAATTAAAAGTCGCTTAGATCGCATTTAAATAGCCTTGTTTAAAATGTTGCTTGTTTACCTCTAATTATTTAAAAATCAATGAGTTGAATGTTATTTACTGATGTGTACCATTAAAACAGAGATATCAGAAGGTGAAACACCTGAAATCCGGGAGGCTTGTCCCAATGTTCTCGGTTTGATCTTAAGCAATTTCTCTCTGGCTTCTTTTGATAAAGATACCAATTGTGAATAATCGAAATTGGGATTGATATCTTTATCTTCCATTTTCTGCATTTTATTCACAATTTCCTGTTCTTTTTCAAAATAGCTTTCATACTTGATTTTGATTTCTGCCTGTTCTATGGTTTCTTTATCAAATTGTTTCAGTAATCCTTCCAGCGGCTCACTTACTTTTCTTACATCATTGATGCCAACCTGTGGCCGGCTCAGTAAGCTGAATAACTTTACATTCTGGTTTAATGGAGTAGTTCCCAATTCTTCCAGCATGGAGTTTGCGCTATTCATTTCAATTCCCTGTTTTTTGGCAAAAGCTACAATGGTATCTGAATTTTTTATTTTCTGGTTTACGATATCCAACCGCTCATCGCTGATCAGACCCAGTTTATGCGCAATAGGAGAGAGGCGGATATCGGCATTATCCTGGCGCAGCAATAAGCGATGTTCTGCTCTTGAAGTAAACATCCTGTAAGGTTCTTCCGTCCCTTTAGTGACCAGGTCATCGATCAATACACCAATGTACGACTCTGAACGCTTCATGATGAGTTCCTGCTGGCCACTTACCTTCTGATGGGCATTGATTCCGGCTATAAAACCCTGACTAGCAGCCTCTTCATAACCAGTTGTGCCATTTATCTGGCCTGCAAAGAACAAATTGCTGATCAATTTGGTCTCCAGTGTTAAAGACAGCTGCGTAGGTGGAAAATAATCGTATTCTATGGCGTACCCCGGGCGGAACATTTTGGCATTTTCAAAACCAGGTATCTGGGTAAGCGCCCTGTATTGTACATCTTCAGGTAATGAAGTAGAGAACCCATTTACGTAAATCTCGCAGGTGTTCCAGCCCTCGGGCTCTACAAAGATCTGGTGTCTTTCCCGTTCAGCAAAGCGGTTGATCTTATCTTCTATAGAAGGGCAATACCTTGGCCCAAGACCTTTGATCCGACCGGTAAACATGGGCGATTTTTCGAATCCCTCTTTTAAGGTTTCGTGTACATTTGCATTGGTATAAGTGATCCAGCAGCAGCGCTGTTCTTTTGGAAGTTCTACATTTGTAAAGGAGAAACGACCAGGATTTTCATCTCCCCATTGTTCTTCCATCAAACTATAATTTAACGACCGTCCATCTACACGGGGTGGGGTACCGGTTTTCATTCTCCCGGCCTCAAACCCAAATGCTGTAAGTTGCTCAGTCAATCCGGTTGCAGCTTTTTCTCCTGTTCTACCGCCGCCAAACTTTTTCTCTCCGATATGGATCAGCCCATTTAAAAATGTGCCATTGGTAAGCACTACGGCTTTACCTTTTATTTCAACACCTATTGCCGTTTTAACCCCAATAACCGTATTGTCTTTGATCAGTAAACTACCTACCATATCTTGCCAGAAATCTACGTTCGGCGTGCGTTCCAGCGCAAGCCTCCATTCTTCTGCGAATCTTTTTCTGTCGTTTTGCGTTCTTGGACTCCACATAGCAGGTCCTTTAGAAAGGTTGAGCATACGGAATTGGAGTGTTGTTTTGTCGCTGATGATACCAGAGTAACCCCCCATAGCGTCAATTTCACGTACAATCTGACCTTTGGCAACGCCGCCCATGGCCGGATTACAGCTCATCTGCGCAATGGTTTCCATGTTCATCGTAATCAATAAAACAGATGATCCAAGATTGGCCGCTGCCGCTGCCGCCTCGCAACCGGCATGGCCTCCGCCCACCACAATTACATCATATTCTTTAAACATTTTGTTTTTATTTTATAGATGTTCCACGTGAAACAGTCGCTTAGTATTGAACTCTTGTTGGTCTCGTTTCACGTGGAACATTTGTTTTAATTTAAATAATTAATTTGATCTATGCTTCAGAAAGTATTAACCACCGTTCTGTTTTTTCTTCCAGCTCCGCGTTTAACGTCTCTATAGTTTTAGTCAGTTCCTGCAGCTCTAAATAGTTTGATGTATCTGTTTTCAACAGGGAAGCATTCAGTGTACCGAGCTCAGTTTCCACTGCTGCTATTCTGTTCTCCAGTTCTTCCAGTTCCCGTTGTTCTTTATAACTTAATTTTTTTACTGCAGCTGCAGGAGCGGGGCTGGCTGTAGTTTGTTTCTGTTTTTGTTCTGGTTTTTCTTTAGGTATATCTAAACTTATTCTGTATTCCGAATAATTTCCATTGTAAATGGCTACCGCTCCATTGCCTTCCATGATGAACAATTGTTCGCTCATTTTGTCCAGTAAATACCGGTCGTGAGAAACCAGGATCAATACGCCCGGAAAGTTTTCCAAAAATTCTTCCAGTACATTTAATGTATCAATATCCAGATCATTGGTCGGCTCATCCAAGATCAGGAAATTCGGGTTTTGCATCAACACCTTCATCAGGTGCAACCTTTTCTTTTCACCACCGCTCAGCTTCTCTACCATCCCATGTTGTTTTTTAGGAGGGAAGAGAAAGAGGGTTAACAGTTGCGAAGCAGAGATGGTTTGCCCATCGGCCATTTTAATATATTCTGCATCTGATTTCACAATATCAATTACGCGCTCTTTTTCATTAAATGCGAGTCCGCCCTGTTTGTAATAACCATACACGGTTGTATCGCCGGTACTAACCTTTCCTTTTTCAGGCTGCAAGTATCCGGTAATGATGTTCAGTAAAGTTGATTTTCCGGTCCCGTTTTTACCAGCCAGTCCAATTCTATCCGCGCGTTTAAAAGTATAACTGAAGTCGTTAATGATGTTTTTGCCATCAAAGGACTGCCCGATATGATCCAGTTCAAGTATTTTATTACCTTGTCTGGACATTTTTACATTTAATGTAACCTTTTGATTATCAGTTCTTTGTTTCGTTTTTTCCTCTAAGTCATAGAAAGCACCTATCCTGGATTGCGATTTGGTGGTACGTGCTGCCGGCATCCTTCTCATCCATTCCAGCTCTTTCTTCAGCAGGTTTTTGTTTTTTTGAAATGTGCTTTCATTCGCAGCCTCCCTTTCCGATTTCTTTTCCAGGAAATTGGCATAATTTCCGTTATAGTTGTAGATCTTCCCCCGGTCAAGCTCTACAATAGTATTGCATACATTGTCTAAAAAATACCTGTCATGGGTAACCAGCAGAATGGTCTTGTTGCCTGAAGTCAGTAATTTCTCCAGCCACTCTATGGTATCAATGTCCAGGTGGTTGGTGGGTTCGTCCAGTACATAGATCTCCGGGTCTTCAATCAAAAGTTTAGCCAATGCCAGGCGTTTCTTTTGTCCGCCTGATAAGGTAGCGATCTTTTGCTGCAGATGGTTAATGCCCATTCTGCTCAGGATGGTTTTGATCTCATGCTCGTATTCCCAAGCATTGTGCTCGCTCAGCTCCTCATATAAACGGTTTAAAGTCTTTTCATCAGGGTTCGGATCTTCTATCAGTTCCTCATATTCTTTGATCAGCTGCTGCTGTTTGTTTTCGAGGGAAAAGATGAAATCGCTGATAGAATAATTCTCCGGAAAACTGGGCTCCTGATCCAGAAAGCCAATTTTTACAGATTTGTTCTTTACAATTTTTCCTTCAAGAGGAGAGAACCTTTCCGCAAGGAGTTTCAGTAAGGTGCTTTTTCCGGCACCGTTAATTCCTACCAACGCTATGCGTTGCCCGGTCTGGATACCCAGGGTTAAATTTTTGAATAGCCATTCGTCGTGATAAGCATGGCCTAAGTTTTCGGCTGCAATAAGTGTGCTCAATTCTGTGTTTAAGATATTATAGATAAGAAATTACCACAAAAGTAAACATTAATTCTTTTGCATCGCTTTACCGCAGGCGGAATTTGACAACAGCAGGTAAATTGCAGATTGATAAGCAGTTCAGGAAAGTTTGGCCAAATGATGATCTTCCCGTGTTGTCATGGTTGCTTTCGCTGCTTTCCCCTTGTCTTTATAACCCAGTAAATGCAATGTGCCATGGATCATCACCCGGCACAATTCCTCGGCTACCGGCAGCTTTAGCACCCGGGCGTTCTCCTGGACCCGCTCTATGCTGATAAATATATCGCCCACAATTGTTTTAAGCTCCTCAGCGTTGTCAAAAGTAATTACATCGGTATAGGTGTCATGTTGAAGGTAATCCTGGTTTATACGCAATAAATATTCGTCAGAGCAAAGAATGAAATTTAGTTCCCTTAATACATAACCTTCTTCGGCAATGGCCGATCGGATCCAGTCTTTGATCTGTGTTTTATTTTTGAGGCGATAACTGGTGTCTTCAGTAAAAAAATGGATGCTGGCTTTACTCATCTGATCAGAATTATTGCCCCGAATTTAACAATTTAAAATATTCTGCAATTTTATTTTTGTAATAGTGGTTTAAGCTGGGGGGCATTTTTTGCAGCCATTCGGTCTCGCTTTTTTGCAGGGTTTTAAACTTTTCCAGCATTTGTCTGTACGAAGGAGGCAGGTCTTTACCTGCTTTGCTTTCTCTTTTGGCATCTTCGTCCTGTTCCCGGTCGGCATTCTCCGCTTCCAGCAGCTTGGTCAACACTTCCTTTTGGCGGTTCAGGGTTTCCTGTTCCAGTCGTTTGTTCACCAGTTCCGTTTCTGTAGCCTTCATGTCTTCAATGGTTTTGTTGAGGTTACCGAGCTTTCCTTTTCCATCCTTGTTTTCTTCACTGTTTATTTTCTGTAGAGCTTCCCTGATCATTTGCTGCTGCTGGGCCATTTTCGCAAATTCCTCACTCATCGCGCCTTTTGGGACATTGCCTTTATTGCCTCCTTTTTGCATCTGCTCACGGGCCTTTTGCATATTGTCATTCAGTTGCTGCTGCATTTTCTGTAACTGCCCAAGGCTTTGTTTCTTTCCTTTTCCAGCCCCCTTGCCTGCTTTGCTCTTCTGTAACTGGTCCAGCGCTTCATTTAACATTAAGGAAAGGTTATTGATAGAGGTCATCGCATACTGCTGGTTTTTATTTGCAGCGGCTGTGTTCCGCTCACCCAGGTTTTCCAGCCCCTTGTCCATATTAAAATTGATCTTTTGCAGCTCCTCATTTACCGCAGTCTCAATCTGTGGTACGCGTTTGCTCAACGAAAACAGGCTGTCGCCAATGGTCTTCATGTTGTCTCTGATCAGGCGTTGTTGCTGAACATTGCTGGTATATTGGGGATCATTGCTATTTAAGCGTCTTAAATTCAACATTACTTTTTCCTGGTCAAATGAGGTCTTTAACAGGTTTTCCAAAAGTTGGCGCAGTTCTTTTGCATTCAGGTTATTTTCCATTTCGGCCGATTCCTGCTGCATTTCACTCATTTTAAGGGCCAGCTGCTCCATTTGGTCGGCAGCCTTTTGCTGTTGTTCAGCAGCTTTTTTCCGGTCGTTTTTATCCAGCTGCGCTTCAGCCCCTTTTTGCTGTTGTTCAATGTCCTTGGTTTCTTTTTCAGGGTTTTGAAAAGGGTTGGGCCGTTCAAGCTGCTGGTTTTTTTCGTCCAGCTTTTTCATTTCTTTTTTCAGGTCGTTAAAAGATTCCGACAATTGCTGCTGCTTGTTTTTCAGTTCGTTTAGCCCTGCATCTTTGGCCAGGCTCTTGTCGGCCTGTTCTTTTTGTGCTTTGGCCAGTTCTTTCAGCCGGTCTGTCGTCTGTTGAAGGGTTTGTTCAAATTCCAGCTGTTTGTAAAGTTCAAGGATTCGGTCCAGCTCATTTTTAAGCGATTTATTGTCCAGCTGCATTTTAGACAATTCATTCTGGGTCTGGTCCTTGTTGTTCTGGTCCATCAGGCGCTGCAGCTTTTCCAGCAGGGTCTTCGTTTTTTCATCCAGAACATGGTTAAACAGGTCGTCGATCTGCTTTTGTTTCTCGGCAAGTTCCTGTTTAAGAATGTTATTTTCTTCTTTTTCAAAAGTGTTCTTTTTGTTCAGGCTGTTGATTTCTTTTACGGCCTCTTCCAATTGCTTTTGCTTGTCCAGCAGCAGTTCAACCTGCTTTTTATCTTCATAAGTAAGCTGTTTCTTGTCCAGCAGGGTTTCCCCCAGCTTTTTACTTTCTTTTTCTACCTGTGCGGCCAGTTTAATTGCTTTTCCCATTTTCTGTTTGAGTACCTGGCTGCTTTCGTTTATTTTCTCGGCAACCTGCTGAGAAGAAGGGGGGGTAAAGACCTTAATTTCTGATTTTGTGGTCTTTGGTCCGTTTACCCCATCATTATCGGCAACCTCAAAGTAATACTCCATACGCTGGCCAGGTTTTACGGCTATCGTTTTTAAATCCCAGAAATAGAAGAAGGCAAAGTCCTGTCGTCCATTTTTGAACGGGACCAGGCTGCTCACAGTACTTTTTATCTTGTCGTCTTCCCTAATGCTGTATTTAAATTTTAGTGAAGTAAAACCGTGATCGTCATTGATCTTGCCTGAAAAATAAAGCGCCTTACTGCTCAGGGAATCTGGTGTTTCGGTAACAGAAATGGCGGGAAACTCATCCTTGATTACATTTAACTGATGGGTCAGGGAGTCTTTACTGACTACAAAATTGTTTCTGGGTACAATACGGTAGGTCGAATTTTCGCGGATGGTGCCCGTATAGGAAAAGGAATTGTTGATGGCCTTTAAAACCTGCGATTTGTTGCCCAATGTAAAAGTAAGCTGGTCGCTGTGCTGCGTTTCCATTGTCCAGGTTACATTTGTTCCTTCAGGCAGCAGCAGGTCGCCCGCATTTTTAATGCTTTCGGGCTTTTTGTTCAGATAGGCCGGATAAAGCAACCGGGCCGTCAAGGCAAGGATGGATGGCCTTGGCTTTACCTCAATGGCAAAGGCTGCCGAATTAAAGCCCCCGGCCATGAAACTTATTTTCTGGCTTTTTTGAATGTTCTTAAATGTATAACTGAACCTTGTAGTGCTTTCCTTTTCCAGTTTATAAGTGTTTGTTCCGTCCGAGACATAGACTTCCTGTGGAATTTCATCGCCGGTAAGTTTGAGCTGCAGCTTTACATCATCGCCCTGCGCCACCCTGAGCCCGGAGTTGAGCAGCACAAAATTAAAGGGGGCTTTGGGCAAAATTTCCTTATTGTACTGGACAAAACTGCTTGTACCTTCCCGCAATATGGCCGGGGCAATGATCGCAATCAGCAGAATAAGGGAAGCTGGTGCCAGAAAATATTTGATGTATTTTTTGTTGTCTGCCAGTTTAATGGCACTCGAAAAGGGAATGGGCTTCAGTTCTGAAATCTTCTGGTCTATCCCGGCAAGGATGAGCTGACTGTTACCGGGCGATTTTTCGACCATTGCTTTCAGTTGAAGGGTATTGAGCAGCTTATCTTTCACATTAAAAAAATGATCGCCGATAAGCACCGAAGCCTGTTCTATGCTTAAATTTTTACCAAGTTTAAAATAGGACAGGGCAGGGCTGATCACCAGCAGTACAATGGCGAGGAGGCCAAGGGCAATGTATCCAAAAAACAAGGCGGTTTTAGTAGCTGTGCCAGGCTGGGTATAATAGATCAGGACAAACAGTACCAGGTATAAAGCCAGCAGGAGCGCAGCCGTATAAATGCTGCCCCGCAAAAGTTTATTGAGGTAAAACTTTTGCGTAAACTCATTAATTTTAGAAATTAAAAGTTCGTAATTGCTGCTCATTGCTGGTGAATATAGCTTAAAGATAAGAATCAGCCACGTTTTTTAATAAAAATACGAACATTAACCCTGGCTTTATGCAGGGATTACATTTTATTAACAACAACAATGTTTCGATTTGTTTTTATAATTTTTACTTTAGTAAAAAAACATAACAATATGAAACAGGTATCTTTACTCATTGTCCTTATGGTGATGACATTAAATGGCGCATTTGCACAAAAGAAAATCAAAACGATCAACAGCTGGAACAAGAATCAGGTTATTGCACACCGGGGGGCCTGGAAGAAGAACAATCTTCCTGAAAATTCTATCGCATCTTTAAAAGAGGCCATAAGAATCGGTTGTTTCGGATCTGAATTTGATGTACATATGACATTGGACAGTGTGCTGGTGGTGAACCACGATCCTGATTTTCAGGGCATGCATATTGAAAAATCTACCTATAAGGAGCTGCTGGGTAAAAAACTTTCCAATGGAGAGGGCATCCCAACCTTAGAAGCCTATTTAAAAGCTGGAATGAAGCAAAAAACAACCCGGCTGATCCTTGAGATCAAACCCTCTAAGGCAGGGGCAGAGTTTGACAAGATCTTAACAGCTAAAGTAGTGGCTATGGTACACAAACTGAACGCTACTGCCTGGGTAGACTATATCAGTTTTAGCTACGACATCCTGAAACAGGTATTACAGATCCAGCCCGATGCACATGTCGCCTATTTAAAAGGAGATGTTTCGCTTGAAAAGATGAAGCAGGATGGTTTTTATGGTGCTGATTATAATTACAGCGTTTATCAGAAAGGGGAGTGGTTTAACAAAGCTAAAGCGCTGGGTCTGACCATTAACGCATGGACTGTAAATGCGGAAGCGGATATGAAATGGCTGCTCGACAATAAGGTAGAGTTCATTACCACCAATGAGCCGGAATTGCTTTTCGAGGTGATCAAAAACCACAAATAGAAAAGGCTTATAAACAAAAAAGCATCGCGGGTTATCCGCGATGCTGTACAATTTATGTTTTTAATAATCTAGATTACTTTAACATTAATCGCATTCAACCCTTTTTTGCCGCTTTCAACGTCATATTCAACTTTGTCGTTTTCACGAATTTCGTCGATAAGGCCTGTTGAATGTACAAAAATTTCGCTATCTCCATTAGCTGGGATAATAAAACCGAAACCTTTAGTTACATTAAAAAATTTTACTGTTCCTTCTTGCATTGTATTATTTATTAAAAATTAAGTGTGCAAGGTACATAATATTTTTTTATAATATGCAAATGCTTCATTTTTTGATAAATATAAAATAAAACAGGCTTTATTTGCTGTTTTTCCGGCCTATTACCGAGAAGTTTATTTCACTTGAATGCGGAATTCCGAGTGTTTTTCCCGGAACAACCTTTAAAAGATGCTGAAAATAAACATCAATAATGGCCTCCAGCGTTTTTTTACGCGGCTCATAATTCTCCGGAAAATTGGTATGAAAAGCGCCTAAATGTATGCGGCCTTTTGCATCAACTACAGCCGAAAAATCGTAGCCAAAATCGGCGTAAGCTTTTGAAATGTCGACCCGGTATCTCGGGAAAAGATAATCATAAGCCTCAGTCTTGCCCAAAAGCTTATCCACACTGCTGATCTTTTCTACTTTAATCATTTTACTTAGGGGGATCAATTCCACGGGTTGCCGGGCCCCAAAGGCACTGTCACGGTTGTCGGGATTCCTGTTCGTTTTTTCTGCCAGCTTTTGGATGTACAGTGTATCTGCCCTGGTAGGGCGTTGCAGCTTTTCTACCGACGTTTTAAGTGTCTTGTTGATATAATCTTCAGCATACCAGGTCAGGTTTACGTCAGAACGGATGTCTCTAGAAATCTCCCTTGCCGTTAAATGAAGGCGCTGAAAGACCAGGCTGTCTTTACTTACCTTCTTGATCCTGAACCACTCTTTGGCAAAATTATACACATCACCATGGTCGTAATGCAGGTAAAAGGACTGCATCCTTTTATACTGAGGGCTATAAGCCATTATCGTGTCCCTGGATTTGAACTGTATGATCCAGGAAGGTTCCTGCTGAAAGCCAAGTTCATTAAAAGAGAGGCCGGTACTAAAACGACGCTTTACTTCATAATATTTAATGCCAATAACGGCATCAAAAGGCTGCTTCCCGGTAATTTTTTTGCTGTTTGCAGGCTTGTCCCCTGCGCTGTTGCAGCTGCCAAGCAGTAGCGCCACAACCGCCAGCACATTCAGGATACTGGTTTTTGTCATATCAGCGCGTCTTTTTCACCAGGATCACATTTGCTACTTTCCGTTGTCCGGCATGGTCCCAAAGTTTATTGTCCGTTGGGTAATTCACCACTCCACCCCCGGGAAAACCACTTACCCATAAGGTTGTAGAGCCCCCGCCATCCAGGTTAATGGAGCTGGTACAGCCCAGCCATTTCATCGTTTTGGCCAGTTCTGTTAAACTCATTCCTGCCGAGTTGCTGTTCCTGCCGTCAACCGTCAGTAAAAGGATTCTTCCGTTCGGCTTAATGCCGATGGCAGTTCTCGGATGCCGTGACCGTGAAAAACTGGTAGAGTCGAGCGCCTCGTCCGTACCGTTTAACATCAGCAGGGGGCCGCTCAGCAAAACATTTTCTTCTGTTAAGCGTTGCTCCCAGTCGGCGGTACCGTCCCATTTTTTTAAGGCCAGTTTACCATTGCTGATCACTACAGCTGCCTGCTGGTGCCTTGCGCGGCTATCATTTTTTTCGAGCCGGTTTTCGGCCAGCACTTTGCCCCCCACTTTTATAAAATCTACCGACCCGCCATTCTTAACATCAAAAAAAGAACCGTTAACAGCGGCCAGCGCATTGTTTTCTGTGCCAAAGGTACTGGTCATTTTTAACACTTTTTCTTCTGCGGCGATGGCCAGTACAGGCGATCTGCCTTTGTTTTTAATTTCCAGGTAGCTGATGTTCTGGTTGGCCAGAAAAAGATCTTTAGCATTAAAATGGTGGGTAACCAGTTTGATTTTCCGGGCCAGGCGCTGTTTATCCCATTTGGTATGGACCAGATTAAGTGAGTCTGTATTTTGTGCAAAAGCTAAACCATAGCCACAAAGCACAACAAGGGTAAGGAAAGATTTTTTAAGCATATACACAAAGGTAAAATAATCCTTTAAATTCTTTGTTTAAGCTTAAAAACCTTAATCATCAGCTCATTGTTCCTTATAATGGTGAGGATCATCTGTTTACCGTCGGCAGCTTTGAACAGGTTGCTGATTTCATCCAGTTTATAACTCATAACAGGCATAAGATTGATGGAAATGAGCTCGTCATCTACCTGTATCCCCGCTTTTTCGGCTGGTGACCCGGGTTCGATCCTGCTGATGAAATAATGTTTTTTCTTGCCCTCCTGAAGGTATACCTCTATGCCCGACATGTCATGTTCGAAAGGCCGGTTAAACAGGCTGTTCTTTTTCAGGTATACAGAATTATCTTCGTAATCAAAAGTGATGTTAAAACGGCTCAATACATCGGCCCCTAAATTACCATTGCGGTCTTTCAGTATCACTTTAGCAGCTACATCATCGTAGTGGGGGTAAGATGCCAAAACATTTTTGAGCACAACCCCGCCAATGGTTAAGGAAGGGATCCGGCCAATGCTACCGTCGATAGGCCCGCTCATGCCTACACCAAGACTGGCGGGAATAGACGTTGAAGGCACGGGGAAAGGGCGCTCATTGAGCCTTTCCAAAGATATGGCATGACTTGCCCCGTTGTCTACCAGCATTTTTATCGTTATATTTTTATGGTCAGCGGTCTCCATGTCAATATTGACATAAGGTTTATAACCTACAATTTCAATGGACACCCTTTCTCCCTTGATTTTACGGACCGCAGCAGGGTAGCTAAACAATAACCTTTTTTGGGAGTACCTGATCTGTACCAAAAAACTTTTAAAAAAATAATACCCCAGCAGTCCGTAGATCTTTGTGCCCAGGTAATTGGATAAACCGAAAATATCCTTTTTTAAGATCGCTGCAGGGATATGCTCAATCGCCGCCTTCCCCACGTTTGCAGAGATTTCGTTTGAAACAAATGCATCAATTTCTTCCCCCTTTCCCAGGCCCGAGATTTTAATGGAACGTGAAACCTTCAGGCCAAGACTATCAATCAATGCCGGATCGGTGATGATCAGCGGGCCAACGCCGGTGTCTAGAATAAAATTAAAGGGCCCCTGGCCGTTCAGGTAAACTGGGATGATCACCAGGTTCTTTACCATCGTAAACCGGATAGCATCCTTGATCTTGTTTTCTGTGAAATGGAACTGCTGTGCCCGGGCAGGAATTGCGATGCCGATCTGAAAGGCCAGGATAAGCTGGAATAAGATAAGTTTACCGAAATTAATCCTGCTCATTAACAACATCATAAAACTAAATTAATAAATTAGTCGCAGTATGATCAGATTTATCCACAAAAGAAAGCAACTTCAGGTGCAGCGCCTCGGGTTAGCTTTGTTGGCAGCTATATTATGCCCGGTTTTATTTTCCGCCTGTTCTACAGAGAAGCAGATTGGCCGTTCTGTAAAAAAGGTTTTTGCAGACTCGCCGGTACTGAAAAAATATTATGCAGGCTTTGCATTATACGATATGGCCACAGCACGAATGTTGTTTGAAAGACATGCCGACCAGTATTTTACGCCGGCATCCAATACCAAGCTGTTTACCTTTTATGCAGGTTTAAAAATGCTGCCCGACTCCATTCCTTCGCTGCGTTATGTAGAGCGGGGCGATTCCCTGATCTTTTGGGGTACAGGGGACCCATCTTTGTTGCAAAGCAAGCTGAAGGGAACAAAGGCCATAGAATTTTTAAAGGCCAGTCCGAAAAAACTGTTTTATGCACCAGGAAGGTATACCGGCGATTTTTACGGCAGTGGCTGGCAATGGGATGATTATAACGAGTATTACCAGGCCGAGATCAATGAACTGCCATTGATGGACAACCTGCTTAGCCTGAAGGCCGAAAATGGAAGGCTGTCTATGGTTCCCCGCCTGCTGAAGGACTGCCTTTCGGCAGATTCCGGAGACACCCAAAAAACATTCAGCGTTACGCGCGATTTTTATACCAATCATTTTAAATACCCGGCAATACCTCTTCCTGCCGGCTATAGCCAGGAGGTTCCTTATAAGGTAAGCCTGCCGCTTACGCTGAGCCTGCTTTCAGATACGTTGAAAAAGACAGTTATGCTGGCTAAAATGAAAATGCCTGCCGATGCAAAGACCGTTTATAATATGAGAACCGATTCTGTGCTCAAGGCAATGATGCTGCCCAGCGATAATTTTATTGCAGAGCAGCTGCTGCTGGTTTACGCAAACCAACTGGGGGAAGAGCTAAATACCAGTAAGGCCATTTCTTATATTGAAAAAACGTATTTAAGCGAGCTGCCGGATAAACCACGCTGGCAGGATGGCTCTGGTCTTTCCAGGCGCAATTTATTTACCCCCCGGGATATGATAAAATTGCTGGAGCTCATCTATAAACAGGTAAACAACCCGGTACGCCTGTTTAACATGATGCCTGCGGGGGGCAAAAGCGGAACACTCAGAAATGCCTATCCCAAAACCGACCAGCCTTTTGTATTTGGTAAAACAGGTACCCTTTCAGGGGTGCATAACCAAAGCGGCTATGTGCTTACCAAAAAGGGAAAAACTTATATTTTCTCTTTTATGAACAACAATTATGTTGTTCCAACGGCCGATGTGAGAAATGAAATGGTGCGTGTTATGACTTATATCCATGAAAAATTCTGATCCGGATTTAACGCAGCTGCAAAGCCCCCTGTCGCTAAACATAAGGGTAGAGGGGCAGTCGTATCTGTATTTCAGCGGAACGGCCTACCTGGGTATTCCCCAAAATCCAGACTTTATGGCCTTTTATCAGGAAGGGCTTAAAAAATTCGGCCTGAACAACGGAACCAGCAGGGGCAATAATGTTCAGCTGGGCATTTACAATGAAGCAGAACATTATGCGGCGCAGTATTTTGGGGCTGAAGAGGCCCTGATCACCTCAAGCGGCTACCTGGCGGCCCAATTGCTGGTCAGGCATTATACAGCTTATGGCAAGGTGCTCTATGCCCCGCAAACACACCCCGCCCTTTGGTTAAATGAGGCCCCCGCTGTTGGCGGAACCTTTAGCAGCTGGGCAGAAAATGCGTTGACGCATATTAATACCAGCAAACAAAACAAATGGCTGCTGGTCAGCAATGCTTTGAACAATCTTTTTCCCGAGCGCTATGATTTCTCTTTTTTAAAGGAGATCCATCCCGATAATGAAGTGATCCTGATCGTAGATGATTCTCATGGTATTGGTGTGCTGGATGATGGCCGGGGTGTTTTAAATTTAATTGCGGCACCCAAACACGTCAAGGTAGTTGTGGTCGCGTCTATGGCCAAGGCTTTAGGCGTAGACGCCGGGATTATCTTAGGCACCCGGGCGCTTGTTGCAGGGTTAAAAAAGAGCAATGTGTTTATGGGTGCCTCACCACCTGCCGCCGCCGGGCTATATGCTTTTATGCATGCCAAAGCACTCTATCGTGCCGAACTGAACAGGCTAAAGCAGCATATGGAAACCTTCTCTGCCGGAATCAACCCTGAAGAATGGGATTTTATACCGGATTATCCGGTTTATTTAAGTAAGGACCGTAATTTATACACGAAATTATTGCAGCATCATATCCTGATCTCTTCCTTCCCTTACCCAGATCAGAACGGGCCATCTTTAAACAGGGTTGTCCTGAGCAGCTGGGCTAGTCCCGAAAGTATAAATGAGCTGCTTGAGGCTATAGCTGCTCAAAAGGAATATCCATGAGGTCGTAATTTTGCCAGCCCATGAAATCAAAATGCCACCACTCATTGGGGATTACCCTGAAACCGTGTCTGTGCATGATATTGATTAGGTACTCCCTGTTTTTCAGGATTTCCGGGGGCAGGTCTGCATAAGTGGAAGAGGCCTCGGGGGCAAAGCTGTCATAAGGTGTGGGCATGGCCAGTGCTTTCCTGGTTTTTAAATCAATTAAAGTCAGGTCTACGGCGCAACCCCTGTTATGTTTTGAACCCTTTTTAGGGTTGGCCACAAAGTTCTTGTCCGAAGCCCCTTCGTAAAAAGCCAGGGTAACCTGATACGGGCGGTAGGCATCAAATATTTTTAACCCGTAACCTGCTTTTTTAAGCTCTGCCTGAATTTTTTTCAATTGTATAACCACCGGTCTGCGTGCAAAGGCCCTTGCCTGCTTGTACATGACGCGGTTCATAAAATTGTTCGCTGTGGCGTATTTAATGTCGAGCACAATACCTGGAACATATTTTTTGATCTCCAGTAGCTTATTGTCGCTGTTTTTTTTGCAGGAATCCAGGTAATCGGCATAAGAACACACCTTTAAACCATACGGATTGAGCTTATTTTCCTGCGCAAAAACAGCGCAAAACGGAGCCAGAAACAATAAAAGGAATAATTTTTTCATCCGGAGCGGTTATTGATTGGCGGCTACAAGCAGCTCAATGTCCTTATAGGGCAGGTTAAACATGTTTGCCAGGTCCTTACTGGTCAGGTGGCCCTGGTAAATGTACAGTGCTTCCCTGATCCCCGGTTTGTTCCATACCACGTTCATCAATCCGCCCATGTCGCCTATATCTATCAAAATAGGCGTAAAGATATTGGTTAGCGCATAAGAGGCCGTTCGGGGTACCCTTGAGGCAATATTGGGCACACAATAATGAATGACGTCGTGTTTCCGGAATACGGGGTCCTTATGGTTGGTTACTTCTGAGGTCTCAAAGCAACCGCCCTGGTCGATACTTACATCAATTACCACCGAGTTTGGTTTCATGCGCGCTACGGTTTCTTCCATTACAATGCAGGGGCTCCGGCCATGTGAGGCGCGAATGGCGCCAATCACCACATCGCAGGTCGTAATGGCCTTGCCCAATACGATAGGTTGCATTACCGAAGTAAAAACCCTGCTGCCCAGGTTATTTTGCAACCGCCTTAACCTGTAAATAGAACTGTCGAATACTTTTACCTCTGCGCCCAGCGATATGGCTGTACGGGCAGCATATTCGCCAACTGTACCTGCGCCCAGGATTACAATTTCTGTAGGCGGCACACCGGTAAAACCACCCAGCATCAGCCCTTTTCCACCCGTTACGTTGCTCAGGTATTCTGCGGCTATTAAAATAGAGGTGGCACCAACAATTTCGCTCATGGACCGCACCACACTTAAGATATTACCTTCATCACGCAGGTTCTCAAAGCAAAGGGCATTGATCTTTTTGTTGAGCAGGGCCTTGAGGTAAGACTCTTTCAGGGCACCCATCTGCAGGGCAGAAATTAAGGTCTGCCCCTTATGCATCATGGCAATTTCTTCAGTAGTAGGGGGTGCAATCTTTACCAGGATATCTGCTTCAAAAACTTCTTTTTTGTTAAAAGAAATGATCGCACCCTGTTCACTATAATCTTTATCAGAAAAATTTGCACCTACGCCGGCCCCGGTTTCAATAATTACCTTGTGCCCGTTGTTGACCAGGAGTGCAACAGAAAGTGGGGTCAGTGCGATCCTGTTTTCCTGAAAAGAGATCTCTTTAGGAATGCCGATGTATAAACTGTTGTTCTTTTTATTGATTTCTGACATTGCCTCTTTGGGTTGTATTAACCCTTTTTGGGCAATGGAGGCCATACCTTCGCGTAATCCTGTAGCCATTGTTTATTTATTCATTATGGATTGAAATTAAGCAATTTAGCTGAAATTTTTATGTTTGGGATTTAAATTTTTGAAATTGACAATAAACGGTCGTTTTCATTCAGGGTTTCGATCCGGATTTTGAGGTAATGCTCAGGTAAAAGCCCGTCAATTTTCTCGGGCCATTCAATAAAGCAGGTATTACCAGAATAAAAATACTCTTCATAACCAATATCGTAAGCTTCCTGCAGGTTTTTAATCCTGTAGAAATCAAAATGATAGATGATATGGCCATTGGCATGGTATTCATTTACGATGGAAAAGGTCGGGCTTGAAACCACTTCTTCTACACCCATTGCTTTGGCCAGGGCCTTGACCAGGGTAGTTTTTCCGGCGCCCATATCGCCCTCAAAAATGAAGAAAGATTCGTCCTCTGCATAATTTAAGATTTTTTCAGCAGCCTCATCCAGTGCCTCAATGCCATTAACTGTAAGTTTCATGTGGTGTATTCAATAAATACAAATTTAGTAAATATGAATTTATAATGCACTTACCTTGAACTATATGTTGCAATAGGAATGATCATTTCCTCTAATGAAATGCCCCCGTGCTGAAAAGTCTCATTGTAATAATTTACAAACTGGTTATAGTTGTTCTGGTAAACAAAATAACGGTCCTCTTTTGCAAAGATGTAGTTGGAACTGATATTGATCTTCGGCAATTGTGCTTCATGGGGATTTTTGATCAGAAATACCTCTTTGGCATTAAAATTAAGGTTTCGGCCTTGTTTATAGCGGAGGTTGGTATTGGTGTTCCTGTCGCCGATCACCTTGCTCGGATGTTTAACCCGGATGGTGCCGTGGTCGGTCGTGATCACCACTTTAACCTTTTTCTGCGAGATTTTTTTAAGCAGGTCCATTAAGGGCGAATGTTCAAACCAGGAAAGCGTTAAAGAACGGTAAGCTGCATCGTCATTGGCCAGTTCACGGATCATCTGCATATCAGTGCGGGCATGCGAAAGCATGTCTACAAAGTTGTAAACGATGGCATTGAATTCATTTTGCATCAGGTTGTTGACCTGCTCGTTCAAAGCCCGGCCATCATCATAGGTCAGGATCTTATTGTAGCTGAACTTGCAGTCCTTACGCAGCTGACGTTTGATCTGGTCGGCCAGAAAGGCTCCCTCGTGCATGTTTTTTCCGCCCTCATCATCATCGTTCTGCCATAACCCCGGAAAGCGGCGCTCCATTTCAAGGGGCATAAGACCGGAAAATATGGCGTTCCTGGCATATTGTGTAGCTGTAGGCAAAATGCTGGAATAAATATCTTCATCGTCCATCCGGAAATGTTCGGTAATCAGCGGATTGATAATGCGCCACTGGTCGTAACGCAGATTATCGATCAAAATAAAAAAAACAGGGGTAGTACTGTTGATCAAAGGAAAAACTTTCTTTTTCAGCAGGTCATTTGACAAAAGCGGGGCCTGGCCCTTACCGTTTACCCAGCCCAGGTAATGGTCTTCAATAAACTTTGAAAACTGCATATTGGCTTCCGATTTTTGCATCGTCAGGATTTCGTGCATCTGCGGATCATCCAGTTTTTCGAGTTCCAGCTCCCAGAATACCAGTTTTTTATAAACTTCTACCCACTCTTCATAGCTCAGCTTGTCGTTCAGGGTCATGCCCAGTCGTCTGAAGTCCTGCTGGTAGGCCATAGATGTTTTTTCGCTGACCAGTCTTTTATTGTCTATGATCTTTTTAATGGTCAGCAATACCTGTTTAGGGTTTACAGGTTTGATCAGGTAGTCGTCAATCTTTGAGCCGATGGCGTCCTCCATCAGGTTTTCTTCTTCACTTTTGGTGATCAGAACTACTGGAACATCATTCCTGATGTTCTTGATGGCGGTCAGGGTTTCCAGTCCGCTTAGCCCGGGCATATTTTCATCCAGGAAAACCAGGTCAAAATGCTCCTTTCCAAAGGCTTCCAGGGCATCGTTGCCATTGGTAAAGGTAGTTACATGGTACCCCTTTTCGTTTAATAGTAATATATGTGGTTTTAATAAGTTGATCTCATCATCGGCCCATAAAATCTTAGTCTCTTGCATCATTTATGTGTATAATATAAAAATAATTCCTTAAAAAGAGACATCTCTTTCTTAGTATGGATAAAAATAGCAATTTTTGTACCGTATAATTTATTTTCAAGGATTGAACAAGAAGAAAATCATAAATGATCCGGTATATGGCTTCATCAATATCCCTTCTGAAATCGTATTTGACCTGATCTCACATCCGTATTTTCAAAGATTAAGATATATTAAGCAATTGGGGATGACGCACCTGGTATATCCGGGGGCCTTGCACACGCGTTTTCACCATGCTATAGGTGCCATGCACCTGATGAGCCTGGCCATTGAGGTGTTGAGGGGCAAGGGGCAGGACATTACGGCCGAAGAGGAAGAGGCTGCAACGATAGCCATTTTGCTGCATGACATTGGGCACGGGCCTTTCTCGCATGCGCTGGAGCATACATTGGTAAACGAAATTAAGCATGAAGACATTTCCATGCGGCTGATGGAAAAGCTGAACGAAGCCTTTGATGGTCGCTTAACGCTGGCCATAAGGATTTTTAAAGGCGATTATCCCAAACATTTCCTGCCACAGCTGGTTTCGAGCCAGCTGGATCTGGACCGGATGGATTACCTGAACCGCGACAGTTTTTTTACGGGAGTAAGTGAAGGAGTGATCAGTTTTGACCGCATCATTAAGATGTTTAATGTACTGGATGAGGAATTGGTCATAGAAGAAAAGGGCATTTATTCGATCGAAAAGTTTCTGATTGCACGCAGGTTGATGTACTGGCAGGTTTACCTGCATAAAACAGTGATTGCGGGCGAAATGCTGCTGGTAAAAATTCTGGAAAGGGCAAAATACCTGGCTTCTCATGGCGAGGCTTTGTTTGCTACGCCGGCATTGCAGCATTTTTTAAAAAATGAAATTACGGAAAAGGAGTTTTTTAAAGGGGATTTGCACCTGGAACAATTTTCGAAGCTGGACGACCAGGATATTTTTGCTTCGGTAAAGGTTTGGGCCGAGCATCCCGACAGGATCCTTTCCCAGCTTTGTGGCATGCTTAACCAAAGAAACCTTTATAAGGTAGAGATCAGCAATGATGCGCCCGATGAAAGCCGGGTAGCCGAACTGAGGGCCAGGACTGCTGCATTTTTAAACCTGAACCAAAAAGATGTCTGTTATTTTGTATTTACAGATATGATCAGGAACCGGGCCTATAATGCCGGCAGCGGCAACATCAACATCCTGTTGAAAAACAATACGATCATTGATATTGCAAAAGCTTCGGATTTATCTAACTTAGAATCTTTAGACAAGACTGTGAAAAAACATATATTATGCTATCCACGAATTATTTAGCATTTTTTAACAAAATAACTCGTGATTTATCCCGTTTTTAGTTTTTCAATTTAAAATGATGAATTGACAACCTAAACAGGTTTATTTGTTCATATCAATTTAACATATAACTTTGTAAAATGCAATTTACTGCCAAGCAGATAAGTGAGTTTATAGATGGTACCATTGAAGGCGATGAGCGCGTTGGGGTTAGTGAGCTTTCCAAAATAGAAGATGGGAAGGCCGGTTCATTGTGCTTTCTGTCCAACCCCAAGTACGAGAACTATTTATATTCCACAAGTGCTTCAGTAGTTATTGTTGGAAAAGACTTTGTCCCTTCGCAGCAGGTGAACAGCACCTTAATCCGTGTGGCAGATCCTTACAGTGCCTTTTCTGTTTTGCTGGAAAAATATAACGAAGTGGTGAACCAGAACAGTGCACAGGTAGGTATTGAGCAGCCCAGTTTTATTCACCCCTCGGCAAAAATCGGTAAAAATGTTTTTATAGGAGCTTTTAGCTATATTGCTGAAAATGTAGAGATTGGCGATAACTGCAAAGTTTCTCCGCAGGTATACATTGGTGCTGATTCTGCTTTGGGCAGGAACTGTACTTTGTTTCCCGGAGTGAAGTTGTATAACCGGTCTGTTTTGGGCAATAACATCATTATACATTCCAACACTGTAGTTGGGAGCGATGGTTTTGGTTTTGCTCCCCAGGCCGATGGGACCTATACAAAAATTGCGCAGATCGGTAATGTGGTGATAGAGGATGATGTGGAAATTGGTGCGAATACTTCGATAGACCGGGCTACGATGGGCTCTACGTTTATCAGGAAAGGGGTTAAATTAGACAACCTGATCCAGATTGCACACAATGTTGATGTGGGTGAGCACAGTGTTGTTGCGGCACAGACAGGGATTTCGGGCAGTTCTAAACTGGGCGAAAAGTCTGTTATTGGAGGGCAGGTGGGCATCGCCGGTCACCTTTCGCTGGCAAAGGGCACCCAGATCGGGGCCCAGGCAGGGATAAATTTTAATACCACTGAAGAAAACAAACAATGGCACGGGAGTCCGGCACAGCCCCTTCGCGATTGGATGCGGGCATCTGTGATCTTTAAACAGCTGCCTAGTGTTGAAAAAAGGATAGCGAGCCTGGAAGCAAAGATTAAACAGCTGAATGAGCTCATTGAACAAAACAGTACAATACCAAAATAACAATGAACGTTAAACAAAAGACCATAAAGAATGAAGTTTCGGTACAGGGCGTAGGGCTGCACACCGGGGCAAATGTTACACTTACTTTTTGTCCGGCACCTGAAAACCATGGATTTAAATTCCAGCGTACCGATCTTCCGGGCAATCCGGTTGTAGATGCCGATTGTGACAATGTTACGGATACCGCCAGGGGAACCACCATTTCTCAGAACGGGGCCAGTGTAAGTACTGTTGAACATGTTATGGCCTCTTTGGTGGGAATGGACCTGGACAATGTGCTGATGAAACTTGACGGACCTGAAACGCCGATTATGGATGGCAGTGCCATTCAGTTTTTAGATGCACTGGAAAGTGCGGGCATTCAGATACAGGAAAAAGACCGGGAATATTTTCAGATCCCACACAATATTGCTTATACAGAGCCGGACAGAAAGGTAGAAATTGTGGCGATGCCTTTGGACGATTACAGGTTTACCTGTATGATTGATTACAATTCGCCGGTTTTGGGCAGTCAGCACGCCGGGATTACCAGTATTGCTGAATTTAAAAAGGAAATCGCTTCCTGCCGTACTTTTTGCTTTTTGCACGAACTGGAATACCAGCTGCAAAATAACCTGATCAAAGGCGGCGATCTAAACAATGCCATTGTTATTGTAGACAAAGAAGTAACCAAGGAAGAACTGGACCACCTGGCCAAGATATTTAAAAGAAAGGCGATTGAAGTTGCCCCTCAGGGTATTTTAAATAATATGGAGCTGAGGCACCAGAACGAACCGGCAAGACATAAATTGCTGGACATGATTGGTGATCTTGCCCTTGTGGGGGTGCATCTAAAAGGACATATTATGGCAGCCAGACCCGGACATGCCGCCAACGTGGCATTTGCCAAAAAAATCAAAGCAGCCATCAAAAAGGAAAAAAACAAAAAGGTACAGCATGTGTATGACCCAAGCGTTAAACCGCTGTACGATACGGTTCAGATTATGGACATCCTGCCGCACAGACAACCATTTTTGTTTGTCGATAAGGTTTTGGAATTATCGAAGACCCATGTGGTTGGCGTAAAGAACGTGACCATGAACGAGGAGTTCTTTAAAGGACATTTTCCGGGAGCGCCGGTTTTCCCTGGGGTGATCCAGATAGAAGCCATGGCACAGACCGGCGGGATCCTGGTACTGAGTACGGTTCCTGACCCGCAGAACTACCTTACTTTATTCCTGAAAATAGACAATGTGCGCTTCAGGGCTCAGGTACTGCCAGGCGATACCATTATCTTCAGGTGCGATCTGATGGAGCCAATAAGACGCGGAATTGCACAAATGAAAGGTGTGGGCATGGTGGGCGGAAAAGTGGTGGTTGAAGCCGAGATGATGGCCCAGATCGTAAAAGTAAAAGAAACCGAAACTACATGATACAACCTTTAGCATACATTCATCCCCAGGCAAAAATAGCAGACAATGTCGTTATTGAGCCTTTTGCGGTAATTCATAAAGATGTTGAAATTGGTGAAGGAACCTGGATCGGCTCCAATGTGGTGATCATGGATGGAGCAAGGATCGGGAAAAACTGCAGGGTGTTTCCCGGCTCGGTGATCTCTGGTGTACCCCAGGATTTAAAGTTTGCCGGCGAGATCACGACCGCGGAGATTGGCGACAATACAACAATCAGGGAGTGTGTAACGATAAACCGTGGAACGAAGGATAAATGGAAAACGGTTATTGGCAGCAATTGCCTGATCCAGGCGTATTCACACATTGCGCACGACTGTGAGGTTGGTGATTTTTGTATATTTTCTAACAGTACTACGCTTGCAGGGCACATTACAATCGGAAATTATGTGGTGCTTGCGGGCCTGGTGGCCATCCACCAGTTTGTAAAGGTTGGCTCACATGCTTTTGTTACCGGGGGTTCATTGGTTAGAAAGGACGTTCCGCCTTATGTAAAAGCCGCCAGAGAGCCGCTTTCTTATGCAGGGATTAATTCTGTAGGCTTACGCAGAAGGGGCTTTTCTTCGGAAAAGATCAATGAGATACAGGAAATTTACAGGGTCTTATTTGTGAAGCATAACAATGTGACCAAAGCCCTGGATATGATAGAAGCAGAATTTAAACCTACCGAGATCCGGGATGAGATCGTAGATTTTATCAGGAACTCGAACAGAGGGGTGATGAAAGGTTTTGGCTCTGGCAGTTAATCGCCCGGAAAGCATGACGATCAGCTTGCAGAACGTTGGCAGAAGGTTTAATCAGGAATGGATTTTCAGAGGGCTGGATTATACCTTCAATTCTGCCGGAAAATACGCAGTGCTGGGTCCAAACGGTTCTGGTAAGTCTACTTTGCTAAGTGTTTTATTGGGCAATCTTGGCCCTTCTGAGGGGAAGGTGGTTTATGAGGACGGAGCAGTTGTTCCTGTAGCAGCTATTTATAAGTACATCAGCTTTGCAGCGCCCTATTTAGACCTGATAGAGGAGTTTACGCTTCAGGAGACCATAGATTTTCATTTTAAGTTTAAGGGTTTTCATGCAGGAATGGATGCGGCAGCAGTACTTGAGTTATTGGGGCTTTCGAAAGCTCAGGACAAGGCCTTAAAATATTTTTCTTCGGGGATGAAGCAGCGTACGAAGCTTGTACTGGCCTGCTGCGCAGACACGCCTCTGCTTTTTTTAGATGAGCCGACCTCTAACCTCGACAAGCAGGGGCTGGCCTGGTACCTTGAGCTGATTGAGCGTTTTGCCTTGAACAGGACGCTGATCATAGGCTCAAATCAGGAGGTTGAATATTCTTTTTGTAACCATTTTGTGCAGTTGACGGATTATAAATAAGTAAAATTTATATTTGAAAACAGGGCAAAGGGGACTATTTAGGGCTTAAAACACCTTTGTGAAAATATTTTTAAACTACTATTGTATAATTAATAAATAGTCTTTACCTTTGCGGCACGAAAAAAGGCCGAAAGTTTAGGCACAATTTCAAAAAAAATGGCAAAAGCATCAGACATTAAAAATGGTAATATCCTTCGTTTTAACGGAGAATTGGTACAAGTAGAAGAGTTTCTACACCGTACGCCGGGCAACTTGCGTGCTTTTTACCAGGCCAGGATGAGGAATGTAAAAACCGGGAAACTGGTGGAATACAGGTTCCGTGTAGATGAAGAGGTGGAGATTTGTCGCGTTGAAACCAGTGATTACCAGTATTTATACGAAGATGGCGATGCGTTGGTGGTCATGGACAACAATACTTACGAACAGTTTAATATCCCGAAATTGTTATTCGGTAAAAGTGTTCGGTTTTTGAAAGAAGGAATGAATGTGATCATTGCATTTGAAAGCGACGAGCCGATTATGGCCCAGACACCTTCGCATGTAGAGTTAGAAATAACCTACTCAGAGCCTGCAGTTAAAGGCGATACCTCTACAAATGCATTGAAATACGCAACTGTAGAGACAGGAGTAGAGATAAAAGTGCCAATGTTTATCAATCAGGGCGATAAAGTTAAGATTGATACACGGACAGGTGACTATATAGAAAGAGTAAAATAAGAATTTTCATAGTTTAGTTTTAGGTTTAGGTTGATTGAGGCTTCGGAGTGGTTCCCGAAGCCTTCTTTTTTACTTTTTATTCTGGAGAAAAATCATTGCCGATGCTGCTGAGGCGGAAATCCTTTGCCTGAAGAAGGGCAAAATATTTCAATGCTTCTTTAGCACAGCCATAACTTTACTTTGGGTACCTATAGGACACAGAAAAGAAGGGCTTTGGGGTTTTTGATGGGGTGTCATTTGCAGAGCGCGGAACCGATAGGGGTTACAACCGGGTGTTTTGTTATATTTGCTTTAATGACAAAAGCGGAAATTAGAAAAAAGGCTGTTGTACAGCGTAGAGGGCTTTCTGAAGAAGAAATTGCTGTTTATAGCCAGCGATTGTTGTCCCATTTCACTTCATTTAATCTGACCGGCGTACATATCATTCATGTGTTTCTTCCTATAGCAGAGCAGAAGGAGCCGGATACCTTTTTGTTTATAGACTGGCTGGCCCGGCAGCACCCCAAGATCAGGATCATAGTACCTAAGGCTGATTTTGAGACGGCCTTAATGCATAATTATGTGTATACGGGCAGGGAGGGGCTGCTGAAAAATATTTACAAGATCCTGGAGCCTGCCGGTGGCGAACTGCATACCGGAGCGGTAGATATGGTGCTGGTACCGATGCTCGCCTTTGACCTCCGGGGTTACCGCGCAGGCTACGGAAAGGGTTTTTACGACCGTTTTTTGCAGGGATTGGATACCCGGAAAATAGGTTTATCGTTCTTTGGTCCGGTTGAAAAGATTGATGATATCAATGTGCATGATGTGGCGCTGGATTGTTGCATCACCCCCGAAAAAGTATATTATTTTTAGTCAGGGCTTAAATCAGAAAGAAATTTCAACTCAGGGGGTAACAAATACCGGCTCCGCCTGATATCTCTCCAAACAGTTTGATTTTTAAACTAAAGGAGAAGATTATGAAAAAGTTAATATTAATGGTAATGGCAGTAGTATTGAGCAGCCTTACCTGGGCACAAAACAGGCAGGATTCGACGGCAAGCAACAGGGGAAGACTTCAGGTTTCGGCTTTTGGTGGCCTTAGCATGCCCCTCGGCAAATATAAAAATGAGATCGGCAGGGCCAAAAACGGTTATTTTGCCGGATTGGCTATAGACCAGTACTTCAAAGGGAACAAGTGGGGTATAGGCCTGGACGCACGTTTTCTGAACCATGAGATGCGCAAGTTGGACAGCGTGTTTTTTGCCAATGGGCATATTGCTACAGCTTATAAAAACCATCCTTCTTTTCAGCACATTGCCCTAAGTGTGGGCCCTACTTATAAAGTGGGTTTTGGTAAGCTTGATTTTGAGGCATTTTTACGCGGTGGGGTATTGTTTGAGGGCTTTCCGCAGTATACACAGTCCATTTATGTAAATGCTGCTTCAGGCCCCCCGGTAAAAACATTCGACAATTATTACACCAGCAATTCGAAAGAGAAAACCAAATCCTGGATGGGACTGGGAGGTTTGCGGCTGTCATATGGCCTTGGGGATCATTTGGCTTTGTTTGTACAGGCCGACTACCTGCGGGCCTTTGGTAAAAGCTTTGGCAGCGACTCCAGTGAATTTTACATCACCCGCTATAGTGAAAAGAAAGCCATTACCGCAACCGATGTCATGAATGTAAAAATCGGACAGATCACCAACATACTTGATTTCTATGAAGAAAAACCGGTTACTCAAAAAACTTTTGTACAGGCCGTAAATGTGGGCCTGGGGATTAAATATACTTTTGGTGGTAAACGTAAAATTGCTGCGCCTGTTCCTGTTACCAAAACCCTAGCGCCACCCGCTTCCGCAGTGCCTAAAGACATTCTGGTGGTGGTAAAGGACAGGCAAACAGGCCTTGCTTTAAGCGGCGTTACCCTTAAGATCAGCCATAAGGGGGTAGACCATACTTCCATCAGCAATGCCGAAGGACAGGCAGAGCGCATTAAAGGCGCTGAAAAAGGCAGTTACCAGGTTACAGCCGTAAAAAATGGAATTGCTGCTGAACCTGTGGCCATCACTGCGTCTGACTTCGATAAGGCAGGAAATGTGATCTATAAAGAGATTTATCATGATGATCCCCGTTTTACGCTGATCGGGGAAACGGTAAGGGCAAATGACAATGCGAAACTGCCAGGTATTGGTACGGTGCTGACCAATGCATCTAACAGTACCAATATGACCCAGATCTCGGATGCGGAAGCTAAATTTGTTTACCAGCTGGAACAGCAATCGGATTATAATATTGTCGCCAATCAGGCCGGTAAATTCTCGCAGACAGAAAGTGTGAGCACCAAAGGGCTGGACAGGAGTAAAACATTGTATGTAACCCTGAAACTTGGGGTAAGTAACCTGGATGCCGGAGCGGTATTTGTACTGAAAAATATCCATTATGACTTTGACAAATCGAACATCAGGCCAGATGCCGGGAGGATACTGGACAACCTGCTGAACGTCATGTCACAAAACCCAACCTTGAAGATCGAGTTGTCGTCGCATACCGACAGTAGGGGTAAGGATACCTATAACCTGCGCCTTTCGCAACAAAGGGCAGAAGCTGCGGTAAATTACCTGGTGGGCAAAGGTGTGGCGCGTGACAGGATGGTAGCCAAAGGATATGGAGAAACAAGATTGCTGAACCGTTGTGCAAATGGGATAATCTGTACTGAAGATGAACATCAGGAAAACAGAAGGACTGAAATAAAGGTTTTAAAGTTTTAGTGCGCAAGTTTTAGGAGGAGTGGCAAAGCCCTGCAGATGAATTTGCAGGGCTTTTTATGGTTGCGACCGGATAAAATCGCTGATAAGGTAAGCAATGGTTTTGGGGGTGCTGGTACTTTGCCGGCCATCTGTCAGGGCAACAGCGCCCTCGCAAAGGTGCAAATAAGCGAATTTTTTGTCTGCCCTTAACACCAGGCTCCTGACTTCGTTCAGACTAAAGCCGGAGGGGCTGACGGCGCTTGACAACACATCTGCTATCGCATCCAGATCAATCTCCAGACCAGGTGCTGCGCCGCTTTGTTTTAACAGACTGTCCCAGAACATGGTTACGGGCTGGCTGCTTTTTAACATATCGTCAAAAAACACGGCCTGTATATCCGGGTTTTTTGCGATTTCCTGTAAAATGCTGCCGTTGTTATAATTCTGGTGCAGGCCAAATACACTATAATGTTTTAAAAAGCCCTGTTTTAAGGCATAGCTGAAGCCATTGCCGCTATGCCGGCCCGCTGTGGCCCTCAGGTCTGCATGGGCATCTATGTTGAGCACATCTACTGGCCGGTTCAGCGCCTTTGAAATGCCCTTCATAATTGGGAAAGCGTTGTTGTGCCCCCCGCCGATCACAATCGGGATTTTGCCTGCCTCAACTATTTTTTGGACAACGGGGTAAACCAGGTCATCTATCTCAGCTACTTTTTGCTGCAGACCGCTAATGCTGTTGTCTGCCGGTTCCGAAAACTCAAAATGGCCCAGTACCAGTAATTCATCGCCCTTAAAAGAAGGTGTACTTTGAATGTTGAGCAGCGCTTTCAGTGCGGGTTGCCAGGCCGTTGAGGCGCCTGCTATACCATAATTGGCCCTTACACCTATATCCTCCGGAATGCCCAGCAAAACAAATTTAGCGGTACTCGTTTGCAGCTGGCCGGCACTGCTTACATGCTGCACCTGTTCTCCAAGCCTGGTTTCACCTTCCCTGCGGCTAACCAGGGCCAGGAAATCCGCTTTGCTGTAAATTTTAAACCCTTCCATCAGCAGATCTTTCCGTTAAGGATAATGCTTTCTATTTGCGACTGTCCGAAGCTATAGGGCAGAAAGGCAAGGGAAGGCATGGGCCTGGTGATGAACAGGTTGGCTTTTTTACCTTTGGTAATGCTGCCGGTTTCCCCGCTCAGCTCCATAGCCGCAGCCCCGTTCAGGGTAGCCGCATTGATGGCTTCCCGGGGCTGCATCCGCAGTTTGATGCAGGCCAGGGACACGACCAGGTTCATGTTGCCGGAAGGGGTAGAGCCCGGGTTGTAATCGCTGGCTATGGCTACAGGGATATCGGCATTGATCAGCCCCCTGGCGTTGGCATAGGGGATATTGATGTAAAAAGAACAGGAAGGCAATAAGGTAGCGATGGTATGGCTGTTTTGCAAACTGCTGATGACGGCCTCATCTGTAACTTCCAGGTGGTCTACCGACACGGCCTGGTGCTTTACCCCCAACTGTACCGCGCCCGATACCGATAACTGGTTGGCATGGATTTTAGGTTTTAGTCCGTAACCCGCTGCTGCAGCAAGCAGCTCATCCGTTTCAGCCACAGAAAAGAAGCCCTGCTCGCAAAAAACGTCCATATAGTCGGCCAGGCCTTCATCCGCAATTCTGGGCAGCATTTCATCGGTAATCAGCTTAATGTAAGCGGCATGGTCGTTCTTATATTCCGGGGGATAGGCATGTGCTGCTAAAAAGGAAGCTTTAACCGGAATGGGGAAAGATTCTTTTAATCTGCGGATCACCCTCAGCATTTTGAGTTCGCTGGCTGTGGTCAATCCATAGCCGCTCTTGATCTCTACAGCGCCTGTACCCTGCCTGATCATATCGTTCAGCCGCAGCGCTGCAGCATCATAAAGCGCATCTGCTGAAGCGTGCTGCAGCTTACGCGCAGAATTTAAGATGCCACCCCCTGCAGCAGCTATCTCTTCATAGCTTTTTCCGGCTATTTTCATCTCGAATTCCTCTTCCCGGGAGGCCGCAAAAACTATATGGGAATGTGAATCGCACCAGGAAGGAAAGACATAGCCCTTTTTAGCATCGTGTGTATGCAGGGCATTTGGTAATTGTGCAGGCAGGCTGCCCATCTTTCCAAAATCCGAGATCTTTCCGTCTTCGCACAACAACCAGGCGTTTTCCATCAGCGGGAGTTCGCCCAGCTGTGCGCCCTTTAACTGCCTTGTGTTGCCGGGGTGGAGGCCAACAAGGCAGCCAATATTGATGAGCAGCAGGGCAGCCATATTTTATGGGTTTAGTTCTAATAAAACAGGGCAGTGGTCGGAATGGATCGCATCGGCAAGGATAGACACTTTTTTCAGTTTCGGCAGCATGGCCTGCGTAGCCAGGTGATAATCGATACGCCAGCCCAGGTTTTTGGCCCTGGAGTTGGCCCTGAAGCTCCACCAGGTATAATGGTGGGGGTCTTTGTTAAAATGTCTGAAGGTATCGATAAAACCACCATTCAAAAAGAGTTCCATCCATTCCCGTTCTTCGGGCAGGAAACCTGAAGAGTTGGCGTTGGATTTGGGGTTATGGATGTCGATGGCCGTATGGCATATATTGTAATCGCCGGAGATGATCAGGTTGGGGAGCGTTTTGCGTAAGGCTGTAATATAAGCCTCAAAAAAGCGCATAAACTCGTACTTCTTCACCTGCCGTTCATCACCACTTGATCCGGATGGAAGATACACGCTCATCAGGGAGAAGTCGTCAAAGTCGGCCCTTAAGATGCGGCCTTCCTTGTCAATCCATTCTTCACCGCAGCCATATTCAACATGGTTGGGTTTGATTCGGGTCAGAATGGCAACGCCACTGTACCCCTTTTTTTCGGCAGGAAACCAATAGTGATGATAGCCCAGTTGCTCTATTAAAGCAATGATTTCTGGGATTTGCGAAGGCAGGGCCTTAACTTCCTGCATACAGATCATGTCGGCATCGGTAGCCTGCAGCCATCCGAAGAAATTTTTGGTAGAGGCAGAGCGGATTCCGTTAACGTTATAAGAGATAATTTTCATCTGTTTAAATTTTGTTTTTCTTTTGTGATGAAGTGTGGGCCGCTTTTTCCAGCTTAGCGATTTCCTTTTCCAGTTTTCGGGATTCGGAGCGTTTTAAAACAGTAACCGTCATTTTTACATCTTCAAGCGGCCGGTTGTTGCTGTCGGTCTTCACTACTGCAATGCTGTCAATCAGTTCCATTCCTTTAACCACCTCGCCATAAACCGTATAATTGTGGTCTAAATGGGGTGTACCGCCAATGGTTTTATAAATTTCCCTTTGCCAAAGGGGGATTTTGAAATTAAGGCGTTTATTTTCCAGGTCATCCAGGCCCTGGTCTGTAAATATTTTGCCCTGCACCAGGTAAAACTGGCAGCCGCTGGATGCTTTTTCCGGATTATTGTCCCTTGCCGCGGCCAGTACCCCTTTTTTATGGAACAGGCTGTCGCGAAATTCAGCAGGAACGGTATAGCCTACAGTTCCCTCACCAAGCAAAGCACCCGGGAGTGCTGTTTTGGAGTCGGGATCTCCACCCTGGATCATAAAATCTTTGATCACACGGTGAAAAAGCGTGCCATCATAAGTGCCCGCTGCGGCCAGCTTAAGGAAATTGTCGCGATGCTGCGGGGTTTCATTGTACAATTTGATGATGCATTCGCCGAATGTAGTTTTGATTTTAACATACTGGTACTTAGGTTTTGCAGAAAATGCTGAAATAAAGCATAGGCAAAGGATTATGGTAAAATAATTCTTCATTATCAGTTTAATTATCCTGCTAAGTTATTTATTTGGCCAGACAATTTCTTATCCTGGATCAACAATTAAGTCGCTGATCCGTTATAGTTTTGTAAATCATTTAAAACCAGTAACGATTATGTCAAACTTAGCCGGGTTTAACACATTTACCAGCAGCCTGCAGGATCAGGGCCTGCTGATGCCAGTGCTTTTTATGGGCCATGGTTCGCCCATGAACGGGATTGAGGACAATGAGTTCAGTGCCAAATGGGTCGAAATGGGCCGAAACATCCCGGAACCCAAAGCGGTAGTGGTGGTATCGGCACACTGGTTTACGCGGGGTACGCAGGTTACGGCAATGGATTTTCCAAAAACGATCCACGACTTTGGCGGTTTTCCGCAGGCCCTGTTTGACGTGGAATATCCGGCTCCCGGTGATCCGGAACTGGCCAAAGAAACTGCCGGATTGATCCATAGCACAGCAGTGGGGCTTGACCACGACTGGGGCCTTGACCATGGGGCCTGGACGGTTGTGCGCCATATGTACCCTAAAGCCAATATCCCGGTACTGCAGCTGAGCATCGATTATACTAAAGATGCGACCTATCATTATAACCTGGCGAAAGATCTGTCGGCTTTACGTAAAAAGGGTGTGCTGATTTTAGGGAGTGGCAATATGGTGCATAACCTGAGGATGATGAGCTGGGAAATGATCAACGGCGGCGGATACGACTGGGCCCTGGAAATGAATGAGAAGTTCAAAAGCCTGATCATGAACGGGGAACACCAGCCTTTATTGAACTACCAACGCCTGGGTAGCGCGGCCATGATGGCCATTCCTACCCCCGAGCATTACCTGCCCCTGATGTATACTTTGGGCCTGCAAAATAAAAATGAGGAGGTTTCTTTGTTTAACGACAAAGCCGTGGGGGGCTCGCTGACCATGACCTCGGTTCGCGTAGGGTAATTTACAGCAGTTTTTTTAACCATTTCAGCAGCCGGGACTTGTTTTCATAAGGCGGGTAAATGAGCGCTGTGGTATTGATGGGCGACTGGTAGACTACTGCCCTTTCTTGAGAAAAGGCCTTGAAGCCAAAAAAGCCGTGGCAGCTGCCCGTTCCGCTCCCGTTTACCCCACCAAAAGGGAGTTTCGGATTGGAAATGTGGATGAGGACATCGTTGATACAGGCCCCTCCGGAAGAGGTGTTTTTGAGGATGTATTGAATGTTTTTGCGGTTGGCACTAAAAACATATAAAGCCAGCGGCTTGCTTTTATGGTTTACATAAGCAACCGCTTCGCTGAGGGTCTGGTAAGCGATAAGGGGCAGGACAGGCCCAAAGATCTCTTCCTTCATGATGGTCGTTCCTACGGGGATCCGGGCCAGTACAGTTGGGGATATGGTCTGGCTGGATTCATCTTTTTCGCCACCCAGCACCGTGATGGCCCCTTTATCCAGGGCATCTGTTATTAAGTCTGACAGCCTTTCAAAGTGTTTTTTACTGATCAGCTTTGCATAAACTTCGGTATTGAGCTTTCCGTTCTTAAAAAACAAGCGGTTAACGGCCTCTTTATAATATTCGATAAAAGACTGTTGCAGATCGCGGGGGATCAGCACATAATCGGGGGCAATACAGGTCTGGCCCGCATTGATCAGTTTGCCCCAGGCAATTTTTTCGGCTGCTTTTTTCAGGTTGGCCGTTTCCTCTATAATAACAGGCGATTTGCCGCCAAGCTCCAGGGTAACCGAGCTGAGGTTTTTGGCGGCGGCCTGCATAACCAGTTTGCCAATTGCGGTACTGCCGGTAAAAAAGATATGGTCGAAAGGCAGCTCAAGCAACGCAGTGGAAATGCCGGCGTCCCCTTCAAAACAACAGACCTCACGTTCATCAAAACAATCCCTGATCAGCTGCAATCACCGAACTGGTAGCCGGGCTCAGTTCAGATGGCTTCAGTATCGCGCAATTGCCCGCAGCTATGGCCGAGATGAGGGGGCTCATGAGGAGCTGAAAAGGATAGTTCCAGGGCGCAATGATCAGGCAGCAGCCCTTTGGCTCGTAACAGATCCTGTTTTTCGCAAAAAGATTACTGATGGTTTTGCCAGCCCTTTTCGGTTTCATCCAGCTGTTCAGGTTATGGATGGCAAAGCCGATCTCACTGTAAATAAAGATCAGTTCTGTAAGCGCACTTTCAAACCGGCTTTTTCGCAGATCACTTTGCAGGGCAGCATAAATTTTTTCCTCATAGCTTTCTATACAGGCCTTTAAGGTTTTTAATTTGTCAATTCTTTGTGCAGCATTGCTGTTTCTAAGTGTATATTTATGTTTTTGCTGGGCTTCAAAAGCGGAGTCCATCATTTGGGGTTCCCGTAAATACTTCATTTGACCGATATTGCAGATGATTAATTAAATATAAGAGATACAAAATGAAAAGGAGATTATTTGTTGTTTTCGTAATTGCAGTATTGGCCCAGGCAGCGATGGCCCAGGCCATTAAAACGGGGGTGCTGGTCATCGGGAATGGAAATAATGCAATCGGTGCAGGCTTTCAATCGGCCTTGTCGGGCGTAAAGACCATATTGCTGTTGCAGGAGCCGGAGTTTAATCTTGCTGCAATGGATAAAAACCTGGCCTCGGGACTGGAGCTGACCTTTTTAAATAAAATGCGCAAAGAGAAGGGCATTAAGGACAGCACCGCTGCGGTTTATGTGGATGGGACGAGCGCAAACGTGGTGCTTAAAAACTGGGGCGACAGTGTGAAGAATTTAACGGTGATCCGCAATATAAAATGGTCCAGGATCAAACGCTCGGGCAACAACTGGAATGTGCTGCTGGCAGACGGGAGGACCATAAAACCGGAAGTACTGGTAAATGCCGACCATACTGGCCAGGTAAATACCGCCATTGCGCTGCCGGCCGCTGCAGCCAAACAATGGCAGGCTTTGAGTTATGCCGACAACCTTTACCGCCTGAGTGTAGCTTCAGGCTATGCAGAAGGGGGTGCTACAGGTAATATTCTGCTGATGCACAATTTGCTGCTGCCCGGCCAGGAAAACCTGGTGGTGCTGAATGCGGTTCAGGAGAGCATAGCTGCCGGGCAGGCAGCAGGTGCTACAGCCGCTTATGCAGCATTTTTTAAAACAAAAACCTCATTATCTAATTTAAAGGTGATACAGCGGGAGCTGATTGACCATAAACTTTCGGTAATGCCTTTTGCCGATGTGCCTAGTGCAGACAGCAACTGGAAAGCAATTCAGCTACTTGGCCTTTCGGGCTTTTTGAAGGCTCAGATTGCTGCGGGTACTGCACGCTTTTTGCCGGAGCAGCCGGTAACTACAACTGAAATAAAGGAGCCCGTAAAAAGCTTTTATTATAAGGCACAGATCTGGTTTGACGATTACAAGGAACCTGAAATGAGCATCGGCGCAGTATTGAGCCTGGTTTGTATGGTAGGAAATAAATCGCCCGAAAACACGAGGGAAGAAGTGAAAAAGAAATGGAAGACGGGCTATAAATTTAAAACAGAATTTGACCTGAACCGCATTGCAACGCGCAGGGAATTTGCTGTACTGCTGAACGAGTATTTGAACCCCTTTATTGTGAATATAGATAAAGCAGGAAAGGTGCTGCGGTAGGCCATAGATTTTGTCTATATCTGTATCAAGATTAAGTATCCCTTATATCCCGGTTCCGGTTGTTTTTGAGGGGCGATAGCCGTACCTTTGTGCCATCAAAAAAAACAATAAATACAAAATATAATTATGGCTATAGTAGGTAAAAAATTCCCGAGTGTTAGCATTGATGCGATGTCTGAAATGGGCGATGATCTGAAGATCAATGTATTTGAAGAAGCAGTTAGTAAAGAAAAAAAAGTATTGTTATTCTGGTATCCAAAAGATTTCACTTTTGTTTGTCCAACTGAACTGCATGCTTTTCAAGCGGCCTTACCTGATTTTGAAAAAAGAAATACCATTGTAATTGGTGCTTCTTGCGATACCAATGAAGTTCATTTTGCCTGGTTAAATACCGCAAAGGACAACGGTGGTATTGAAGGTGTAACTTACCCGATCCTGGCGGATACACACAGGCATCTGGCCAATATTTTAGGAATTGTTGATCAGGAAGTGGAGTATGATGAAGAAGGAAACGAATCTTTCAGTGGTTCAAATGTTACTTTCAGGGCTACTTACCTGATTGATGAGACGGGTAAAGTGTTCCACGAAAGTGTAAACGATATGCCTGTTGGCAGAAATGTAAAAGAATACCTGCGTTTAATAGATGCTTATGCCCATGTACAGAAACATGGTGAAGTATGCCCTGCAAACTGGGAAGAAGGTAAGGAAGCGATGAGTGCGAACAGGACCGGCGTTGCAGAATATCTGAGCGCTAATTAATTAATCAACGAAAATATGTTTTTAGAATTAACAGAAGATAATCTTCAGCAATATGTTGCCGATAACAACAAGGTGATGGTTCAGTATGCCGCATCCTGGTGTGGAAACTGCAGGATCATGAAGCCAAAGTTTAAAAAACTGGCAGCAGAAAATGAAGATGTAACCTTCCTTATTGTTGATGCTGAAAAACTTCCGGGTTCACGTAAACTGGCAAACGTTGATAATTTGCCAACTTTTGCGGCCTTTGAAGGCGGAGTCCTGGTTGATCAGGTTCAGACCAATAAGGCAGAAGTTTTAAATGAGTTATTTGATAAGATAAGATCATGAAGATACCAGTAATAAGACAGCTGTTTGAAAACAGCACGCCTGAAAATCTGGAAGCTACTTTAACGGTTTTAGAGGCTTATTGTGAGTTCAGGGGCGTAAATGAGCAGGAGATTGATGTGGCAGGAGAGCTGATCACCAATATCTGCGGCGCACTTGAGGTGCATGAGAGCGTAAAATCGGGAATGGCCGAAAGAGATGCACTGAATGCTTTTGGGCAGAAGGTAATGGGCTCTATTGATCGATAATTTAGCCTGTAACATATAAAAAAGGGAGGTTCCATTGGAACCTCCCTTTTTTATTATAAGCTGGCCACGGATTCTTTAAGCGAGGTTCCGTCCGGCATTTACAATGCCATATACAGTTCTGATGGCCAGCTTTTCGTAAGATTGTTGTTCCTCAGCAGTGATTTCAGTTTGCAATCTTTCCAGGGCATAATGCTGGATCAATACCAATGGCAATACAATTTTCTCCCTTACGGCAATAGAGCGCTTCTCTACAGGATAATTTTCCATTAAAGTCTCATGACCCGAAAGCTTCAGCAGCATGCTTTTGGACAGCTCAAATTCATCGTGCAGCATTTTCCAGAAAGCCCCGTATTCTTTGTCGTTTGCAAAGTGGGCGGTGATGGCAAAATCGGACTTGCTCATAGACATCATACAATTGTCGATGATGGTTTTGAAATACCCTGATTCCTGATAGGTTTTTACCACCTTGTCCCAGTTGCCCAGTTTTTCCTGGTTCTTCAGGGCCGTGCCCATGCCATAAAAGCCAGGTATGTTTTGCTTTAACTGACTCCATGCGGTTACAAAGCTGATGGCCCTGAGGTCTTCCAGTTTTAAAGCCCCTCCGGAATTCCGTTTTACAGGCCTGCTGCTGATGGTAATTTTTGAAAGAAGGCTTAACGGAGAGAATTTTTCCAGATAGCTTAAAAATAAAGGATGTTTGCGCAGGTCTACAAAGGCTTCATAACTCTCTTTTGCCATTACATCCAGCAGTTCCTTGTGCAGCGGGTCGAGCAGGATGTTATGGGTTTCTTTGATGCCGGCAGATATTCCTGCATTGATCAGTTGCTCAATGTTGAACTCAGCACTATCGATAGATCCGTATTGTGAACTGATGGTTTGGCCCTGAATGGTAAGCTGGATGTTTTTGTTCGCAATCTCTTTACCCATCGAGGCATAAAAACGGTGTGTTTTGCCTCCGCCCCTTGAAGGCGGGCCCCCACGGCCGTCAAAAAAGGCAAGTTGTATGTTGTGTTTATTTGCCGTTTCTGTTAAAGCTACTTTTGCGTTAAAAATAGACCAGTTGGCCATCAGGTAACCTCCGTCTTTTGTACTGTCGGAGAAGCCCAGCATGATGTGTTGTTTATTGCCTCTTCTTTTCAGGTGTTTTTTGTAAAAAGGATGGGCGTACAGGGTTTCCATAATCCCTCCAGCATCGGCAAGATCATGTACAGTCTCAAAGAGGGGTACAAAATCTATGGAAAGGTCTGTCTCTTCCCAGCCGTTCCAAAGGAAAAGTTCCATCAGCTGCAGGATATCGCTGGCCTGCTGGCAATTGCTGATGATGAAACGGTGGCAGGCCAGTTCTCCGTTGCTTTCCTGGATCTGTTTGATCTCTGTAATGGTTTGCAGGGTATCATTGATCAGGGAATCTTTGTTTTCACTATAATTGATCCTCGCACTTTTAAAAGAAAGGGCCTTGATCTTTTCCGCTTCGGAAAGGCTGTCGTAGTTTTCAGGGAATAAAGAAATGATCGGTTTGCGCTGACGGCAGAAGGCATGTACATCCCTGAGCACACGGCTGTCCTGTCTGATGTCGAGAGAGGCAAAATGACTGCCATATAGCTCTACCTTACGGATGAGGTCTGAGGCAAGGTCTGCAAACAGGCCGTCGTGGTCGTCCATCAGTGTAGCCCGGATGTTATTGAGATTTTCGATTAAAAAATCGGCAATGTTTTCCGTTTCTATATTGGGATCAAAGGCGTTTTTGTACAATACATCCTGTACAATGGCAATATGTTCTTCTACACCACGGAAGGTAATGCGACGTTTCAGGTTCCTGAAATCGCGGTAATAACACCTGAACAGGATCTGTCTCAGCATTTTTGAAACCTGTATGGTAGAATCGGTATGTACATTTGGATTACCGTCACGGTCGCCACCAGGCCAGAAGCCCAGCTCGATGATCTTTTTAGATTCGAGGTTATAATCGTTGAGGCTTTTGTCTATTTCAGACTGTATGTTGGCTGCGGCAAAGTAAAATACATTTTCCAGGTACCAGGCCAGGCTTAGGGCCTCATCAACCGGAGTGGGTGATTTTTTATTGAAAAAGGGTGTTTTGCCCAATTGCTGCAACAACAGGTTTATGGTAGAGATGTCGTTGGTTTTAAGGGCCGTAGTGAGGTCTGTAATGATAGAAAGTACACTGCCAGGGTAAAACTGGGTGGGGTGTGCGGTGAGCACCAGGCGCAAAGAAAACTCATCAATGAGTTTTTCGATCTTATCGTTCAGGGCTTTGTTGTCTATTCCCTTTTTAAGGTAAGACAGCAGGGCATTGTGCTCATCAGCGGCATTCAGTTTATTAAATGAAGCATCTTCTACCGCATCAAACAATACCACCTGACGTTCTATGTACTGGATAAAGCGGAACAGGAGGTCAATAATGTCTTTATTTGAGTTGTTTTGGGTATACTTCTTAAAAAAAGCATCAATAATAGTTGCCGGAGTCTGGTGGTTGTTTATGCCATCTTCACAGTATTTAATAAATAAGGGTAATAAGGTACCGGTATCTTTCACCTTGTAAAACGGAAGGGTAAGAAAAAGACTATTGTAAAGCTCGAACCGGGATACGACCTCATTGTTAAATATAGACTCTCTCTGACCTTTTGCTCGCTGTTTCTGCATCATAATTTAAACGAAATATTTTCGCGCTTAATTTACCACAAATCATCGAAATAACGGCTTAAACAGGGCAATAAATTTATTTTGATTTGTTTTTTTTAATCTTTAACTTAGATACATAAAGATTAAATAAATCTTAATTGTTATTTTTTTGGGGTAAAACAGCCGTCAGGATTTTTCTGACGGCTGTTTTTTTTAATGCAGATCTGCCGGAACGGCAACGTTCTTTTTAAATTTCTGAAGATACAGGAGCGGGATAGAACACAAAAGGATCAGTCCAGCCACCCAGTACGCATCACTGTAAGTGAGCAGCAATGCCTGTTTGGTTACAGTGCCTTCTATAGCTTTTGTGGCCAGGGCCTTTGCATCCAGATAAGTATAGCCTTTGGCCATAAAATTTTGGATAAAGCCGTTAAAGCGGTCGGTAAAAGCCGGATTGTATTCGTTGATGTTGACCAGCAGATTGCTGCGGTGAAAACCCTGACGCACATGGATGAGGGTAGTTAAAGCGGCAATACCAAATGAACCACCCAACTGTCTCATCATGTTATTGAGGCCTGAACCCTGGCCAATTTCAGCCCCTTTAAGGTCCTGAATGGCCAAGGTGGTAAGCGGTACAAATAACAGGGCCATACCCACACCTCTGATCATCAGGGGCAGGAAGAAATCATTGGTGCCCGATTGCAGGGTGGACTTGCTGAGCATAGAGCAGAATACAAAAAAGAGGAACATCCCTATGGTTGCCATAAACTGGGCAGGAATGTTTTTCTTGAGCATAATTCCGATAAAAGGCATCATCACGATGGTACAGAGCCCCCCGGGAAAGAGCAGTTCTCCTGTCTGAAGCGGAGAGAAGCCCAGTAAATTCTGGCAGAATACAGGGAACACGAATACGGATCCGTATAAACCAAAGCCTAAAATAAATGAGGTGAACATCCCCACAGAAAAACTGCGGTGGCGCATGATCTTGAAGTTTACAATAGGGTGGTCTGTACTCAGCTCTCTCCAGATGAACAGGAGCAGGCCAAGTACCGAAGTTACGGCGAGCGCCGTGATGTAAGGCGTAGCAAACCAGTCCTCACTTTCCCCTTTTTCCAATACGGTCTGTAAACTACCTACCGCAACGGCCAATAGTACAATTCCCCACCAGTCGACCGGCATACCTTTGCCATCCTTCGGCGTTTCCCGTACAAACATATACGTACAGTACGCGGCGAGGATGCCGACGGGAATGTTTACATAAAATATAAGCGGCCAGGTGCTGATCTCGAGCAGGTAACCACCAATTGTGGGGCCAACAGTGGGGCCTACTACCGCACCCAAACCAAATAAAGCAGTTGCGATACCCACATCCTCGCGGGGCCAGGTTTCAATTAAGATGGCCTGGGCAGTTGAAATTAAACCCCCACCTGCAAGACCCTGCAAAATGCGGAAAGCGATCAGCTCTTCCAGGTTAGTTGCATTACCACAGAGAAAAGAGGCTACGGTGAACAGGACGATGGAAAACAGGAAATAGTTTTTTCGCCCGAAGCGGCTGCCAAGCCAGCCGGACATCGGCAATACAATTACATTGGCAACTGCATAACCGGTAGACAACCAGGCCACATCTTCGAGTGTTGCGCCCAGGTTGCCCTGTATCTGAGGGATCGCCACGTTTACAATGGTGGTATCAATCAGCTCCAAAAGAGAAGCTGTGATCACTGTAAAGGTGATGATCCACTTTTTTAAACCTTTCTCGGCCATTGTTTAATCTTTTATAGAGACAGAAACCTTAACGCTCATTCCGGGGCGCAGTTTGGCAAGGATCTCTTTGGGGGCTTTGGTTATTTTTATTTTCACAGGTACACGCTGCACTACCTTTACAAAGTTTCCGGTAGCATTATCGGGTGGGAGCAATGAACCCTTTGCGCCGGTGATGGGCGCAAAATTGTACACTTCGCCCAATACCTCGTCGCTGGGATAGGCATCCACATCTATTTTAACTTTTGAGCCTGTTTTGATATCTTCCAGCTGGGTTTCTTTAAAGTTTGCGGTAATGTAGATGCTGTTGTCGTTTACAATGGAAAACAAAGCCTGTCCGGCTTGTACCAACTGCCCTTTCTGTACATTCTTTTTAGAAACGATGCCCGTTGCCGGAGCTTTGATCTCGGTGTACGACAGCTGCAGGCGTGCAAAATCGACATCGGCCTGGTGCTGGGTGACGGTATTGCTGCTTACTGCAAGCTGCGACTGGCTGGTGCCTACTTGTTTTACTGCCGCATTGTACTGATCGTTTGCAGCGGTAAAAGCAGCCTGCGCAGATTCTTTTTGTGCTTTGGCCTGATCAAATTGCTGCTGGGTTACAGAACCGTCTTTTACCAGGTTGGCATAGCGCTCATAATCTTTCTGGGCAAGGTTCAGCTTAACTTTGGCGGCCTCAATATTGGCTTTGGCCGTACTGGTATTTGCTGCTGTGGCAGCAATCTGCGATTCAGAAACACCAACACCTGCACTGGCCCCTTTTTGTCCGGCCAGGGCTTGTTCCAGTTTTAGCTTATAGTCACGGTCGTCCAGTTTAACCAGTACCTGTCCTTCGGTAACATGGGTGTTTTCTTCGAAGTTTATTTCCTGAACATAACCCCCAACGCGGGAAACTACCGGGCTGATGTCGCCATCGATCTGGGCATCGTCCGTATCTACATGTTTGCTGTAATAGAGGTATTCTTTGGTACCAAATATGGCGCCTAAAATGATCAGTACGCCCAATATGATAGGGATAACTTTATTCTTTTTTTTCTTTTCAGTTGTCATTGCCTGATTTGTTTTGGTGTTTATTGAGAAATTTTTCCGGTAGATTTTAGTAAAGTATAATAAGCCAGACCTGCATCGGCTTTAGCCAGTTCGAGGTTAATTTTAGCCTGATAAAGCAGGGTTTCGGCATCAATCCTGTCTATTGCCGAAGCGACATTGTTTTTATATTTTGAGGCCAGCAATTTGTCGTTTTCTGTAGCCTGGGCAATGGATGTTTCCAGTACCCTGATCTTATTTAGGGCCAGCTGGTAGCGCTGGTAATTGCTGTTGATCTCTGTTTTAACCTGGTCAGAAAGGATGTCTTTTTGTAGCTCTACCTCTTTTTGCTGAATTCTGGCATCAGTTACCTTGTGTTTGTTGGTCCACAGGTTACCAATATTCCAGGAGATGTTGGCCCCCAGGGTTACCGGCATAATGTACTGGTCTGTTGGCGGCACAAATTTGCCACTCGGGTTAATGTAATAGAGGTTAGCGCCTACCCCAACAGTAGGAAGGGTATTGGCTTTTACCGACTTGATATTGACATCGGCCACCTTGTTTTGAAGGTCCAGCTGTCTGAGTTCCTGTCTGCTGCCCAAGGCGAGGTCGATGTAACTGTTTAAAGGCCCGATGGCTTTTGCTGCGGCATCCGGATCGGCAATTTCGATCTGCGTATTTTCGTTTAATCCGAGTAAAATATCCAGGTTGTAGTTAATGATCTTGCGGTTGTTTTCTGCCTCCATATCGGTTAGCGAGATATTTGCCTGTTGCAGCTGGAACCTCAATACATCATTTTTGGTTACAATTCCCTGTTCAAAAAAGCGCTGCGCCTGTTTAAGCTGACTGTCGATAGACTCCAGGTTTTGTGCAATAACTTTTTTGCTTTGCATCACTTTAAACAAGGAATAATAGGTGTTGATGACAGCGTAGCTGATCTCTTCTTTGTTTTTATCCGCATCCAGGCGCGCCACATCGGAAAGCAGCCGGGTAGATTCTTCGGCATATTTCAATTTTCCGCCGCCATAAACCAGCTCTTCAACAGCAGCAGTACCGATAAAGGCATCTGCGCGCTTGGGCAGATGGATCGGGTTGCCGCCGCCAATGCTTAAGGTGTTGGTGGGGATTTCGGCATGGTTGTACAAAAACGATGCCTTTGCGCTTGGTAAAGCATTGTCTTTAACCATGTTTAACTGCGCAATGGCCTGCTCTACTTTATTTTGCGATAGTTTTAGATTTTTGCTGTTCTCTATCCCAAGGGCGATAGCCTCCTGCAAGCTTAATTTTTTTATGTCCTGGGCGTAGAGGATTCCCGGGATAATAAATGTTAAGAAGCTTAATCTGATTGATTTATGTATCATTTTTTGGTGTTAAATACGTGATGATGAGGTCTTTTAAATGGGTAATCAACCGTGCTGTGATCACTTTACGGTCTTCTTCGTTGTTGATGTCGAGCGTTGTTCCTGAAGTAATTTTAGACGGAGAGATGGCTACATTGCTGATGGTGCCCATTAAGGTAGCGATCAGCATCCTGACATCTACCTGCCGGAAACTTCCATCGGCAATGCCTTCATTAATAATCCTTTCGATGACAAACAAATTCTCGGCCATGGAGTTTTTTATTTTAAAAAACATTTCAGGGCGGTGTGGTAAAGAGAGTTCCCTGTGCATCATTTTATGCAGGCCATGATTGCAGAGGATCCTTGAGGCATAGCCTTCAATTACTTTAAGTAATTTTTCCATGCCCGATAACCTGTCCTGGGTAATGCTGGTGAGCTGGGTGTTAAAATCGGCTATCCTTTTGCTCATGATCTCCATGAATACCCCTTCCTTTGAGCCAAAGTAGTAATTGATCATGGCCATGTTGGCACCGGCCTCTTTTGCAATGTGACGTGTAGAAGTTGCCTCATAACCGAGTTCGGCAAACAGCTTTTCTGCTGCTTCCAGGATATTGGCCTTCTTGTCTATTTTTTCCATTTGAAAATTTGTACTGACAAAATTAATCAATCGATTGATTAATTTAATAATTGCTCAGGATATTTTAAATAATTGACCAAAAGCTGACAAGTGTTTGCTATTTTTAATGTGCGCCAAGATTTGGGGCGATGAGGACCATTGTGGGTGGAAATATAAATTTAAGCTGATGAGAACTAATGTAATCAAGTTTTGTGCAGTATACGCTGGCCTGTTATTGCTTTCCTTTCGGGCCGACATTAAGTCGCCTGAAACCAGGGCTGCCTGGCTGCGGATCAATCTGCTAGGCTATCAGCCGCAAGCCATAAAAGTGGCTGTTTGGGTAAGTCAGGATGAAACTGAGCTGCCGCAAAAGTTTGAAATTATAGAAAAGGAAAGCGGAAAAGTAGTCTATACCTCTGGAAACATTAAGCTTTTTGGTGCTTACGGACCTTTTAAAAGATCGGCCAGGTTAAACTTTAGTGATTTTACCCTTCCGGGACGCTACTTTATCAAAGCAGGAAGTGTGCAATCTCCTGAACTGATCATTGACAAGCATGTTTATAACCATACTGCCGATTTTGCCCTGAGGTATATGCGCCAGCAGCGAAGCGGGTATAACCCCTATCTGAAAGACAGCTGCCATACCCGGGATGGTTATACGATGTACGGGCCAATGCCCGACAGTACACATATAGATGTTAGCGGAGGCTGGCATGATGCCTCTGATTACCTGCAATATGCCACCACATCGGCCAATGCTACTTATCATTTGCTGGCCGCTTATCGCGATTTTCCAGGTGTTTTTACAGACCAGTACCTTGCCAATGGCCTTGAAGGTAAAAATGGCCGGGCAGACATACTGGATGAAGCCAGCTGGGGATTGCAGTGGTTACTGAAAATGCACCCTCGTAAGGATTGGATGTTTAATCAGATTGCAGACGACAGGGACCACCAGGGCTTGCGGCTGCCTACAAAAGACAATGTAGATTATGGGAAAGGAAGCGAGAGACCGGTTTATTTTGCCAATGGGAAACCGCAGGGCCTGGGTAAATATAAGAACAGGGCAACCGGAACGGCTTCAGTTGCCGGTAAATTTAGCAGCGCCTTTGCCTTGGGGCAGCGATTATTTAAGGGAACAGACGCAGCATATGCCAAATTGCTGGGTGAAAAAGCCAGATCTGCCTATGCTTTTGGCTTAAAACAACCCGGGGTGCAGCAAACAGCGCCAAACCGGGCCCCATATTTTTATGAAGAGGACAATTGGACGGATGATATGGAACTGGCTGCGGCAGAATTGTACCAGACTTTTGGGGGGAAAAAATATTTTCAGCAGGCAGTGCATTATGCCAGTAAAGAGCCGGTGACCCCTTGGATGGGTGCCGACACTGCCAGGCATTATCAGTGGTACCCTTTCCATAATTTTGGGCATTATGAAATTGCAAAGGTAAAGCAGCAGGGAATTTCGGAACAGGCAACCGGTTATTACAGGGCGGGCCTGGAAAAGGTTTGGGACAAGGCCAGGAACAATGCTTTTTACAGAGGCGTCCCTTTTATCTGGTGTTCCAACAATTTGACGGCTTCTTTTGCCATTCAGGGATATCTGTATGGAAAGCTGAGCGGCGACCCGCAGTTTGAGGAGCTGGTACAGGCCAATTTTGACTGGCTTTTTGGTTGCAACCCATGGGGCACCAGTATGGTATACGGCTTACCTGCCTGGGGCGATACGCCCAAAGACCCCCATTCGGCACTAACGCACCTGTATCAATATCCTGTTGACGGAGGCCTGGTTGATGGCCCCGTGTATGGGAGTATTTATAAAAACCTGATTGGTATTAAACTGGTACAGCCGGATGAATATGCAGGATTTCAATCCGGTTTGGTGGTTTACCATGATGATTTCGGTGATTACAGCACAAATGAGCCCACAATGGACGGTACAGCTTCGCTGATCTATTTACTGGCTGCTTTTGATAGCAGGACGAGCGGGAAATAAAAAAATAATTCAATATCTTTGAGGCCTAAGAATTCATAAGATGATTAAAGAAGAGAACAACAACACTTTTGATTGGGTTTATTACGTTTTAGGCCTGTTTTTTGGTATTTTAACTGCTGCAATTATATCGGGTAGCTTTGGCTGGTCTATCCTTGGAGGAGTTATAGGATTTATATTCGGTGCTGTTTTCTTAAACGGTATTGTTAAAGGACGTCAGTACTAGTTAATACTTATTACATTAAAGGGATTGGTTTGATGAAAAGATTAAGTTTATTCGCAATACTTGCGATCTTTGCCTTAGCTGTTTACGGACAGGAACCTAAATTTGCACCTGTAGATGCCAGCCCCGCTGATATTGTATACTATTCTTTAAACGCGGCCAAAGTAAAAGACGGTTCTACGCCCCTGATCAAACTGATCTATTCCAGGCCTTCCAAGAAAGGAAGGGAAATTTTTGGTGTGCTGGAGCAGTTTGACAAGGTATGGCGTGTAGGTGCAAATGAATGTACAGAGATCAGGTTTTACACCCGGGCCAGCATTGGGGGCAAATCTATAAAAGCAGGTACTTATAGCCTGTTTGCCATCCCTGCCCGGGATAAATGGACGCTGATCATCAACAGACAAACGGATCGCTGGGGCGCTTTTAGCTACAACCAGGACCAGGATGTGGTACGGGTTGAAGTGCCGGTTAAAACACTGGACAAACCGGTCGAGGTTTTGTCTGTCACCTTTACAGCCCAGCCACAAGGGGCCAATATGGTATTGGCCTGGGACCGTACGCAGGTTGAACTTCCTATTGCTATAAAGTAATACTTAAACGGCAACCTTAATGGCTGCCGGCAATGAACTTTAAGCCTAAAATAGAGCCAATCAGCGTTGCAATAAAAAAGATCCTCCAAAAATTAACCGGTTCCTCAAAAAAGAGGATACCAACAAGTACAGTGCCTACTGCACCTATGCCTGTCCAAACGGCATAAGCAGTACCCATAGGTAATGTTTGTATGGCTTTGTTTAACAATAAAAAACTAAGGGAGATGCAAACAAAAAATGCAGCACTCCATTTTATATTGCTAAAATTGTTTGACAGCTTTAAGCAGGTGGTAAAACCAACTTCAAAAAGACCTGCAATAACTAAAATGATCCAACTCATAATCTAAATATTTTCTGCAAAAATACCCCGAATTAAACAGGAAGTTTTTTACAAATGTTAAAAAATAAGGCTTCCGGTATTTTATCTTTACAAAAACAACCTGCACTTGCAAAATATCCTAAAAAAAATAAAAAGCATTTATCCCTTAAAAGAACAGCAACTAAATCAATTGCTGGAGCTGATGGAAAAGATAGAATTGCCCAAAGGCCGGCTGGTTATTCATACAGGTCGTGTCGAAAAGTCGGTTTTTTTTATTGAAAAGGGAATTGCCCGGGCTTTTTGTGAGGGCCCTGAAAGCCAGATCACCTTTTGGTTTGGGATGGAGGGAGACCTGTTGTTTTCTTACAACAGCTACATCAATGGGTTGCCGGGCTATGAGAGTATAGAGTTGCTGGAAAACAGTACATTATATGAAATCAAGACAGCAGCACTGGAAGTTCTTTTTCAACAGGATGCTGCATTTGCGAACTGGGGAAGGAAGCTTGCCGAGCTGGAACTGATCAAATCGGAAGCTTGTTTTATAGGGCGGCTCTTTAAAACGGCATCCGAACGTTATGCTGACCTTTTGCGCGACAACCCGGCACTGATCCAAAGGATCCAGCTGGGATATATTGCTTCTTACCTTGGAGTAACCCAGGTAACTTTAAGCAGGATCAGGGCAGAGCTCAGGGCCTAAGCATTTTCCGATGTGAAACCGGTAATCCGGCTTAGAGGTAGCGGCTTTTAATGATTTGGGTATGGTGGATGATATGACCTGCAATGACGAAAAGTAAGGCCCTTACCGTAATCTGTCTTTCAGCGGCTGTTCCGCTCCTGTTCAGTTCAGGCTCCGTCAAAGAACCAAAGAGGTACAGACCCGATTTCCTTAACAAAGCGAATTCTTCCGAAAAACTCAACAGGCTCCTGTCCTTAAAATGCGCATTGGCTACATAATCATCTTCTTCAAATCCGGGAAGCGCATGGTTTTCGGCACGTGCGAAACAAGTCAGACGGTAAGTAAGGATCCGTTCCGTATCAATAATATGGCCAATGAGCTCCTTAATGGTCCATTTTCCAGGGGCATAGGCGTAATCTGCTTTTTCGACCAGACTGTTTATAAAATCCGGGAAATCTGAAGCCTGTTTTTTAAGGACTTCCAATACATCCCCTTCTACCAGGCTGATGTATTTTTCACCCCATGCGGGATACTCATGTATTTGAGGTCGGTTCATAGGTAATGCTACTTTTTAAAATGATACGAAAGGTTGTGCCTTTGCCCAGTTCGGAATCTTTGACAAAGATCTGTCCGTTGTGGTAATTTTCAATGATCCGTTTGGTAAGCGAGAGGCCCAGTCCCCAGCCACGTTTTCGTGTGGTATAACCAGGCTGAAATACAGCATCAAACTTTGAGCGTGCAATGCCTTTGCCGGTATCGGTCACGTCTATGAATACTTCCTCCTTGGTTAAGTTTTCTATGATGTTAATGGTAATGTTGCCTTCGTTCTCGATGGCATTGGCGGCATTTTTAAGCAGGTTTTCTATAACCCAGTCGAAAAGCGGAACATTGAGCAAAGCGCGTACCTGCTCATCGCCAATAATGCTGAACACGATCTTGTCTGAGGTGCGGAGTTTAAAATACTCCATGAAATTATAAATCACGGTATACACCACATGGTCTTCCACAATGGGTTTGGAGCCGATTTTGGAAAAACGGTCGGTAATCACTTCGAGCCGTTTGATGTCGTTTTCCATTTCGGCAATTAAGGGGTCATCTTCTGCATCGAAGCGCGACTTGATCAGTTCAACCCAGGCCATGAGTGATGAGATGGGCGTGCCCAGCTGATGTGCGGTTTCTTTGGCCATCCCTACCCATACCTGGTCCTGTTCTGCTTTGCGGGCCGAACTGAAAGCAATATATGCTGTAAGTAAAAACAGGCCGATTACGGCAAGCTGGATGTAAGGGAAATATCGGAGCTGGGTTAAGGTTGCGGAGTCTTTATGATAAATATACCACCGCGTATCATCGCCCCCTAAAATGGGGGTTGCGGGGTGTTGCTTCTTCATTTTCCTGAGTTCCCTGGCAAAATAAGCAGGGTCGTAATTGACGTTGGCCTTTTTTTCCAGATCGTAATTGGTCTTGGTAGAATCAAGCCCCTGGTAACTGATGATGTCCCCTTTCGAATCCGTCATGATGACGGGCAGTTTGGTATTTGTTCTGATCAGGTCGATCAGACCGGTATAACGGTCGTCGTCGTACATAGCCAGGGTTTGTTCAGTTACCTTTACATACAGCTGGAACTGAAGCTGCTCTTCCCTTTCCATTTTTTTAACAAAGAAATCGCTGTAAAAGACAGAAGCTGTGCCTATAACAATGGCAAAGATCAGTAAGAAGAATTTCCAGCGGCGCTTTTTCTCGTACGGGTTCATAGATTATAAGGGCAAATTACAAAATAGCATTTAAAAATGCAGGATTAAGCAATTAAATAATCGGGCAATAGGTGTAAAGCACCTGCAAAGCAGAAAAAGGCTGACATGCTATTTACTTTATTTTGGTAATTACTGGTTTTTAACCTGCTTGAGCAAGAGGATAGCAAGAGAATAGCAAGAGGAAAGCAGGAGAAAAGCAAGACAAATATACAACCGTACTGATACTAAACAGCCTGCTTTTTTAATGTTGGAACACATCAGATCAATGGGCTGGCAAACGCGTAAAAAATATATCTTTGCAGAAGTAATATGGAAAAGAAAGTAAGAGTAAGATTTGCCCCCAGCCCAACAGGGGGATTGCATTTGGGTGGTGTACGCACTGCTTTATTCAATTATCTGTTTGCCAAAAAACACAATGGCACATTTATTTTACGGGTTGAGGATACAGACCAGACCCGTTTTGTAGCCGGTGCGGAAGAATACATTACTTCCTGCCTGGATTGGTGTGGCTTAACTCCCGACGAAAGTCCGGAACAAGGTGGGGCGTTCGGGCCTTATCGCCAAAGCGAAAGAAAATCTACTTATAAACAATACGCAGATCAGCTGATTGCAGATGGCTATGCTTATTATGCTTTTGATACTCCTGAAGAACTGGAGGCAAAGCGCAAAGCGGTGCCGAATTTTACCTATGGCCTGGCCAACAGGTTGGAAATGAGGAATTCCCTGAGCCTGACAGCAGAAGAGGTAAATGTGCTGCTTGCAAATCATACCCCTTATGTGGTACGGATTAAAATGCCTGCGGACGAACTGGTTTCTTTTACAGACCTGATAAGAGGATATGTTAGTTTTGATACCAATTTAGTTGACGACAAAGTTTTACTGAAGGCAGATGGTATGCCGACCTATCATCTGGCGGTTGTGGCAGACGACAGGGCAATGGAGATCAGCCATGTTTTCAGGGGTGAAGAATGGCTCCCATCGGCACCCATCCATATTTTATTGTGGCGGTATTTAGGCTGGGAGACTGAAATGCCGCAATGGGTGCACCTGCCCCTGATCTTAAAGCCGGATGGTAATGGTAAATTAAGCAAAAGGGATGGCGACAGGCTGGGCTTTCCGGTATATGCACAAAACTGGACAGACCCCAAAACAGGCGATCTGACTAGAGGCTTTAAGGAACTTGGCTTTATGCCGGAAGCATTTGTTAACCTGCTGGCCATGCAGGGCTGGAATGATGGAACAGACCAGGAGTTGTTCACTTTAGCGGAATTGATTGATAAATTTTCTGTGGAGCGGATCAGCAAGGCCGGGGCTAAATTTGATTTTGAGAAAGCAAAATGGTATAACCACGAATGGATCAAAAATGCGACAGCAAAAAAGCTGCTCCCTTTTGTGAAAGATTCCTTTACTGCCGAGGGCATGGTGCTGAATGATGATGTAAGATTGGAACAGGTCATTGACCTAATTAAAGATCGCTGTAATCTGCTAACTGATTTTGTACCACAAAGCAGCTATTTTTTTATTGCACCCGAAGTTTATGACCTGGCTTCGGTGAAGCCAAAATGGACACCGGAAAAGGCGGCTTTTTTTGAAGCTTATACCCTGGACGTAAAAGATGGACCGGCTGCAGCGGAACTGGAAGAAAAGTTTAAAGAACTTGCCGGAGCGCATAATTTTAAACCGGGAGAACTGATGCTCCCTTTAAGGATTATGCTGGTAGGCGGAAAATTTGGACCTGGGGTTTTTGATATTGCAGTAAACCTTGGCGCAGCAGAAACCATCAAAAGAATCCATAAAGCGATAGCCGCGTTTAATTAATCTGCATTTTCTTTTATTTTTGGTATAACAATTGTCGCAATTTTTATAAACAAAACTAAAAAAATTGATATGCAGTGGTTCGGTAAAGGAAGTGGTAATATTGACGACAGAAGAGGCATGAGCGGAGGCGCAAAACTCGGGGGTGGTGTTGGTATTATCATTATTGTTTTAGGTTTACTTTTTGGTAAAGACCTTACAGGAGTAGTTAGTCAGTTGCCTGTTGGAGAGGTAACACAAACAGAGGGCAAGACCGGCGATCCTACGGACGCAGAGGGTAAATTTGTTGACGGCGTGCTGGAGTCGACCAACCAGGTTTGGGAAAAGCAGTTTGAAACCATGGGTCAGCAATATGAAAAACCCAGGATGGTGCTGTTTTCCAATATGGTACAATCCGCCTGTGGAAATGCGAGTTCGGCTGTAGGCCCTTTTTACTGTCCCGCAGACCATAAAGTATACATAGATCTAACATTTTATCAGGATTTAAAGGACCGTTTTGGTGCCGCAGGAGATTTTGCTCAGGCCTATGTGATTGCACATGAGGTTGGGCATCATGTACAGAACCTGCTGGGGATTTCTGACAAACTTCAGCAGGCCAGGGGCCGTGTAAGTGAAAAGGAGTACAACCGCCTGTCTGTTAAACTGGAATTACAGGCAGATTTTTTTGCAGGGCTTTGGGCCCATCAGGCACAGAATTTAAAAGATTTTAAACTGGAAGAAGGCGATATTGAAGAGGCTTTGACGGCTGCCAATGCCATTGGCGACGATAAGCTTCAGAAACAGGCACAGGGAGAGGTGGTGCCAGATGCATTTACCCATGGTACATCGGCACAACGGATGTACTGGTTTAAAAAAGGCTTTGATACCGGAGACATAAGGCAGGGTGATACCTTTAATTCCAGTAGTCTGTGATGTTTCTGCAACAAAATGGTTATATATAAGTTTAAACTTATAAACTTGTATAAATTAATGTTTAACAATTACACAAGATGCTAAAAGCCTTATTTATTTTTAATAATGATATTAATAGTAGATGATACCCCCGAGAACCTGATTTCATTAAAGAAGGTTCTGGAGAGACATAACTTTGAAGTTGATACTGCATCATCAGGCGAAGAAGCCTTAAAAAAAGTACTTAAAAATGAATATGTACTGATCATTCTGGATGTTCAGATGCCCGGAATGGATGGCTTTGAGGTAGCAGAAGCAATTTCTGGCTATAGCAAGGCGAAAGAAACAGCGATCATCTTTTTATCTGCAGCAAATACAGAGCTTAAATTTATTACCAAGGGCTATTCATCAGGTGGACTGGATTACATTACCAAGCCTGTAGATATGGGGGTTTTACTGTTAAAAGTGAAAACATTTTACCGGATTTATGAACAGAGCCGGAAACTGATAGAAATACAAAAAGCCTTGCTGGATGAAATTGAGTTCAGAAAAATGGCAGAAAGGAAAAAGGATGAATTTATCAGCATTGCGAGCCACGAATTAAAAACCCCGCTTACCAGTGTTAAAGGTTATGTGCAGTTGCTGGGCAGGAGCGTAGATAAGGGAGATATCCCTACGGTAAAAAAACACCTGGCCAAGGCGCAGGTACAGCTGGAAAAGTTAAATGAGCTGATTGCAGATTTGCTGGACATTTCAAAAATAGAAAGCGGAAAATTAAAGTTCAACAAAAAGTATTTTGTACTTGATGCCTTGCTTGACGGGGTATTGGAAGTGATTCATCAGGCGAACCCGACCTTCAACATCGTCAGAAAGGGGAATGCCCCACAAGAAATTTATGCAGATGAAATGCGCATTGAACAGGTAATTGTTAATTTTTTAACCAATGCCATAAAATATTCGCCGGGAACAAATGAGATAGAAGTTAATGTGAAGGTGGGAGAAGGCCAATTGTACCTTGGTGTCCGTGATTTTGGGATAGGTATAGCACCTGAACTACAAAAAAATGTATTTGAGAAATTTTATAGGGTAGAAGAAACAGCAATTCATTTTCAGGGGCTGGGTATAGGCTTATATATTTCGGCCGAAATTATTAACAGGCATGGAGGAGAGGTAGGGGTGAAGAGCAAGCCCGGAGAGGGATCGGAGTTTTATTTTACCCTGCCGTTAAATGCTGTTCCTGAAGCAGATTAAAAAGGAATTTTATGAGTAAAAGAACGATTAAAAATAATCTGAGGATCGGTTTGGGGCTATCCCTGCTGATCCTGTTTATCACTTCCCTGGCTTCTTATTTAAGTATAAAGAACCTGATCGGCAGTGCCGACCTTGTGCAGCACAGCAATGATGTGATGACCAATCTGGATGGGGTGATCTCGGTATTGAAAGATGCAGAAACCGGGCAGCGGGGCTACCTGCTTACAGGAGATAAAGACTTTCTGGAGCCCTATAACGGAGCCGAACAGCAAGCAATTGCTTTGCTGGATGAGGTAGCTGCTGAAACCAAAGACAATCCGGTTCAGCAAAGGAACGTAAAAAAATTGCGGGAGGTGATTACAGGCAGGTTGCAGATATTAAAAAAAACAGTGGCGATAAAAAGCAGGGGTGGAAATGTAAGTGTTGGGGAGCTGATCAATGGTAAGACCTATATGGATTCGGCCCGCGATCTCATCAGGGTAATGCAGGCCGAAGAGAAAAGATTGCTGGAGCTCAGGACTGCCGATTTGAACAAGCTGGCAGGTTATACGCCTTCATTGATTGTGCTGGCCGCTTTTTTAGCTATTCTGATTACTTTCTTTTTTTACCGGAAAGTTTCGGCTGATTTTAATACCCGGACAAGGTTGCAGCAGGAGCTACAGGATAAAAATGATGAAATAGACAACAGGATAGAGGTGATACAAGGCATTGCGGCTCAGATCTCGAGCGGTGATTACCGGATCAGGCTTGATGAGGAGGAAAAAGATGGGCTGGGCAGTCTGGCCGGATCATTAAATGCCATGGCTGAGTCTTTGCAGTACTCTTTTTCTTTGCTGGCAGATAAAGAGTGGTTACAATCGGGGATCGCTACCCTGAATGATAAAATGGTGGGAGAAAAAAGCGTAAAAGAGCTTACTCACGATATTCTGGAAAGTATTGCGGGGCTTACCCATAGTCAGGTAGGGGCATTTTATCTGCTTGAAGAGGATGAAAGGCTATATCTTACCGGGGGATATGCACTGATGGAAGACCAGAAAAAGAAAAGTCTGAGCCTGGGTGAGGGTTTAATCGGACAGGTTGCACAATCGGGCAGGCAAATCTTAATCAACGATATTGCTGAAGATGGGCTGACGATCAGCTATGCGACCGGCCATACCAAGCCACGCAATGTGGTTGCTGTTCCGGTTTTTAGAGATGGGGTGGTTGTTGGGGCAATGGAGTTTGGCGCTTTACAAAGTTATACCCCTTTGCAGCTCGACTTTTTAAACAGCATTTCAACCAATATTGGTATTGCCATCCATGTTTCCCAGAACCGTAAGAAGTTGCAGGAGTTTTTGGAGGAAACACAGGCACAGGCCGAAGAATTACAGGCGCAGCATAGAGAGCTGGAAGGCCTGAATGCGGAACTGGAAGCACAAACCCAAAGGATCCAGACTTCGGAAGAAGAATTAAGGGTACAGCAGGAGGAACTTTTACAAAGCAACCAGGAACTGGAAGAGCGAACAAGTTTACTGGAAGAAAAGAACCAGCTGATACAGGAGCGGAACCTGGATATACAGCACAAGGCCGAACAGCTGGAACAGAGTACCAAGTACAAGTCGGAATTCCTGGCCAATATGTCGCACGAGCTCCGCACGCCATTAAATTCCATCCTGTTGCTGTCGAAGCTGATGTCTGAAAACAAGGAACTGGATAAGGAATATATTGAATATGCGGAGGTGATACAAAGCTCCGGACAGGGACTTCTGGGCCTGATTGATGAAATCCTTGACCTGTCTAAAATTGAGGCGGGTAAAATGAAGCTGGAATTTACTGATGTCAATATTACAGAGGTGGCAACAGATATGCGTTCGCTGTTTAGTCCGCTTGCAAAAAATAAAAACCTGGATCTGGTGATTGATGTTGAAAGTGATATTTCAGGGATCAATACGGACAGGATGAGGCTGGAGCAGATTTTAAAAAACCTGCTATCCAATGCGATTAAGTTCACCTCAACAGGAAAAGTTGCTTTAACAGTGAAGCAGGACGATGCTGGTAAGGCCATTTTATTTAAAGTGACAGATACCGGTATTGGTATTCCGCTGGATAAACAGGGACTGATCTTTGAGGCTTTTCAGCAGGCGGATGGATCAACGCGCCGTAAATTTGGCGGAACTGGTCTGGGCCTGTCCATCAGCAGGGAGCTATCCAAGCTTTTGGGGGGCGAGATAGAGCTGACAAGCAAGGAAAATGTAGGCAGTGAGTTTACCCTTGCTTTACCGGTAGACCGGAAGACAATTGTGCAGGTTGAGACAGGGCAGGATGTTATAGCCTCGCCCCTTTATATAGACCGAGGAGAACTTGTTGCAGCAGAGCGGTTTACTGTAGATCATATTCCGCAGGAGATTGAGGATGACCGGAACGACATTAAGCCGGATGACAGGGTAATCCTGATTATTGAAGACGACACTAATTTTGCAAAAACACTGCTGCGCTTTACGCGTAAGCGGAATTATAAAGGTATCGTTGCGGTCCGGGGAGATGCAGGAATAGAGCTGGCCAATCATTACCGGCCATTGGCTATACTGCTGGATATACAACTTCCTGTAAAGGATGGCTGGCAGGTGATGGAGGAATTGAAATCTAACCCTTTGACAAGGCCAATACCTGTTCACATCATGTCTTCCCTGGAAGTAAAAAAAGAGAGTTTGTTGAAGGGGGCTGTCGATTTTATCAATAAACCTGTTGCTCTGGAACAGATGCAGCAGATTTTTCAAAAGCTGGAGCTGGCCTTGAGCCGCCATCCTAAAAAGGTGCTGATCGTTGAGGAAAATAAGCAGCATGCAGAGGCTTTGAGTTATTTCCTGAGCAATTACAACATTCAGACAGAGGTAGCAGACAATGTAACACAAAGCATTGGCGCATTAAACAAACAGGAAGTAGACTGTGTGATCCTGGATATGGGTATTCCTGACAAGAGTGCTTATGAAACCCTGGATACCATAAAGAAAAGCAAGGGGCTGGAAAACCTGCCCATTATTATTTTTACCGGTAAAAACCTTTCGAAAGGAGAGGAAAGCCGCATCAAGCAATATGCAGATTCTATTGTTGTAAAAACAGCACATTCTTATCAGCGTATCCTGGATGAGGCGGCCTTGTTTCTTCACCTGGTAGAAGAGAAAGAAGGTGATGGGAAACAGAAAAAAACGCCATCTGAGAAGCTTGGCGGTTTATATGAAGTACTGCACCATAAAACCGTGTTGATTGCCGATGACGATGTGCGCAATATCTTTTCCCTTACCAAAGCGCTGGAACAGCATAAAATGAAAGTACTGGCTGCGACAGACGGTAAAGAGGCACTGCAAACGCTTAAAGACAACCCTTTGGTGGATATTGTGCTGATGGATATGATGATGCCTGAAATGGACGGATATGAGACTACAAAGGAAATCAGAAAGATTGCAGCATACAAACAATTGCCTGTTTTGGCTGTTACAGCAAAAGCAATGATGGGCGACAGGGAGAAATGTATTGCTGCCGGAGCTTCAGATTATATTTCCAAACCGGTTGACATTGATCAGCTGATCTCATTGCTAAGGGTGTGGCTTTACGATAGGGTGTAATTTAGTAACCATGTTTTAAAATATATGGCAGTTAATAAAATATTGATAGTAGATGATGACAGCAGGAATATCTTTGCCTTAACGGCAGTATTGAAAGCTAAAGGTTATAAATGTATGTCTGCTATAGGCGGGCAGGAAGGACTTGACATACTGGAACAGGATAAAGACATTACTGTAGTACTGATGGACATGATGATGCCGGGAATGGATGGTTATGAAGCGATGCACAGGATGAGTAAGGATCCTTCATTAAAGGATATCCCCGTGATTGCGGTTACGGCCCAGGCAATGATGGGTGATAGGGAAAGGTGCTTAAATGCAGGAGCTGTGGGTTATATTTCCAAGCCGATAAATGTTGATGAATTAACCCGCTTGTTAAACGATTATATTTAACGGAACAGATGCTGGAGGTCCCCGTAATTCAAGACGAACATGTAGAGATCCTGCTTTCCGATCTGCTGGAACAATATGGCTATGATTTCACGGGTTATTCACGGGCTTCGCTAAAAAGAAGGATTTCCAGGTTGTACACTTTGGATAAAGCCTTGAGCTTTGCCGAGTTCAGGTACAGGATTTCGGATGATCAGGCTTATTTTAAGCGGTTTGTAGAGCAGATTACCGTAAATGTGACCGAAATGTTCAGGGACCCCTCTTTTTTTAGAACATTAAGGGAGGAAGTGCTGCCCAAGCTGGGCACCTATCCCTTTATTCGTATCTGGCTGGCAGGCTGTTCAACCGGAGAAGAAGCCTATTCTATTTCTATCCTTTTAAAAGAATTGAATTTGTTGCATAAATCTTTGATCTATGCAACCGATCTGAACCCCGCTGTGCTGGAAAAAGCGGCCCAAAGCATGTTTGCCATGAGCCAGATGAAGCAGTACTCTGAAAATTATATCCTTTCAGGGGGGCTAAAAGATTTTTCGAGCTATTATACGGCCAGCTATTCGCTGGCAAAGTTTAATGAGGACCTGAAAAGCAAGATTATATTTTCGACCCATAACCTGGTGTCCGACCATTCTTTTAATGAGTTCCAGCTGATTTTATGCAGAAATGTGCTGATCTATTTTGACCGTGACCTGCAGCACAATGTGCTTGATCTTTTTGACAATAGTTTGGAAGGTCTGGGTTATCTGGCCCTGGGCAGTAAGGAAACGGTTGATTTTTCGAGGATTGCCAAGCGGTATAAGCGGTTACCCGGAGAAAAGATATGGAGGAAGATAGGCTGATGGAAAAATGTAAGGCACTTATCATAGGCGGTTCTGCCGGTAGCTTAGATGTATTGCTAAAAGTATTGCCGGTAGTAAGGCCGGACATTAGCTTCCCGATCATTATTGTGGTGCACAGAAAACATGGAACAGATTCTTTACTGCCTGTTTTATTGTCGACACGGACTGAAATGAGGGTTAAGGAAGTGGATGAAAAAGAGGCCATATTGGCGGGTACCATTTACATTGCACCTTCAGACTACCATTTGCTGATTGAGCAGGACCAGACCTTTTCCCTGGATTATTCTGAGAAAATAAATTATTCGCGCCCTGCAATTGATGCGACCTTCCAGACGGCGGCAGAGGTATACCGGTCGCAGCTGGTTTGCCTGTTGCTTTCGGGCTCTAATGCCGACGGGGTAAGTGGGCTGAAAAGCGTGAAAATCTGGGGTGGAACAACTGTAATACAGGATCCGGAGACCGCGCAGGTTGCCTATATGCCGGCACAGGCAAAGCTAAATGTGCAAATAGATTATGAATTAAGTATTGAAGCTATAGGAGATTTCATAAATTTGCTACCCTAATCTTAAGATTATAAATGGCAAGGAATAAAAAAGTATTCGTGTTTGACGACAATACAGACATTTTAGAGCTGTGTACCATTATTTTACAGGATGCCGGGTATGACATTAAAACTTCCTCTACCTCTAATCATATCATAGACCAGGTTATGGCCTATACACCTGATATCATTTTTATGGACAACTGGCTTCCTGATGTGGGAGGCATTGATGCGACACGGGAATTAAAATCGCATGACTTGTTAAAAAACATCCCTGTGATCTATTTTTCGGCCAACAATGATGTCAAATCGCTCGCAGATCAGGCTGGTGCCGACGGTTACCTGTCCAAGCCCTTCGATATAGAAGAGCTGGAAGATATCATCAGCAAGCATTTAGCCATGTAGGTTATTTAACGCCTAAAACATCGACCCCCTGTTCAAAAATAATATCAACAGGAATTCCTCTTTTGGTTAATTTATCCAGATCTCCCTGTAATTCAGGTGAAATTACGGCCATCTTTTTCTGGGTGCTTTCTACAGTGGCCTTATCTCCATTACCCTGCAGCATAATGATCATCCGGCTCAGCTTGTTCATTGCACCTTCAAATTTGCTGAAATCGACTTTGTAGGTGCCATCACTGTTCCTGATAAAGGCTCCATTTTCCTTAAAGAAGTTGAAACACTGCATATTGGCCTTGCCATGTGCGCTGGCAGCCCCAAACCTTACAGAACGTAAAATTCCTGCCATGTAGGTGGTATAAAATGCTTTAATGTCGCCCTGCAGTTCAGCTTTTTTAAGTAATCCGGTAACCATATACAGACCCAGTACATCTGCTTTTCCTTCTTCCAGCCATGAATATTGTTCCTGCAGTGCTTCTTTCACAAAGCCTTTTCCGGTAACCGTTTTCTTGATACCCAGTCCGTGTGCCACCTCATGGAACATCACATTGGCAAAAAAAGCATCAAAATTGACATACTGTTGTTGTTCTTTGTCAATAAGCTCTTTTGCAATTGGAACGAGGATCTTGTCAAATTTGGCTTTCATCGCATTTTTTAGCTGCGAACGCCTGGTTCCTTTCTTTTGCTGTATGACTTCATCGTTGGGCAGGTTAACTGCTATGGTTTTGGATCCTGCATTACAATCTCCGGCATAATAAAGTACATCATAGGCATTCAGTTCAGAATCTGTACCTGGCTTTTCAGTTTTATACTTAGCTTCAACCGGAAGGCCTTTTTGCAGATCCGGCAGCATGCTAACGTATTTCGCAAGCCGTTTGCTCCATACCTTATCTTTAACCAGCACATACGATTCATAAGCGGCCCTTGCATTGAAAAGCTTGTCCTCATAGTTCTCTATAGGGCCAATAATGATGTCAAGCGTATTGGTTTTCATGTCCAGCCAGGCATAATCACTTGGGGCGTAAACATCAGTAACCAATGCATCGGCACGAAGGTTCAGGTATTTTTTAAAGCCCGCATCTTCGGCAAGCAGTGCGGCCTGTTTAAGCAGGTTGGATGCTTTTTGCAGTTCAGCCGCATAAAGGATGTGATAGGGAACGGCGGTCAGTTTTCCGGCCGTGTCTCTTTGAATAACTGAATATAGTCCGAATTTGTCTTTTACATCAGATTTTTCCAGTTCTTCTTTGGTCATCCCTGCAGGATAAAAATTAGCTGCGGCCGGCTTGGGGCCTATGCCAGCTATAAAAGGTTTGTCGCCGTTCAGCCTGTCCCAGGGGCCATAATTTATTTCTACGAAGGCCTTTGTTTTTTCGTCTTTAATGGTGCTTAACAAGCTGTCGCGCTGAGGGTATGCCTGTTTCCAGAACAATTCGTCCATAATTTTAGCTGCCTGGATGAGCAGGGGCAGTATTTTGCGTTCATTAACCGTTAAATCGTTCAGGTTGGTGGTCAGTTTAACCGTTTCATAAATGCCCAGGCGCTCATTTACATAGCGCTGAAGGCTATCGTTGCCTGAACTGTTATTTTTAGTTTCGTTATTGCTTTTTTTCTGCGAATTGGTACAAGCGGCAATGCCGGTAAGCATGGTACATGCGGCAATGATCATTGTTATTTTACTTATCTTCATGGGCTGATTTCCTTGTGCTGTTAATACATTAATAGATGGCAACGAAATTAGTAAAAAATAGTAATTTCACATCCTATATACTTCCATTATGATACAACTGCATTTTAAACGCCACTACCTTTACTTTATCCCGCTGTTTTTACTTACGGCATGCTCAACAAACAAGTATGCTGCTACCAATAAGGTGTACAAAAAACAGGCTTCGGGCTTTGCCGAGACCATAAAAGCGGCACCGCCGTTAAACCAGGGCATAGATTCGTTACCGGCCAATCCTTTGTCCTGGGTAGGCTCCGTTAATTTTGGCATCCGTAAACCAAATTTTGTAGTGCTGCACCATACCGCACAGGATTCTTCGGCCCAAACTTTAAAGACCTTTACCATTACACGGACACAGGTAAGCTCTCATTATGTAATTGGCCGTGATGGAAAAGTATTTCAGATGGTAAACGATTACCTAAGGGCAAACCATGCGGGCGTGTCCAGGTGGGGAAATGAAATGGACCTCAATTCTTCGTCTATTGGGATAGAGATAGACAATAATGGAAAAGAACCTTATTCGGAAGTACAGATAAAAAGTTTGATCACGGTACTTCGGGCATTAAAAAAGAGATACGGCATCCCTACGGCAAATTTTATAGGCCATGCGGATATTGCGCCGGGACGTAAAAACGACCCGAGGAATTTTCCATGGAAAAGAATGGCGGCAGAAGGTTTTGGCTTTTGGTATGATGATGTGCTGGTGATGCCGCCTGACGATTTTGATGCGGTAGCTGCATTGAGGATTATAGGTTATAATGTAAAAAACCTGAATGCTGCAATTGAAGCGTTTAAGATCCACTTTGTGCAGACAGACATTAGCCAGGTGCTTACGCCGGCAGATAAGCTGATCCTGTTTAACGTATATAAAAAATACATGTAAATAAAAAAAGCGCCTTTAAGGCGCTTTTTTTATTTGTTTCCTTTTGCCCAGGCATCTTTTAAGGATACCGTACGGTTGAACACCAGGTGTGCTGTTGTAGAATCCTTATCGAGGCAGTAATAACCTTTTCTGATAAACTGATAGCGGGCATCCTGACTGGCGGTGCTCAGGTAGGGCTCTATATAGGCCCGTTTGATTACCTCAATGCTGTTCGGGTTCAGGTAGTCTTTAAAATCGCCTTCTTCAGTGTCAGGAGATTCCACACTGAACAGGCGGTCGTACATCCTGATCTCTGCGCTTTTTGCATGTTTGGTGCTTACCCAGTGGATGGTTCCCTTTACATTGATGCCACTGGTATCTTCCCCGCTTTTAGATTCAGGGAAATAGGTACAGTGTATTTCGGTTACCTTGCCGGTTTCGTCTTTTACAAAATCTTCGCATTTTACAATATAAGCGTGTTTCAGTCTTACCATTGCCCCCGGGGCTAGCCTGAACCATTTTTTAGCGGGTTCTTCCATGAAGTCTTCCCGTTCAATCCAAAGTTCATTGCTGAAAGGGATTTCCCTGTTGCCACCTTTATCTTCAGCTTCAGGATTATTTTCGCCGATCAGGATTTCATTTTTACCTTCCGGATAATTGGTAATGACCAGTTTGATCGGATCCATAACAGCCATAACACGTGTGGCCGTTTTATTCAGGTGTTCCCTGATACAAAACTCCAGCAGGCCAAGTTCAATCAGGTTTTCCCTTTTGGCTACACCAATGCGTTCGCAAAATTCACGGATACTTTCGGGGGTATAACCCCTGCGCTTTAAGCCACTTATGGTTGGCATGCGGGGGTCATCCCAGCCGCTCACCACGCCTTCATTAACCAGTTGCAGCAGTTTACGCTTGCTCATTACGGTATAAGAAAGGTTTAAGCGGGCAAATTCATATTGTTTGGAAGGATAGATTTCCAGTTTTTCTATGCACCAATCGTACAGTTCCCGGTGCGAAACGTACTCAAGGGAGCATAGAGAATGGGTGATGTGCTCGATGCTGTCGCTTTGTCCGTGTGCAAAATCGTACATCGGGTAAATGCACCACTTGTCTCCCGTACGGTGATGTGCAGCATGTTTAATGCGGTAAATGATCGGGTCGCGCATAATCATATTCGGACTGGCCATATCAATTTTAGCCCTTAAGGTGCAGGCGCCATCCTGAAATTCGCCATTCTTCATGCGGGTAAACAGCTCCAGGTTTTCTTCAATGCTGCGGCTGCGATAGGGACTATCTTTGCCGGGTTCTGTGGGCGTGCCTTTTAGCAGGGCAATTTCGTCTGCTGTACTGTCATCTACATAAGCAAGGCCTTTATGGATCAGTTTAACTGCGTATTCATAAAGGGTATCAAAATAATCAGAAGTATAATGAATGTTTTTCCATTCGAAGCCAAGCCACTGGATGTCGGCCTGCTGACTGTTTACATATTCTGTTTTCTCGGTAACAGGGTTCGTATCGTCGAACCGAAGGTTGGTATAGCCGCCATATTTTTTGGTTAAACCAAAGTTTAAGCAGATTGCTTTGGCGTGGCCAATGTGTAAATACCCATTAGGCTCCGGTGGAAAACGGGTAATCAGTTTTTCGTATTTTCCGGTATTTAAATCGTTCTCAATGATCTCTTCAATAAAGTTCAATGATCTTTCCTCACTCATATAAACTGTAATTTTAGTGGTCAAAGTTAACATAAAACCGCTAATTTACTTACATTTACAACCTACTTATTAGCATAAATTATGAGCAATGCATTAAACAGGCCTATCCGGGTTTTAGTGGCCAAGGTTGGATTGGACGGTCATGACAGGGGGGCAAAAGTTATTGCAACTTCCTTAAGGGATGCAGGCATGGAGGTGATCTATACCGGCTTGCGCCAAACGCCAGAGATGGTGGTAAACACTGCATTACAGGAAGATGTTGACGCCATAGGAATTTCGATTTTATCGGGCGCGCACATGACGGTATTTCCAAAGATCGTTGAGCTCATGAAGCAGAAAAAGGTAACAGACGTATTGCTTACCGGTGGTGGAATTATTCCGGAGGGAGATATGAAAAAGCTTAAAGAGATTGGCGTAGGGGAGTTGTTTGCCCCAGGAACAACTATGGAAAGTATCGTTAACTATATCAGGAACTGGGTAACCGAAAACAGAAATTTTTAGACCATGACTTATCAGCACATTTTATCCGTATTAAAAGAACAGGTATTGTATGTCACCATTAACAGGGAGCAAAAGTTAAATGCCTTAAATAAAGAAACATTGGCCGAACTGGCCCATGTGATTGAATATGCAGCCGGAAATGATGAAATAAGAGGGGTTTTGCTGACCGGTGCCGGAGAAAAGGCATTTGTAGCCGGAGCTGATATTTCGGAGTTTTCTGATTACAATGCTGCGCAGGGAGAAGCGCTGGCCAGAAATGGGCAGGAGCATGTTTTTGATGCGATAGAAAAATGCCCTAAGCCGGTTGTTGCTGCTATTAATGGTTTTGCCCTGGGCGGGGGGCTGGAGCTGGCTATGGCCTGTCACATCCGTGTGGCTTCGGAAAATGCCAGATTGGGCTTACCAGAGACCTCTTTGGGCCTGATTCCGGGTTATGGGGGAACGCAGCGGTTAACCCAATTGGTAGGGAAAGGGCGGGCCCTGGAAATGATTGCCACTGCCGATATGATCTCTGCAGAACAGGCAGAAAGAATTGGCCTGGTAAATTATGTAGTTCCACAGGCAGAACTGATTGCCAAAGCAGCATCTATTTTTGCTAAAATTAAATTGCGTGCTCCCCTGGCCATAGCTGCTGCAATAAAAGCTGTCAACGCCGCACATACTTTTGATGTAAACGGCTTTGAAACGGAGATTGAAGAATTTGGAAAGTGTTTTAACACCCAGGATTTCAAGGAAGGGGCAGGTGCTTTTTTAGAAAAGAGAAAACCCCTGTTTATCGGGAAATAGGCGCTTAACAGCTGTTTAGACCCGTTTTTTTGTCCTCCTGACATTTTTTTGAACGCATCTTTTTGCTTTTGAGGGGAATTGCTTTGCAAAAAGTGTAGAGAATATTTCCCATAACAAAAAAACTCTCTTATATTTATCTCAGTATTATTCAATAAATATCTATGAGAAAAATATTAATTGTTGATGATGAAATAAATATTGGGATACTATTATCTAAATTTTTAACGCGAAATTCTTTTAGTGTGTCGACGGCTACAAGTGGTGTTTCGGCGATGGAATATCTGGCTAAAGAGTATTATGATCTGGTTTTATGCGATTATCGTCTGGAAGATACAGATGGCAAGGAAATGCTGATCAAAATAAAAGAGAAATATCCAAGAACAGGAGTGATCATCATCACAGGCTACTCTGATATTAAGCTTGCGGTAGAACTGATCAAGCTGGGCGCTTACGATTACATTACCAAGCCCCTTTATCCGGACGAGATCCTGAATACGATCAATAAGTCTATTGAAACGCAGATGGCGCTGAATGATGCAGCCTTGCCAGAGGTTTCTGAGGCGCCTAAACAGCGTGCCCAGAAACAACAGCTGTACAACCAGACGGATAACTTTGTTGCTGGCCAGAGCAATGCTTCGAGGCATTTGCTAAAACAGATCCAATTGGTGGCACCAACTTCTTACAGTGTAATTTTGACTGGAGAAAGTGGTACAGGTAAGGAATCTGTGGCAAAGGCCATCCATTTAAACAGTCCGAGAAAAGACAATCCATTTGTGGCGATGGATTGCGGTTCCCTGACCAAGGAGCTTGCCGGAAGCGAGTTTTTCGGACATGAAAAAGGTTCTTTTACAGGAGCCTTATATACCAAGATCGGCCATTTTGAAATGGCGAATGGCGGTACGCTGTTTCTGGATGAGGTTGGAAACCTTTCTTACGACATACAGGCGGCTTTACTGAGGACTGTACAGGAACGCAAAATAAAACGTATTGGCAGTACTAAAGAAATTGACCTGGATGTCCGCATCATTGTGGCGACCAACGAGAACCTTGCCAATGCCATTCAAAAAGGGAAGTTCAGGGAGGATCTGTACCATCGCTTTAATGAATTCTCTATCGACCTTCCTCCGCTGAGCCAGCGTGGAAGGGATATCCTGATTTTTGCCAATACCTTTCTGGAAGTGGCCAATCAGGAACTGGGCAGGAGTGTACAGGGTTTTTCGCAGGAAGTTGAAGATTGTTTTCTGACCTATAACTGGCCAGGTAATGTAAGGGAACTGAAAAATGTGATCAGAAGGGCTACCTTGCTTACTGAGAATCAGGAAATTCAGCTAAAGGCCCTTCCACTTGAAATTTCTACTTACGCCAGGGCAAATGCCATAGAAAATACCATGTCGCGCAATGAACGGCCAAGGGATTTAAAAAACGCAGCTTTAGAAGCGGAGTACGATGCCATTTTAAAGGTTTTGAGGGAAGTGAATTTTAATAAGACCAAGGCTGCAAAAATCCTGAATATAGACCGTAAAACACTATACAATAAAATGAGGGCCATAAACCTGGAAAAATAGCTGGTCATTAGTTATGTCGATATTTACGTATAAACAGCGCAATAATATCAACCTTGTTATTATTATAGCATTGGGCTGTTTGATTGCGTACTCCCTGCAGGGAATTTTTGGTTCAATCCTGAGTACATTGGTTTTGTTTACCATTTTAAGGCCTGCATTTATCTATATGGTGGATGTTAAGGGCTACAATAAAAATTTTTCTGCCCTTTTGCTGCTTGTTGTTTCTGTTGTGGTGATCATCCTCCCGTTCTATACCTTAAGTGCGATGGTGATCAATAAGATTGCTGAGCTGCAAAATGACCCCATCTATTTTAAGAACCTTCTTTTCAAGTTGAAACATCTGATCCCGGTGGGCGATGACGTTCAGCGGCTGATTGAAGAGGGTTTAAAAAAGGCAGGTACCTGGGCTACTGAACTGTTTCCTTCACTGATATCGGGAGCGTTTAACATCGTGCTGGGCCTGTTGCTCATGTACTTTTTGCTATACTTTATGCTGGTTGACCGGGAGCGCTTTGAAAATGCATTGATCAAATACGCGCCATTCAGGGCACAGAATGCCCAACGTTTTGCTGAAGAAATGCGCAATACAACTTATGCAAATGTTTTGGGACAAGGGTTTATTGCCATGGTGCAGGGCTCGTTGCTGAGCTTGTGCTTTTTTGTGCTCGGGTATACCGATCCTGTATTCTGGGGTGTAATCACTACTTTTATCTCTTTTGTCCCGTTATTGGGACCACCTGTAATTTTTGTGCCTGCAGCTTTAATACAAATAGCAAATGGCAATAATTTTGCAGGCTGGGCCATGCTCATATTTGGTTTTGTGGTAATTATAAACATTGACAATGTGCTGAGGTTTATAATTGCAAAAAAAGTTGGCAATATTCATCCCATCATTACGGTAATTGGCGTAGTTATTGGTGTGCCTTTATTCGGAATATTAGGACTGGTATTCGGTCCGCTATTGTTATCGTATTTCATATTATTGATTAAAATATACGAAACAAGCGCTATGGCTTCTGAAAGATTGGAAAGAATTAAAACAATTTCTGAGCACGATGAGTTATAATAAAGGTGTTCCGGATAATTAATATATCGTTAACCATAAAAATTTAAATGTTATGAATGATAATTCAAAAGTATTGGTTGGATTGTTGGTAGGTTTGGCTGCCGGTGCCGCATTGGGTTTATTGTTTGCTCCGGAAAAGGGTAGTGAAACAAGAGATAGATTGAGCCAGTCGTTAAAGGATCTGGGCGATTCTATAAAAGATAAGGCTGCAGACGAGATCAATAACCTGAGTAATTTAAAAGACAAAGTTGTTAGCTCTGTTAAAAGTAAACTCCGTCAATCTGAAGAAGAATTTATTGACGACGATTTGGAACACGCTTAAAACTATTTGCTAAACCGATTGAATGATGCAGGAAAATAAAGAAAAGAATATTGAAGAGCTATACGAAGATGCTAAAAGCTATATTGATACCCGGGTAGAGTATACCAGGTTGTATCTGGTAGAAAAGGTATCGAAGATATTTGCTGACATTGTGACCAATGCAGCGGTGGTCATCTGTTTTATTCTGGCCTTCCTGTTCGGTACGTTTACGCTTGCCTTATTTTTATCGGATGTGCTGGGCAGTTATGCCAGGGGCTTTGGCTGTGTGGCTGTTATTTATATACTGCTGGCACTTATTGTGTATTATACCAAGGAGAAGTACATAGAGAAGGCCATTATTAATTTTACGATCAGAAACTACTTTAACAAACTGGCAGATAAGGATGAAGAAGATGAACAGAAGATATAACATCAACAATTTAGAGGAGCTTCATGCGATGGTGTGCAGTTTAAAGGCTGAACACCAGCGCAAAAGCGAACTGCTCCTAAAAGACAGCAGAGCGTATTTAAAGCAGTTTACTTTGGGCGGACTGATTAAAAAGTACGCCACACCTTCTTCTTTTCTTAAAATTGATGATAAACTGAACATCAGCAGCAGTTTAATGTCGCTGGTGTTACCTTTTGTAATGAACAGTACTTTATTTAAAGGCTCGGGTTTTTTAACGAAGACCCTTGTTGGGCTGGCTTCAAATAAGGTGGGTAAGACCCTTGATGCCGAACACCTGTCGGCCATCTTTAACTCTGTAAAATCATGGTTTAGCGGTTCAAAAAATAAAAAAGAAAAATCACAGCAATATGTGGATTATGGGATTCCGCCCGATAGCGAAACCTATTGAATAAAAAAGGCCCTCATTTTAAAATGGGGGCCTTTTATTTTAAGCCTGCAAATTAAACAGTAGACTTTATTTTTAATTCGTTCAGTTGTTTTTCGTCAATTGTTGACGGGCTGTCGATCATTACATCTCTTCCTGAATTGTTTTTAGGGAAAGCAATCACATCGCGGATACTGTCCAGTCCGGCAAAGATGGAGCATAACCGGTCAAATCCAAAAGCGATGCCACCATGCGGAGGTGCCCCAAATTCAAAGGCATCCATTAAAAACCCAAACTGCTTTTGTGCCTCTTCTGTTGAGAAGCCCAGGTGTTTGAACATTAAAGCCTGCAGGGCCCTGTCGTGGATCCTGATCGAACCCCCACCTACTTCGGTGCCATTAATAACCATATCATAAGCATTGGCCCTAACCTCAGCAGGTTTAGTGTCCAGCAGCACAATATCTTCCGGTTTAGGGGAGGTAAAAGGGTGGTGCATGGCATGATAACGTTCCGTTTCTTCATCCCATTCCAGTAAAGGAAAGTCGAGCACCCACAATGCACTGAAAACATTTTTATCGCGTAAGCCTAAGCGGTTACCCATTTCCAGGCGTAGTTCACTCAGTTGTTTGCGCACTTTATCTGTAGTTCCGGCCATTACCAGTGCCAAATCCCCAGGTTGGGTATTCAGGGCGGCCGACCAGCCCTTTAAATCTTCTTCGTTATAGAATTTATCTACAGATGATTTCAGGGAGCCATCTTCGTTGTGTCTGAGGTAGATTAAACCTGTTGCCCCGACCTGTGGTCTTTTAATGAAGTCTGTGAGCTCATCCACCTGTTTGCGGGTATAGCTTGCGCAAGCTTTGGCATTGATCCCGATCACCAGCTCTGCATGGTCAAATACCGGAAAATCTTTGCCTTTAACCAGGTGGTTTAATTCTACAAACTGCATGTCAAAACGGGTATCAGGCTTGTCAGATCCATACAGGCGCATGGCATCTGCATATTGCATCCTTGGTACTTCGGGCAGGTCTATTCCTTTAATTTCTTTAAACAAAGTTCGGATCAGGCCTTCAAATGTATTCAATATATCTTCCTGTTCAATGAAAGACATTTCGCAGTCGATCTGTGTAAACTCGGGCTGCCTGTCGGCACGCAGGTCCTCATCTCTAAAGCATTTCACAATCTGGAAATACCTGTCGAAGCCCGAAACCATTAACAATTGTTTAAAAGTTTGCGGAGACTGAGGTAAAGCATAGAACTCGCCTGCATTCATGCGGCTTGGCACAACAAAATCCCTTGCCCCTTCGGGCGTTGATTTGATGAGGACAGGCGTTTCCACTTCTATAAAGTCGAGTCCGTCAAGATAACGTCTCACCGCCTGAGCAATTTTATGACGGATGATCATGTTGTTGCGTACCGGGTTACGGCGTAAATCCAGGTAACGGTACTTCATGCGCAGGTCGTCACCACCGTCCGTTTCGTCATCTATTAAAAAGGGGGGCAGTTTAGCTGCGTTTAACACTTCCAGGGCAGTGATCTTTATTTCCACCTCGCCGGTTGGCATTTTCAGGTTCTTATTGGAACGCTCTACTACCAGGCCGCTTGCTTTGATTACAAATTCACGGCCAAGGTTGCGGGCTGCCTCACACAGTTCGCGGTTGTCATCCATATTGAAAACCAACTGGGTAATACCATATCTGTCGCGAATGTCTATAAAAGTCATTCCTCCTAAATCTCTTGATTTTTGTACCCAACCGCATAGGATTACATTTTCTCCTAAGTTCTTAATGGTTAAAGCTCCGCAAGTAGTTGTTCTTAACATTCTTATTAAAGTATTAAGCGGCAAAAATATTGATTTTGAACGGGATATTTAAGCCTTCGATGAATTTAGCTTGGTATATTGAAAATATTTTTGTTAAAGCTGCAACGTTTTAAAAAATGAAGTGTCTATTTATTTGAAAGAAGAACATTGGAACCGGTATACATCGATAAAAATGCGGCACTGATCAACGGCTGCAGGCGGGGCGACCGTAAGGCACAATTTGAAATTTACAAATTGTATGCTAAAGCTATGTATAATGTGGCCCTCCGGATCGTAAATTTTGAAGAAGAGGCAGAAGATGTTTTACAGGATTCTTTTTTAGATGCGTTTACAAGGATAGACAATTTTAAAGGAGAGGCTACTTTTGGCTTGTGGCTGAAGCAGATCGTGATCAATAAATCGATCAACCAGCTGCGGAAGCGTAAGGTGGAGTTCGTAAATATAGAGGAGGTGGATGTAGCGGAAGAAAATGAACCGGCCGAAGACCTGCAATGGAAGGTAGAGGAAATCAGGACAGCGGTAGCAATGCTTCCTGACAGGTATCGGGTGGTGTTGACGCTGTATCTGTTTGAGGGCTATGACCATGAAGAGATCGCTTATATTTTAAAAATTACCGAAGGGACTTCACGCACCCAGTATATGCGGGCAAAGATGAAATTAAATGACTTATTAGCAAAGAGAGGAGTATAAGATGAAAGATAAGGGAATGGAAGAATTCATTAAGGCACATCGAAAGGAGTTTGACGTAAAAATGCCATCTGATGAGGTATGGAGCAGGATAGATGCTGCTTTGGATAGAGAAAAGGAAAAAAAAACGGTTAAATGGCCGGTTTGGGTAGGTGTTGCAGCGTCCTTGCTGCTGGTGCTGGGAGTTTTAATGTTTAATCATCGTAAGGCAGCTCATCAGCCGGAGCTGGCCGATATCAGTCGGGTATATGCAAGGAAGGAACTGCGGTTTGCCAGTCTGATTGAAGAGAAAAAAGACAGTTTACAGATATATGCCAGCAAGAACCCCAAGTTGTATGCCCGTTTTAATGCAGACCTGAATGAGTTGGGGAACGATTATGAGGCCCTTAAAAGGGAATTGCCTCAAAGTCCGAACCAAAGGGTAGTAGTAAGGGCTATGGTAAAAAACCTGGAGCTGCAGCTCCAGGTGATCAACCAGCAACTGTCAATTATTAATGATGTGAACCAGTACAAAGAGGAGAACCAGTTATGAAATCTTATATTTTAGCTATTGGGCTGATGATGGCAATAAATTTTGCCATTGCGGGCACCAAAGATCCGAATGATCCCGTTCGTTCGAAAACCTTTTCAAAAAGTTTTCCATTAGATGGGAATGATAAGGTAAACCTGAACAACAGGTACGGGGAGATGCTGATCAAAACCTGGGATAAAAAAGAAATACGGGTAGACATTGACATTAAAGCTTACAGCAAGGACGAGGCTGATGCGCAGCGTTTGGTAGATGGAACAGTTATAACTGCAGATAAAAGCGGCGACCAGGTTTCATTTAAAACCAATTTTGCAACAGAGAGTGGTAAATCAGGTGCCAGTTTCAGGAATGGAAAAACGATATCCAGAAGGGAAATCAGGGTAAATTACGTCGTATATATGCCTGCGACCAACGCTTTAACCTTAAGTAATCAATATGGAAATGTAAATATAGGCAGTTTTTCCGGCGCATTGATCGCTAAGGTTCAATATGGGAGTTTAACGGTGGGAAATCTGAAAAACGCCAGCAATATCCTGGAAATTCAATATGGCTTTACTAAAATTCAGGAAATAAATGCAGCTACGATTAAACAGCAATACGGGGCGGGGCTTAACATTGGTACCATTGGCAGCTTGAATCTGGAGGCACAGTATGCGGGTGTAACCATTGGCACCATTAAATGGGATGCTGTGGTTAAACAGCAATACGGACCGGGACTGGACATTGGCAGGGTAAGTAACCTGGACCTGAATGTACAATATGCCAATGTAAAACTGGGAACGGTTATCGGGGATGCGAATATCAAACAGCAATACAACAAACTCTCGATCGGGTCTGTAAACACATTAAACCTAAAGAGCCAGTACACAACAGTTGCCATTGGGAATTTAAATGGCCCGGGTAATTTTGGTGTTGCCTATGGCAAACTGACTGTCGAGCAAATAGGCTCAGGGTGTAAAAATTTAAACCTGTTGAGCAGTTATTCACATACTTCCTTAAAGTTCAGCGACAATTACCAGGGGAACTTTGAATTAAGGACCAGCTATTCGCCATTCAAAGCAGGTGCAGGAGTAAGCTCGAAACTGGTAGCCGAAAAAGGGAACATTAAAAATTATGCAGGTACCATAGGAAACGGTGGCGGAGCCCAAATTATGCTCAAGGCCGATTATGGTTCATTGAATTTAAACTAGATTTGCTTAAAAACATAAACGGGGCAAAGCTTGTTGATAAAATCAGCAAGCTTTTTTTATATCTTCGCATACCTAATTTTTACCTATGGAATTTTTAAGTAGCCCGGAAGCCTGGATCTCTTTATTAACGCTGACCGTGTTGGAGATCGTTTTAGGCATAGACAACATCATCTTTATTTCCATTTTGTCTGGTAAGTTACCGGCGCATCAGCAGAAAAAAGGGAGGCAGCTTGGCCTGGCCCTTGCGATGATCACCAGGGTCTTGCTGTTGCTGTCCTTAACCTGGGTAATGACCCTTACTACTCCATTGTTTAACATTGGTTCATGGTTCAATATCAGCAGTACGGAATGGCTGGAAAAGCTGGCCATATCGGGCCGCGACCTGATCCTGATTATCGGGGGCTTGTTCCTGATCTATAAAAGTACCCATGAGATCCATGATAAACTGGAAAGTGAGGAAGAGAAGGAGATTAAGGGGAAAGTATATTCTTTTAGTGGGGTTATTGTTCAAATCCTGCTGCTGGATATCGTATTCTCCCTGGACTCTGTAATTACAGCGGTAGGCATGGCAGAGCATGTTGAAATTATGATTGCCGCAGTTGTTATTGCGGTAATTGTGATGATGGTGTCGGCAAGTGCCATCAGTAATTTTGTAAATAACCACCCTACAGTAAAAATGCTTGCCCTTTCCTTCCTGTTGCTGATCGGGGTTTCCCTGCTGGCAGAAGGTCTGGACCAGCACATACCAAAAGGCTATATTTATTTTGCCATGGCCTTCTCTATCCTGGTAGAGATGCTGAACCTTAAAATGAAAAAAAATGCGCAGAAGCCCGTCGAGCTGCGCAATACACCTAATGAAAAACAACCCAAGGAAAAATAATTAATGATTTCTTTTTTTGAGGCCTCACTGGCCGAATTATCTATACACCGAATCGGGAACAAGTCTGAAGAGGAGTTTTACGTATTGTCTGAAAAATCTTTAATGATTAAAGACCCCATGCTGAGTAACCTATTGCAGCAATATTTTTTAGGCCCTTACGAAAAGGTGAACGAAGTATATCGTTTTATTCATCCAAATGGTGACCTGAACCTTAATGAAGCGTATCATTTTGCCGCAGCCATTTTTGAAAAGGGAGAAACCTTTCATGAGAACAGCAAACAACTGGCTAAATACCTGTATGATGTTTCGGGTCATCCGAAGATTAAACCCGGTGAACTGTATGTGGCCTATTTTGAAAATGTGCAGATAGAAGGAGAGCTGCATGATGCTATCGGGATCTTTAAATCAGAGACCAAGGAGAGTTATTTAAAAGTTTTTCCGGAGCAGGATGGCTTTGGCTTAAGTTATGAGCAGGAAGCCATTAACATCAATAAGCTGGATAAAGGCTGCCTGATTTTCAATACAGATAAAGCAGAAGGTTTTCGGGTAGCAGTGATTGACCAGACCAACAGAAGTGCAGAAGCGGTATACTGGAAGGATGAGTTTTTGAAGCTGAAGATCAGGAATGATAATTTTAACCAGACCAGCAGTGTGCTGGGGGTATATAAAAATTTTGTCACTGAAAAGCTGGATGAGGAATTTGAAATCTCAAAGGCAGATAAAATAGATCTGCTGAACAAATCCATGAAGTACTTTAAGGAAAAGGAGAGCTTTGACCTGGAAGAGTTCTCGAATGAAGTGATTGGCAATGCAGAAGGGATAGCCTCTTTTAAAAACTATAAGAAAAGCTTTGAAGAAGAATTTGACCAGCCTATTCCGGATAGCTTTGACATTTCCGGGGCTGCGGTAAAAAAACAGGCCAGGGTTTATAAAAGCGTATTAAAGCTGGACAAGAACTTTCACATCTATATTCATGGCGATAAAGAGCTGATTGAAAAAGGCTTTGATGACGATAAATCTATGAATTATTATAAGGTGTTTTTTAGGGAAGAGCAATAGATTTTTCTCTCTATAATTAACATGGGTACGGTAACGATGTTAATTTTTTTGCTTTTATAGTTTTAAAATCTTGCTTATAATTGAGAATAAATTGTAGATTTAGTTCTTTAAGCAAACCTTTTAAACCAAATATGAGCCAGGAACCACAACAGAGCAGTATTTTTAAAGTTATAGGCGCCTCATCACTGGGGACGCTGATCGAATGGTATGATTTCTATATTTTTGGAAGTCTGGCCACTATTATCGGATCACAGTTATTTCCCGCAGATGCCGGTGCTTCTGCATTGATCAACACACTGGCCATATTTGCCGCAGGCTTCATTGTTCGGCCTTTTGGTGCACTGGTGTTTGGCCGGTTAGGCGATTTGATAGGCCGGAAGTATACCTTTTTACTCACATTGGTGTTGATGGGTGGTTCTACTTTTCTGATCGGTTTAATACCATCCTATTCAAGTATAGGTTATGCAGCGCCGATCCTGGTGCTGATTTTGAGGCTAATCCAGGGCCTGGCCCTTGGCGGTGAATATGGTGGTGCGGCCACTTATGTTGCAGAACATGCACCGGCCAATAAAAGAGGTTTTTTTACCAGCTGGATACAGACTACAGCAACCGGGGGTTTATTTCTTTCTCTGGGTATTATAGTATTGACCAAAAACCTGGTGGGCGCTGAAAGCTTTGCCGACTGGGGCTGGAGAATCCCATTTTTGCTGTCTATCCTGCTGGTTGGTGTTTCCATCTATATCAGGATGAAAATGCACGAATCGCCGATGTTCAGCAAGCTGAAATCGGAAGGTAAAGTCTCGAAAAACCCTTTAAAAGAGAGTTTTAACAATAAGGCCAATTTTAAAATGGTTTTGCTCGCACTTTTTGGCGCTACGATGGGGCAGGGGGTGATCTGGTACACGGGGCAGTTTTATGCGCAGTCCTTTATTGAAAATACCTGCCATGTTGATTTTAACGATTCCAGGTATATTCTTTTGTGGGGCATAGCCTTTGCTACCCCTTTCTTTGTGATCTTTGGCTCCTGGAGCGATAAGGTTGGCCGAAAATGGATCATGCTGGCCGGGATGTTGTTGGGCGTTATATTTTACAGGCCCATTTACCAGATCTTTTTAGATGATACCGATGTTACCAAAATAGAACAAAAGGATATTGCCTCCGTATCTGACCCTGTGGTTACACGTACTGCGGTTACCGGAACTGCCGACAGTCTGATCAGCACGAGTTCAACGGTAACCTTACTGAACGGCGCGTCTTTCCAAAAGATACAGTCGCACACCAAATTTGCAGATGCGGGCAAGCCTATAGTGGAGTTACCGGATGCCTATAAGGATAAAAAGCTTTCCACACCTGTTTTCTGGAAATTTGTATTCCTGATCTTTTTCCAGATTTTGCTGGTAACCATGGTTTACGGGCCAATAGCGGCATTCCTGGTAGAATTGTTCCCTACCAAGATCAGGTATACTTCCATGTCCTTACCTTATCATGTGGGCAATGGGGTTTTTGGCGGACTGGTACCTTTTATTGCTACACTTATTGCCAGCTTTTCGGGTTCTACTCCCTTATCGGGGTTATGGTACCCGATCGGCATAGCGGCATTGAGTTTAATTATAGGCACAGTTTATTTATCTAATAAGAAGCCGGACCACAAAGAGGCTGAATCTGAAAACATTTAAGAATTTCAATCATGAACGGATTAAAAAAAGCATTAGGATTACTTTGGATCATACTTGGTCCGGTATCCATTATATTTATGTTTATGCAGGCTTTCGAAAAGGTTGGCCTGGCTGAAGAAGGTGTACACAAAACAAATACTGCATTGCAGTGGGGGATTATCTTGTTTATCTTTATTCCCATCAGCGCGGGGCTGGTTATTTTTGGCTGGTACGCACTTAAAGGTGAATACGACAAGCTACCCGACGACGATAGTTTATAAATTTAAAGTGTCCTTAGCAATAATCCTTTTAGATATTCTCCTTCAGGGAAAGAAAGGCTTACCGGGTGGTCTTCAGGCTGACAGAACTGTGTGATGACCTGTACTTCGCGGCCCGCATCCAATGCGGCCCATGCAATGATCTGTTTAAAGGTTTCCATGTCTACTGCTCCGGAGCAGGAAAATGTAGCCAGGATGCCCCCTTTTTTAAGCAGGAGCATGCCCAGCCTGTTGAGGTCTTTGTAAGCCCTTGCTGCCCGGTCCAGTGCGGATCTTGAAGGCGCGTATTTTGGCGGGTCTAACACCAATACATCAAAGGTTTTTCCTTCGTCTTTAAAAATGCGCAGTTGCTTGTTGACATCAGATTGTATGCTATGCTGATCGGATCCTTTAAAACCGTTCAGTTCCAGATTGTGCTGCAGGGTTTCAATGGCCAGTGCAGAACTGTCTACGCTGGTAACGGATGCGGCACCGGATTTCAGGCTGTTTAAGGTAAATCCCCCACTGTAGCAGAAACAATCCAGAACGGATTTGCCCCTGGTGTAATCAGCCAGGATTTTCCGGTTGTCGCGCTGGTCGCAATAGAAGCCTGATTTCTGGCCGTCGGCAATGTTGATGTGGTAAAGAATGCCGTTTTCTTTTACTTCAATAAATTCAGGAGGGGTTTCTCCCCATAAAAGACCTTGTGTAGCTTCCAGGTTTTCATGTTTACGTGCGCCGGCATCACTTTTATCGAATATCCCTGTTGGGTTTAGCAATTCCCTGAGGAGCTCGATGAGTGTTGCTTTTACGCTTTCCATGCCTGCACTTAATATTTGCAGGGAAAGAAAGCCGGCATATTTATCTACGATCAGGCCAGGTAAAAAATCTGCTTCACTGAATACCAGCCTGCAGGTGTTGGTATTTTCGTTTAATACATGGGCCCTTGAGGCGATGGCGGCTTTGAGTTTTTCCCGGTACCAGGACTTGTTTATCGTGGTATTTTCATCCCATTCGAGCAAACGAAGGGCTACCCGCGATTGATTGTTGTAATAGGCATAGGCCAGAAATTCTTTTGCTGCTGACCTTAGGGTTACCACTTCTCCATTTTCAGGATTCCCCTTTATTTTATCAATTGCACCAGAAAAGATCCAGGGGTGACGGAGCATAGCGGCTTTTTCTTTGCCTTTTTTTAGGATTACATCGATCATTTCGCAAATATAAAGGTAAAAAATTGGTATCTCCTCTAAGGCTGCATAATTCGCCGAAAAGGCGAAAGACGCTATGCCTTTTCGGAGATCCAATTTTTTTGGAAAGGCATAGCGTCTTTGAAGCGGTATAACTGTTTTATTTTTCCTTGCTTAAGGCCATTTTTATCGCAAGGGATGCCAGGATACTTGCCATAAACCATTTCTGGATTTTTACCCAGCCGGGACTTTTTGAAAAAAACAGGGCAACTTTTGATGCAGTTAAAACGATGATAAAGTTAACAGTAAAGCTGATACTTACCTGGGTAATGCCCAGTTGAAGGCTTTGTATGAAGACCGAGCCATATTCCGGTTTGATAAAATAGGGGAAGAATGACAAATAGAATACGGCAACTTTAGGGTTCAGGATGGTAGTAAGAACCCCTATTTTGAACAATTTAGCCGGTTTGTCGTTTGGCAGGTCTTGTCTGACTTCGAAAAGACTTTTTCCGTTGGGCTTAATGGCCTGGTAGGCCAGGTACAGGAGGTACAACACCCCCAGGGTTTTAATGGTGGAGTATACAAAAGGAACGGCAAAAAGTACTGCTGTGAGTCCGGCAGAGACCATGATGATGTGAAAAAGGAAACCGGAAATGATGCCGGCCAGTGAAATTAACCCGGATCGCTGTCCCTGGGTAATGGAACGGGAGATTAAATAGATCATGTTAGGACCGGGGCTGATCACCAGGAGCAGGGCGGCCAGGGCAAAATAGGAAATTTCCTGGAGTGGTATCATTTGTATAGGAATCAGGGGGTTATGGCCCTGACTTTACAAATATATAGAGAACAGCAGAGATATGGTAGACAGTATTGCTGATAAGTTGTAATTTTATCGCATGGAAGAAATAACCTGGAACGATTTTGAAAAAGTGGAACTGCGTGCAGGGACAATCCTGGAAGTCCTCGATTATCCTGAAGCCAGAAAGCCGGCCTATAAAGTGAAAGTAGATTTTGGTGAGTTTGGAATTAAAATGAGCAGTGCGCAGATTACAGCACTGTATGCTAGGGAAGAGCTGATCGGCCAACAGATCGTTGGTGTAGTCAATTTCCCTAAAAAACAGATCGGCAAGTTCATGTCAGAATTCCTGGTAACGGGTTTTGCTGATGAAAACGGGAATATAGTGTTGACCACCTTAAACGGCAAAGTGCCGAATGGGAGTAAAATGATATAATGAGTTATTATAATTTTTCAGCAGAAGAGAACCCTGCGGCAGAGGATGAACATTTTATGCGCCTGGCCTTGCAGGAAGCACAAAAAGCTTATGATTTAAAGGAAATCCCGATTGGGGCCATTGTGGTTTGTAAAGGCAAAATAGTAGGCCGGGGGCATAATTTAACTGAGCAGCTGAACGATGTGACGGCACATGCAGAAATGCAGGCTTTTACAGCGGCATCACAGACCTTAGGGGGCAAATATTTAAAAGATTGCACCCTGTACGTAACCATTGAGCCTTGTGTAATGTGTGCCGGGGCATGTTACTGGACACAGATCGGCAAGCTGGTGTATGGCGCCCCTGAACCCAAAAGAGGTTTTACCACAAAAAGCAATCAATTGCTGCATCCAAAAACGGTTTTGAAGAGCGGGGTTTTGGCACAGGAATGCGGGGCATTGATGACAAAATTCTTTGCAGATAAAAGGGGCTAAACTTGACAAAGTATTGAACAAAACTTAACCCCGATTGTTATATTTGCTGGTGAAGCCCGTTGGCATAAACAAATGGGCCCGAAATAATAAATTTTTTAAACTTAAATCATACTAATATGGCTTTTGAATTACCTGCGTTACCTTACGCAACAGATGCACTAGAACCGCATATCGACAAACAAACTATGGAAATCCACCATGGTAAACACCATCAGGCTTACGTTACCAACCTAAATAAAGCTTTAGAAGGCAAGCCAGAGGCAAGCCAAAGCATCGAAGAAATTGTTAAAAATATCTCTAAGTTCCCTGTAGCAGTAAGAAACAACGGTGGCGGTCATTTTAACCACTCCTTGTTCTGGGAAGTGATAGGCCCAAATAAAGGTGGAGAGCCAACAGGTGAACTGGCTGATGCGATCAATGCTGCATTTGGTTCGTTTGCGGATTTCAAAACTAAATTTGCGGAAGCAGGAGCAACCCGCTTTGGTTCAGGCTGGGCCTGGCTAAGTGTTGGTGCTGACAAGAAATTAGTGGTTTCCTCTACGCCTAATCAGGACAATCCTTTAATGGATATCGCTGAAGTAAAAGGAACACCAATTTTAGGTATGGATGTATGGGAGCATGCTTATTACCTGAAATATCAAAACAGACGTCCTGATTATATTGCGGCTTTCTGGAGTGTAGTAAACTGGGATGCTGTAGCAGAACGTTTCAAAAAAGCGTAGTTTATTTCTCCTGTGTAAGAACAGGATCATTGATATATAAAGAGGCCCTGGTGTGAGAACGCCGGGGCCTGTTTATATCCCTACAACATCTCTTTTCTTTTTCTGCCTCATGGCTTTCGGGACTACGGCAAGGATTTCTTCTTTCAAGGCATTTAACATCCGTTTCTTAATGAAGTTTTTATGCGTGACCAGGCTGATTTCCCTTACCGGTTCTGGTGATTTGAAATGTCTTACTTTGCTCAGCTGTCTGCTGCTCAGCTCTTCCAGCGCCAGTTCGGGTAATAATGTCGCGCCATTGTTCCTGTCTACCATACGGATCAATGTTTCTACGCTTCCCGTGTTATAGGTAAGGCCCTGAAGCCGGTTGTGTTTGGTTGACCGACAGATATTTAATACCTGTGAGCGCATGCAATGGCCTTCATTTAACAGCCAGATATTCTCATCTTCCAGGTCGTCGGCGTCGATGGTCCTCTTTTTATAAAGTTTACTGTTTTTACTGATGTAAGTGACAAAATTCTCATAATATAACGGCATTTCTTCAATAACCGCATCAACCAAAGGGGTTGCCAGGATCCCGCAGTCGAGCACCCCTGTTTTAAGGTGGTGGATAATATCTTCAGTGGTATACTCCCAGATCAATAACTTCAGATCCGGAAATTTCTCCATCATTGCGGCAATCACTTTAGGCAATAAATAAGGGGCTACAGTAGGGATGATGCCTACCTTAAGCTCGCCACTTACCTCCTGCTGCTGGTTGCTGATGATCTCTTTAATTTTCAGGCTTTCCTGTAAAACCAGGCGCGCCTGCTCAATAATCTGGGTACCAATTTCGGTAGGTATAACGGGCTGTTTGCTGCGGTCGAAGATTTTTACATTGAGCATTTCTTCCAGTTTTTGGACCTGCATGCTCAAAGTAGGTTGGGTAACAAAGCATTTTTCTGCAGCGCCTACAAAACTTCTGTAAGTATCTACAGCTACAATGTATTCCAGTTGTACCAATGTCATATAGCTAAAGTTTATTTTCTTTAGCAAAGATATTGGTTTTAACTATGTTTGGCTAAAAAATCTGCGTAAGCCAATTTTATCCCTTCTTCCAGTTCTGTTTTATGTTTCCAGCCAAGGCTGTGCAGTTTGGATACATCCATTAATTTGCGTGGGGTACCATCTGGTTTACTGCTGTCGAAGGTCAGTTTTCCTTCAAAGCCGATGACGTTTTTAATCAGCAGGGCAAGGTCTTTAATGGTCAGGTCTTTGCCAGTTCCAATATTGATAAACCCAGGTTCGTTAAAGTTTTGCATCAGGAAGTAGCAGGCATCCGCCAGGTCGTCGGCAAAAAGGAATTCCCGCATTGGTGTACCAGAACCCCAGATGTTGACTTCTTCGCTGCCATTAATTTTGGCTTCGTGGAACTTGCGGATCAGGGCAGGCAAAACATGGGAATTTTGGGGGTGATAATTGTCGTTATACCCGTAAAGGTTGGTGGGCATCACAGAAATGAAATTGCAGTGATATTGGGCACGGTAGGCATCGGCCATTTTAATGCCTGCAATTTTTGCAATGGCATAGGGCTCATTGGTTTCTTCGAGCAGGTCGGTCAGCAGGTATTCTTCCTTTAAGGGTTGTGGGGCAAGTTTTGGGTAAATACAGCTGGAACCCAGGAACATGAGCTTTTTAACCTCATTTTTATAAGCCTGATGGATCACATTGTTCTGGATACAAAGGTTTTCATATAAAAAATCGGCCCTGTAGGTGTTGTTGGCAACAATACCGCCCACTTTTGCTGCGGCCAGAAATACATATTCGGGCTGTTCTTTTTGGAAAAAACCGGTAACGGCCAGCTGGTCCCGCAGGTCAAGTTCTGCAGATGTTCTGACGATCAGGTTTTGGTAGCCCTCTTTTTGTAATTTGCGGTAAATAGCAGATCCAACCATTCCCCGGTGTCCTGCAACATATATTTTTGCGTTTTTTTCCACGTATGCCTTAATATTTGTTGCAAAAGTACGGTAAGCAATTGAAAATACATATTTACCTAAGTTTTATTTAAGTTTGTATGAAATAAAAAAAGGCTGTTTGAAAATTACAATACAAAAATAGTGGGTAAAGATAAATTAAGAAAATTTGCTGAAATAGATACTTTTCCAAATGTGTACCAGCTGGATGAAGGTAAAGAATTGAAGGGCAAATGGGCAGCACAGCATTTTAAAAATGACCATCCTGTTGTACTTGAACTGGCTTGTGGTAAAGGCGAATATGCCGTTAGTTTAGCGAAGATGTTTCCTAAAAAGAACTTTATTGGAGTAGACCTTAAAGGCAACAGGATATGGAGAGGGGCCCGTACCGGGGTAGATGAAGGGATTACCAATCTTGCCTTTTTAAGGATACAGATAGAGGATATTGTAGATTTTTTTGGGGAAAATGAAGTGGATGAGATCTGGATCACCTTTCCTGACCCCCAGCCACAGGACAGCCGTGAAAAAAAACGCCTTACTTTTCCTGGATTTTTGGACAGGTACAGAATGTTCTTAAAACCGGGGGGCAAAATTAATTTAAAAACCGACAACGACGGGCTGTATCTTTATACGGTAGAGAAAGTTGAAGAACTGGGATTGAAATGTCATAAAAAGACAGACCAGCTGTATAAATCGGAGCTGTACGATGATGTGCTTTCTATTAAAACGCATTACGAGCGGATTTATTTAAAGCATGATAAAAATATCAATTATATACAATTCTCTTTTGAGTAATGGAACAATCGTTTTACGACCAGGTGTTTGAATTGGTGAGACTGATCCCTAAAGGAAGGGTAACCTCTTATGGGGCCATTGCCAAAAGCTTAGGGGCCGGGGGCTCGGCCCGCATGGTAGGTTATGCCATGAGCAATGCCGGCCTTGCCGATCCGCCGGTTCCGGCACACAGGGTAGTAAACAGTAGTGGCCTGCTTACGGGGAAGTTTCATTTTAAAACACCCGACTTAATGCAGGAGCTGCTCGAGAAGGAAGGCATTGTTGTAAAAGACGATAAAATCCAGCACTTTAAAAAGTACTTTTGGGACCCCTTGCAAGAGTTATAACAAATATATTATGGCAGATGTAGTTAGATGCGGATGGTGTGGTACCGATCCTTTGTATGTAAAATATCATGATGAGGAATGGGGTAAACCTGTTTACGATGATCAAACGCTTTTTGAGTTCCTGATTTTAGAAGGGGCGCAGGCTGGCTTGAGCTGGATTACAATATTGAAGCGGCGCGAAGGCTACAGAAAAGCTTTTGCCGGGTTTGATGTTGAAAAGGTAGCGGCATTTAATGAAAAAGATGAAGAGCGGTTGATGAACGATACGGGGATCATCAGAAACAGGTTAAAAGTAAAGGCTGCCATTAACAATGCTAAACTTTTTATAGCCATACAAAAAGAGTTTGGCTCTTTTGCTGATTATATGTGGGGCTTCCTTCCGGATAAAAAGCCCATCCAGAACCCCATCCGCACTTTAAAAGATATTCCTGCACGGACAGAAATATCAGATGCCATTAGCAAGGACATGAAAAAAAGAGGCTTTAAGTTTTTTGGTACGACCATTTGTTATGCACACATGCAGGCTACTGGAATGGTGAACGACCATGTTGCAGACTGTATTTGTCGCTAACTTATTGTTTGTGCATGGAGTTGTAAGCCGCTACAAATGATCTGATCAGTTTTGCATCGAAGCTTTCGGTTGCTTTTATGCGTTCGGCCAGGTCTTCATCATTGGTTAGCTTTAGCAGCAGTATATTTTTAATCTGTTGATTTTTGCTGTCAGAATTTCCCCCTTCGGGAATTTCCAGCATTGGGCCGGTGCCAAATTTTTCTATAAAGTAGGCCGTAGGCCCTGTTACCCTGGATTGCGGTTCTTCCTGCCGGTTCCTGCCCCCGCCAATGGTAATTCCTACACCGCCACCCAGTCCGCCAAAACCACCTGTACCACCACCAATACCTACGCTTGGCCTTATGCGTGCCCTTTTGGGTTGTACTTCTTCAACACCGCCGGTGCTGCCCCCAATGCTGTAAAGGTTTACGGCACCGTTTTCTATCAGCTTAAAGAAGCGGTGTTCCATCTTTTTTTTGATCACGATGGGCTTGCTTACATAGGTTTCACCGTTCCATAGAAATTCCCGGATGTCCTTTGCCTTAAACTGGGAGAGGGACTCATCTTCATTTTTGAGCACAACAGTCGAAAAATCTGTGCCCTGAATGGTGCCGCGAACAAAATTTCCCTCGGAAATTACTATCGCATCCTGTGCTTTTAACACGATAGATGTGGTTAAAAGCAGCAACAGCATCACATATACCTTTATTGATCTCATAGCGATCAAATAACGGAAATTATTAGGTTATTAGTACCTTTATCGGAGTAACATTATAGAGTATATGAAAAAACTTTTTCTTCTTGACGGTATGGCGCTGATTTACAGGGCGCATTTTGCACTGAGTAAAAACCCAAGATTTACTTCAACAGGTATCAATACTTCGGCAGTAATGGGCTTTGCCAATACTTTGATGGAAGTGTTAAAAAAAGAAAACCCCACACATATAGCTGTAGTTTTTGATACGGATGCCCCAACTGAAAGGCATACCGATTTTGAGGCGTATAAAGCCCATCGTGAGGCCATGCCGGAAGACCTTTCTGCAGCGCTTCCCTATATTTTTAAACTGATCGAAGGATTCAGGATCCCGGTGATCACAAAAGACGGTTTTGAGGCGGATGATATTATTGGAACTTTGGCCAAAGAAGCAGAAAAAAAAGGTTTCCAGGTATTTTGCATGACCCCGGATAAGGATTTTGCACAATTGGTATCGGACAATATTTTTATTTATAAGCCAGCACGTATGGGCAATGAAATGGAAATAATGGGGGTGAAAGAAGTGCTGGCCAAATGGGAAATTGAACGTGTTGAACAAGTCATTGATATCCTCGGACTATGGGGTGATGCGGTAGATAATATTCCGGGCATACCTGGCATAGGAGAAAAAACGGCAAAAGCACTCATTAAACAATATGGTTCGGTAGAAAATATCATTGCCAATTCGCATGAATTAAAAGGCAAACAGCGTGAGAATGTGGAAACTTATGCTGAACAGGGCCTGATCTCTAAAAAACTGGCCACCATTATACTCAATGTTCCGGTAGAATTTGATGAGAAGGCCCTTGAATTGGAAGAGCCAAGCCGGGAATTGCTGGAACCTTTATTTGCTGAGCTGGAATTCAGGACCATAGGTAAAAGGGTATTTGGAGAGGGCTTCAACAGAGGGGCAACAATGGTGGTTTCGCAGCAAACCGATCTTTTTGGAAATGTGGTTAGTGAAACCATCAGCTATGTAGAAACGGTTGTACAAACTGTACCCGAGACCACAGAGCTGGAGGAAACAAAGCCACTAAATACCATAGAAAATACAAGCCACAATTACCAGCTTGCCAATACCCCGGAACTGCGCAGGGAACTGGTTGATTTGCTGCTGAAGCAGGAAAGCATTTCTTTTGACACCGAAACAACGGGTACGGATGCAAACCTGGCAGAACTGGTAGGGCTGTCTTTCAGCATTAAGCCCGGTGAGGGTTATTATATCCCTGTACCTGCCGAAATGGAAGCTGCGCAGCAGATTGTAGAAGAATTCAGACCAGTACTGGAGAATGAAAATATTGTTAAAATAGGACAGAACATTAAATATGATATGCTGATCCTGAAATGGTATGGCATATCGGTAAAGGGGCGGTTGTTTGATACCATGCTGGCCCATTACCTGATTGATCCGGATACCCGTCACAACATGGATGTGCTGTCGGAAAATTATTTAAATTATTCGCCCATCTCCATCACCACACTGATTGGCCCTAAAGGTAAATCGCAGGGTACTATGCGTGATGTGCCTGTTGAAAAGGTAGTGGATTATGCAGCAGAAGATGCGGATATTACCTTACAGCTGGCCAATGTTTTTGAGCCCCTGTTGAAGCAGTTAAATGCTGAAAAGCTGGCTACAGAAGTAGAAAACCCCTTGATTTATGTATTGGCAGATATTGAAAAGGAAGGGGTGAGGATTGATATGGATACCCTGATCAATTATTCAAAAGAGCTGGAGCTGGATATCAGGAAGTTTGAACAAAGTGTATATGATAAATGTGGCATCAAGTTTAACCTGGCCTCGCCAAAACAATTGGGGGAAGTGCTTTTTGATAAGTTACAGCTTGACCCTAAAGCAAAAAAGACTAAAACAGGGCAATACCAGACCGGTGAAGATGTGTTGCTGGCCCTGGCACATAAAAGTGATATTGTCCAGGATATTTTAGATTTCCGTCAGCTGCAAAAGTTAAAATCTACTTACGTAGATGCACTGCCATTGCTGGTTAACCCTAAAACGGGGCGTGTACATACCAGTTTTAACCAGGCGGTAGCTGCGACAGGAAGGTTGAGCTCCAACAATCCAAACCTGCAAAATATCCCGATCCGTACAGAACGGGGCAGGGAAGTACGTAAGGCATTTATTCCCAGAGATGAAAACCATATTTTGCTTTCTGCGGATTATTCGCAGATAGAGCTGCGGATTATAGCCGACATCAGCAAGGAAGAAAATATGCTGGATGCTTTTAAGAATGGAATTGATATTCATACGGCTACTGCAGCCAGGGTTTACGGGATTGCTATTGAGGAGGTAACACCTACACAGCGCCGGAATGCCAAAGCGGTAAATTTTGGGATCATTTATGGTCAGTCGGCTTTTGGCTTGTCGCAAAATCTGGGTATTCCACGTAAGGAAGCTGCAGAAATTATAGAACAGTATTTTACGCAGTACCCTGGAATTAAAAGGTACATGTCGGACACCATGAACTTTGCCCGTGAGAATGGTTTTGTAGAAACCATTCTGGGCAGGAGAAGGTATTTGCGCGACATCAATTCTGCCAACCAGACTGTACGTGGTTTTGCCGAGCGAAACGCGATAAATGCCCCGATCCAGGGATCAGCTGCAGATATGATCAAAGTGGCGATGATCAATATCCACAAGGACATTCAGGATCAGGGCCTGCAATCTAAAATGACGATGCAGGTGCATGATGAGTTGGTGTTTGATGTGCTGAAATCAGAAGCTGAGGCCATGAAGAAGATCATTGCCCATCGGATGAAAACAGCGATCAAAACGACAGTACCCATTGAAGTAGAGATTGGTGAGGGCGAAAACTGGCTCGCTGCACATTAAAGTTCTATAGTTTCACCTATTGCTGGTAATAAGAGTGTTTTATTTTCTCTTTTGAACTTGGCAACAGCTTCTGCCGTATCAATTTGTATAGGTGGAAAGGTATTGTAATGCACGCCTATTACTTTTTCACATTCCAGGTATTTGGTAGCGATTAAGGCATCATCTACATCCATGGTGTAATGTCCGCCTATGGGAAGGATAGCATAATCCAGGTTATAGAGGTCGGCAAGGAGCTTCATTTCAAGGGTAAGCGCCGTATCGCCGGCAAAGTAAACTGTTTTTCCGCCTAGCTCCAATACAAAACCGGCTGGATTACCTCCATAACTGCCGTCGGGATTGCTGCTGGAATGTACGGCCCAGACGGTACGCAGGGTGCCAAAGTCGAATTTAGATTTGCCAAAGTTAATATCGGTTACATTTTTTACCCCCTGTTTTCTTATCCAGTCGGCCACTTCAACCAGGGCTATTACCTGTGCATCGGTCTGGCTGGCAACCTGGACGAGGTCTGCAATATGGTCGCCATGACCATGGCTTACCAGGATATAATCGGCCTTTATGGTTTTGAGGTCTATGTTTTTTGCAAGCGCATTATGGGTAATAAAAGGATCGAAAAGAAACTTTTTTCCATCGGCTTCCAATAAGAAACACGATTGTCCGTAATAGGTATATTTCATTGGAGTATATTTTTTAAGGTTATTTATGGTTAGCCACCGAACATGCCGCCCAGGCCTCCAAGCATGTCTTTGGTTGCGGCCTGCATTTCGGCAGCACTTACCTGTTCTGCCTGTGTCAGGGCTTTGTTTATGGCCGTAAGCAACAGCTCTTCCAATTCTTCTTTATCGGCCTCTTTATAAAAGTCTTCTTTAATTTCTACAGCAGTAATGGCTTTGTTTGCAGTAGCCGTTATGCGAATGGCACCACCTTCAACTTCGGCGAAAACCGAAATTGTGTCGAGCCTTTTTTTTATTTCATCGGCCTTTTGCTGCGCGGCCATCAGTTTATCGAACATAATGTGTTTGTCTTTTTTATTAAACAACGAAATTAAGAGAAATTGGTTTAAAGTATGTTGTTTCTTTCTGTTGTTGGACAAAAATATATAATAATAAGAGGGATTAAAACAGATTGGACAAGTTGGTGTTATAAAAAGAACTAATTTGAAATGATGGATATACGGTCTAATGAACCCTTCTGGCTGGTAAAAAATGGAATAAAACATGCTTATCCTTCTTTGCGGGAAAGCGCAACTTGTGAAGTGCTGGTTGTTGGTGCTGGCATTACCGGAGCATTAATGGCCCATGCTTTGATCAAAAAAGGCTATGACACTATTTTGATAGACAAAAGAGAAATTGCTTATGGCAGTACATCTGCCACTACTTCTATGCTGCAGTATGAAATAGATGTTCCTTTGTACCAATTGAAAGAACTGATTGGAGAGCAGGGGGCAATTGCCAGCTATAAAGCTTGCAGGGATGCGATTTACAAACTGGAAAACCTGGTGCAGGAGATCGGATCGGAATGTAGTTTTGAAAAAAAGGAGTCGGTTTATTTTGCGGGGAAAAGTAAAGATGTAGCCTGGCTGAAAAAAGAATATGAGGCCCGTAAATTAGCCGGATTTGAAGTAAAGTGGCTGGAAAAAAAAGAGATAAAAGCTATTTATGGATTGCTGGCTGAAGGAGCGATCTTATCTGCTGAGGGAGGAAGTGTGGATGCATTTTGCCTGGCGCATGACCTCATCCATTACAATGTGGAGAAAGGCCTGAAGGTTTTTGATAAAACAGCACTGAAAAAGGTAAAATATGAAAAAAATGGTGTTACTGTGCTGCTGGATACCGGAGCAGAGATAAAGGCCGGAAAGATTATTTACTGTACGGGTTACGAAACACAAAACATGCTGCCCGATAAAGTGGTGGATTTAAAAAGTACTTATGCCATGATCAGTGAGCGGGGAGATGTACACGAAAAAATTTGTGAGCATACTTTATTCTGGAATACGGATAAGCCTTATTTGTACATGCGTACCACCGATGAAGGCCGCATGCTGGTTGGTGGGGAGGATGAAAACTTCAAAAATGCAATACGCCGGGACCTGCTGCTGAATAAAAAGAGAGATAAGCTGATGAAAACGTTAAAAAAATATCTGCCCGAAACCAAATTTATTGAAGACTTTTGCTGGTGTGGAACTTTTGGTGAAACAAAAGACGGGTTACCCTATATAGGGGCACACCCTAAATTCGCGGATAGTTATTTTCTTTTGGGCTTTGGAGGGAACGGAATTACCTTTTCGGTAACAGGTGCGGACATGATCACGGAAATGATGGAAGGCAGGCCCGACTTATTATCGCACTATTTCAGGTTTCAACGTTAAATTAATTGCATGGTTTCATTATAAAAATGTAAAAAAATGAAAAACGTATTGCACAACTCAATATTTATTTAAACCTTTGCGCCTCAACTCATTCAAAAAATTATTATACACAGAAAATGATTAAGCACATAACACATAAACTTTCTATTGTTGAAGCAAAAAATATTGCTTCGAGAAGTTTGTTTATTGAGCGCTTGCGACCCATATTTTTTGTGACAACAAACCGGCAAAACTACACGCCGCGGATCTGAGTAAATCTTTTACAAAACTCATTTACGAAGAGGATTGCCTCTCAAAAAACAATTAATCAGAACATTTATATTTTTTCGTTATCATATTAATGAATATAAACGATTTTATAGTGCAGGTTGCACTTCCTGAACATCGTGTCTTTGCAGAAGAGATCTGTGAAGAGATGGCTGAATCGGCGAAAGCACGAGGTACAGGTATCGCCAAACGCTCTCCGGAGTATGTAGCGGCTAAAATGGCTGACGGGAAAGCCGTTATTGCCTTTCATAAAGATGGCTCATGGGCCGGGTTCTGTTATATCGAAACCTGGACACACGGACAGTTCGTGGCCAATTCGGGCCTGATCGTAAGCCCTAAGTACCGCAAGGCAGGATTGGCGCATGCCATTAAAGAAAAGATCTTTGAACTTTCGAGGCAAAAATATCCTAAAGCGAAAATATTTGGCCTGACAACAGGACTGGCTGTAATGAAGATCAATTCAGATCTGGGTTATGAACCGGTTACCTATTCAGAGCTTACCCAGGATGAAGAGTTCTGGAAAGGCTGTCAGAGCTGTGTGAACTTCGAAATATTAAAAATGAAGGAACGTAAAAACTGTATGTGTACGGCGATGCTGTACGATCCGGTTGAGCAAAAGCATGATGCAGCAAAGAAGTTTGCCGAAGAACTGCATAAGAATCCTACATTATATGAGCGTTTTATGAGCATTAAGCAACGATTGGTGCTTAAGTCCAAACCCAATAAGAAGGGATTAAAATCTCTGTTTTTTTTATTTACTGTATTATTTAAATAGCTGTTATATTAAGATGAAGAAGAAAGTTGTTTTAGCATTTAGCGGAGGTCTGGATACCTCGTTTTGTTGTATTTATCTTGCTCAGGACCGTGGACTGGAAGTTCATTCTGTGATTGTAAATACAGGTGGTTTTTCTGACGAAGAGCTAAAGGAAATAGAAAAACGTGCTTATGCCCTTGGTGTAGCTTCTCATGCAGTGGTGGATGAAACCGAAAACTATTATAACAGCTGTATCAGGTACCTGGTATTCGGGAATGTCCTTAAAAATGCAACCTACCCGCTTTCTGTGAGTGCAGAGCGTGTAAGCCAGGCTACGGCCATTGCCAATTATGTAAAAAAGATTGGGGCTGACTATGTAGCCCATGGTAGTACGGGCGCTGGTAACGACCAGGTTCGTTTTGACATGATCTTTAACATCATTATTCCTGAAGTAGAGATCATTACACCGATAAGGGATTTAAAATTATCCCGCGAAGCGGAAATAGAGTACCTGAATGCACATGGTGTTGAATATAGTGCCGAGAAAGCAAGATATTCTATAAACAAGGGACTTTGGGGTACTTCTGTAGGCGGTAAAGAAACGCTGACCTCGAATGAAACTTTGCCTGAAGAGGCCTGGCCTACCCAGGTTTCGGAAAGCAAGGCCCGTAAACTGGAGCTGAGTTTTGAAAAAGGGGAACTGGTAGCTATTGACGGGGAGAGGTTTGAACCGGTAAGGGCCATCCAGAAATTACAGGCTATTGCACAACCTTATGGGATTGGCCGTGACATTCATGTGGGCGATACGATTATTGGTATAAAGGGACGTGTAGGTTTTGAAGCTGCGGCCCCGGTGCTGATCATTAAAGCACACCATACCCTGGAAAAACATACATTAACCAAATGGCAGCTTTCCTGGAAAGAGCAATTGTCTTCTTTCTATGGTAACTGGCTGCATGAGGGGCAGTTTCATGATCCGATAATGCGCAATATTGAGGCTTTTTTAACGGATACACAGAAAGTGGTTAGTGGAAAGGTGTTTGTTGAACTGTTGCCTTATCGTTTTAACATCATCGGTATCGAATCGGAGCATGACCTGATGAGCAATAAATTTGGCAGCTATGGCGAGATGAACAATACCTGGAGTGGTGAGGATGTGAAAGGCTTCTCTAAAATTTTTGGTAACCAGGTCATGATCTGGCATAAAGTGAACAGTCATGAAGGTTAGAGCAGGTATAGTTGGCGGTGCCGGATATACCGGGGGTGAAATGCTCCGTATACTGGTAAACCATCCTTCGGTTGAGATTAAGTTTGTGCAAAGCAAGAGCAATGCCGGCAATAGGATTGCTGATGTGCATACTGACTTGCTCGGGGATACGGACTTAAGGTTCACGGATGCGCTTTCACAGGATATTGATGTGCTGTTTCTCTGCGTTGGCCATGGCGATGCCAGGAAATTTCTTGAGGCAAATGATATTGCCACAGGGATTAAGATCATAGACCTGAGCCAGGATTTCAGGTTAAAGGCCAATGCTGGTGGCAAATGGGTGTATGGTTTGCCAGAATTAAATCGTGAGCTGATCAAAAAGGCAAGTTATATTGCCAACCCGGGCTGTTTTGCAACCTGTATTCAACTGGGGCTGCTACCATTGGCAGCTAAGGGATTATTGAAAAACGAGGTACACCTGAATGCCACAACAGGATCAACAGGAGCGGGACAAAGCTTGTCGGCAACCTCACATTTCAGCTGGCGTAACAATAACCTGTCGGTATATAAAGCTTTTGAACATCAACACCTGAATGAAATTGGGGAGAGTTTAAAACAACTGGACCCTGTATTTGATCAGGTCATAAATTTTATACCGCAGCGCGGAGATTTTACCAGAGGCATACTTGCTGCGATATATCTGGAAAGCGATTTAACCGCTGAAGAGGCCCAGCGCATTTATGAAGATTATTATGCTGCACATCCTTTTACGCATGTAAGCAGGAAAAATATTGATTTAAAACAGGTGGTGAACACCAATAAAGCACTGGTACATGTGGAAAAACATGGTAACAAGCTGTTTATTGTAAGTATAACCGATAATTTGTTAAAAGGTGCCAGCGGACAGGCGGTGCAGAATATGAATTTAATTTTTGGATTGCCGGAAGCTGAAGGACTGCGGCTTAAGGCCCAGGCATTCTAAGCCGGGCCCTTTCCCTACCCGATTCAAAAAACAATTTGTATAACCCTGCTCTGTTAAAGGGCAACAACTTTTAATAAAATGAACTTATTCGACGTATATCCACTAAACAATATAGAAATAGTAAAAGCATCAGGCAGTAAAGTGTGGGATGCCACAGGTCAGGAATATCTTGACCTTTATGGCGGTCATGCTGTAATTTCTATCGGTCATACCCATCCACATTATGTAAAGCGTTTAACCGAACAGCTGAATAAGGTTGGGTTTTACTCCAATTCCGTTTTAATCCCATTGCAAGCTGAGCTTGCGGAGAAACTGGGTAAGGTATCGGGTAAAACAGACTACCAGTTGTTCCTGTGTAACTCAGGTGCCGAGGCCAATGAAAATGCTTTAAAACTGGCCTCATTTTATAATGGCAGAAAAAAAATAATTGCTTTTAAAGGCGCTTTCCATGGCAGAACATCTTTAGCGGTTGCGGCTACAGACAATCCAAAGATCATTGCCCCGGTAAATGAAACAGACAATGTCGTTTTTTTGCCCCATAACGATGAGGATGCATTAGCAGCGGCTTTTGCAGCTTATGGAAATGAAATTGCTGCAGTAATTATTGAAGGCATACAGGGCGTTGGCGGAATAAAAGAAGCTTCGGTAAGCTTTTTACAGAAGATCCGTTCACTTTGCGATGCATACAACGCCGTTTACATTGCCGATAGTGTGCAATGTGGTTATGGCAGGACCGGCAAATTTTATTCGCACGACTATGCAGGCGTTGATGCCGATGTATACACCATGGCAAAAGGCATGGGCAATGGTTTCCCTGTTGCAGGGATTGCTATTGCCCCTAAGTTTAAACCGTGGCATGGTATGCTGGGCACCACCTTTGGAGGTAATCACCTGGCCTGTGCAGCGGGTTTGGCGGTGCTGGAAATTATTGAACAGGACAATTTGCTGAAAAATGCAGCAGAGGTAGGAAGTTACCTGATTGAAGAACTGAAAAAAATAGAGGGCATAAATGAAGTGCGTGGACGTGGCCTGATGATTGGGATAGACCTTCCTGAAAGCTCAGCAAATGTAAAGAAGGACCTCTTGTTTAAGCATAAAATCTTTACCGGAGAGGCAAAGCCTAATGTAATCAGGCTATTGCCAGCTTTAAATTTAACTAAGGATCAGGCAGATCAATTTTTAAATGACTTTAAAATCGCTTTAAAAGGATGAATCAATTTACTTCAGTAAATGATGTGCAGGACATAGGCCAGTTGGTTAAGGACGCACTGGCACTAAAGGAAAACCCTTATGCGCACCAGCATTTGGGTAAAAACAAGACGCTTGGCCTTGTTTTTCTGAACCCGAGCTTACGTACCCGTTTAAGTACCCAAAAGGCGGCCCTTAATTTGGGTATGAACGTGATGGTGATGAACATGGACAAAGAAGGCTGGGCATTGGAAACGCAGGATGGCGTGGTGATGAACGGCACTACGGTAGAACATATCCGTGAGGCTGCTGCGGTAATGGGGCAGTATTGTGATGTTTTAGGCTTACGGTCTTTTCCTAAGCTGCTAAACAGAGATGAGGATTATAATGAAGATTTCTTCAATAAGTTCATAAAATATTGTAAGGTGCCGGTGGTAAGTTTAGAAAGCGCTACACGGCATCCTTTGCAAAGCCTGGCAGACCTGGTAACAATTAAGGAAACCTGGAAAGCCGGGGGCAAACCTAAGGTTGTAATGGCCTGGGCACCGCACATTAAGGCCTTACCGCAAGCGGTACCCAATTCATTTGCCGAATGGATGTGCAAGGCACAGGAGGAAGGAATGCTCGATTTTACCATAGCACAGCCTAAAGGCTATGAACTGAGTGAAGATTTTACACCGGGGGCGAACATTACCTATAATCTGGACGAGGCCTTGGCCGGGGCCGATTATATTTATGTCAAAAACTGGTCGAGTTATAAAGAGTATGGTAAAGTGCTTACCTATCCTGAAGGCTGGATGCTGAACAATGACAAATTAAAAGAGACCAATGATGCTAAAGTGATGCACTGTTTGCCCGTAAGAAGGGATTTGGAACTCTCATCAGAGATACTGGATGGGCCTAACTCATTGGTGATACACGAGGCAGGAAACCGTTTATGGGCAGCGCAGGCTGTATTGAAGCAAATGTTGGAGAAACTGTAAAGCGATGAAGAAAACACTCAATGTAATTAAGATAGGTGGAAATGTAATTGACAGTTCAGAAAAGCTGCATCAGTTTTTGCTGGATTTTACTGCGCTTCCGGGCGATAAGATTTTAATTCATGGCGGTGGGAAGGTGGCTACCGAACTGGGCTTGTCTTTGGGTGTAGAAGCTAAAATGGTTGAGGGCAGGCGCATTACTGATATAGAGACACTTAGGGTGGTGACGATGGTGTATGCCGGTCTGATCAATAAAAATATGGTGGCCCAACTGCAGGCAAGGGGCTGCAATGCAATCGGTTTAAGTGGTGCCGACGGAAATGTGATCAAAGCGGTAAAACGGCCTGTTAAAGATATTGACTGGGGTTTTGTAGGTGACCTGGATGCAGCCTCGGTTTCAACGGAAACATTGGGCAGTTTGTTAAATGCAGGATTGGTGCCGGTACTGTGTGCGATTACCCATGACGGGGATGCCCAGCTGCTGAATACCAATGCGGATACCATTGCTTCGGCTGTGGCCGTGGCCATGTCTTCACTATATGAAACTGCGCTGATCTATTGCTTTGAAAAAAGAGGGGTCATGCGCGATGTTGAGGATGAAGATTCTTTGGTTGCAGAGATCAGGATGCATGAGTTTGATACTTTAAAAAATGAAGGTGTGGTTTCTGGAGGAATGATCCCTAAATTGCACAATGCTTTTGAAGCAATAAAAAGCGGGGTTGCTGCTGTGTATATTGGTAAGGCTGATGAATTACCACAAATTAACGGAGGCAATTTCGGGACCAGATTAATTCAATAATTATGAACAAGTTTAAAGGCAGGGTTGCCATTTTGGGAAGTGGAAATATTGGTGTTTCTTTAGCAAAAGGCCTGGTTAAATCGGGTTATGCCGAAGCCGGACAGATCAGTTTAACAAGAAGAAGTGCTGCTGGTTTAACCGATCTGGCAGAACAGGGCTTTGCAGTAAGTACAGACAATGCTGCGGTAGTTGCCAATGCAGATATTGTTGTTTTAGCTGTACTGCCACAACAATTGAACAATTTGCTGGCACAGATAGGAGCGGTGGTTGATGTGCAGAAACACGTGTTTATTTCAGTTGCCTCGGGGGTAAGCTGTGCAGATATCAGGAGTAAAATAGGCGAGGATGTACAGGTGGTAAGGGCCATGCCAAATACGGCCATTGCCATTGGACAATCTATGACCTGTGTGGCAACGGATAATGCAAGTCAGCAAAATGTGGAAGAGGTAACCCGTATGTTTGAAACAGTAGGGTCTGTAGTTAAAATTAATGAAGACCTGATGACTTCTGCTACGGCATTGTGTGCCTGTGGTATTGCCTTCTTTTTACGGGCCATCAGGGCGGCCTCACAAGGAGGAGTAGAAATTGGTTTTCATGCAGATGAGGCGCTGAAAATGGCTGTGCAAACAGCGAAAGGTGCGGCAGATCTGCTTTTGCTGATGCAATCACACCCCGAGCAGGAAATAGATAAGGTAACTTCACCTAAGGGCTGTACCATTGCTGGATTGAACGAAATGGAACACAATGGATTTAGTTCTTCCTTAATTAAGGGGATTAAGCTCTCGGCAATTAAAGCCGGTGCTTTATATACAAAAGAATAAGCGGGGATTTACGGATATGGAAAGCGATTTATTTAAGGAAAGTATTAAGAGGGATGCGGTAGAATTATTGAAACAATTGATCAGCATCCCATCTTTCAGTAAAGAAGAAGATAAGACCGCAGATGCAATTGAGGCTTTCCTGCAGCAGCGGAATATAAAAACACACCGTAAGCTGAACAACATCTGGGCATACAACAAATATTTTGATGCGGCTAAGCCAACCTTGCTCTTAAATTCACATCATGATACCGTGAAGCCAAACTCGGGCTATACGCGCGATCCTTACGCGGCTACAGTGGAAGATGACAAATTGTATGGGCTGGGTAGTAATGATGCCGGAGGCTGCCTGGTATCGCTTATAGCAACCTTTCTTTACTATTATGATCAGGAAGGTTTAAATTATAACATCTGTCTGGCTGCTACAGCTGAAGAAGAGATTTCAGGCAACAATGGCCTGGAATGCATACTGCCCGACCTCGGGGAGCTGGAATTTGCCATTGTAGGAGAGCCTACCCTGATGAACCTGGCCATTGCAGAACGGGGTTTGCTGGTGCTGGACTGTACCAGCTGTGGAAAGGCCGGGCATGCTGCACGTGAAGAAGGTGACAATGCCATTTATAAGGCGCTAAAGGATATAGAATGGTTCCGCAATTATCGTTTTTCGAAGGTGTCCGAAATGTTTGGCCCTTTAAAAATGTCGGTTACCATTATTAATGCAGGCTCGCAGCACAATGTAGTGCCCGCTACCTGTATTTTTACAGTTGATGTGAGGGTAACTGATGCCTATACCAATGAGGAAGTGTTAAAGATTATCCGGACCAATGTGGACTGCGAGGTTGTACCCCGCTCTATCCGGCTAAAACCTTCGTCAATTGATAAGGAACATCCCATCGTACAGTCGGGTATTGCCCTTGGAAGGACAACTTATGGTTCACCTACCACATCGGACCAGGCCTTATTGAGCATTCCTTCCTTAAAGGTTGGTCCTGGTGATTCTGCACGGTCGCACATGGCGGATGAGTATGTTCACCTGAGCGAAATTGAAAAGGGGATCGGACTTTATATAGAAATGCTGAAGCCGGTTGTTAACGGGAAATAAAATTGAATTAAAAAGAGATACATGAAGATCTGGCAAAAAAACATTGATGTAAACAAGGATATTGAAGCTTTTACAGTAGGCAAAGACAGGGAACTGGATTTACAGATGGCGGCTTATGATGTTCTGGGCTCACTGGCGCATGTAGAAATGCTGGAAAGTATTGGCTTACTTACTGCAGCAGAACTTGCTGAAATACAGAAAGCGCTTAAAAATATATATGCAGAAATAGAGGCGGGTAAATTTGTTATTGAAGATACAGTAGAGGATGTGCATTCGCAGGTAGAGTGGCTGTTGACCCAGCGTATAGGTGATGCCGGTAAAAAAATCCATAGCGGACGTTCGCGTAACGACCAGGTGCTGGTTGACCTGAAATTGTATTTCAGAAGCTGTATTGAAGAGATGGTGGGCAATACTGCTGTGTTATTTGCACAGCTGATTGAGCTGAGCAATACCCATGCAGCTAAATTGTTGCCGGGGTATACCCATTTGCAGATTGCAATGCCTTCGTCCTTTGGTCTGTGGTTTGGTGCCTATGCAGAAAGTTTGGTTGACGATATGGAGCTGATGCTGGCAGCCTGGAAGGTATGCAATAAAAATCCATTGGGTTCGGCTGCGGGTTACGGTTCTTCTTTTCCTTTAAACAGGACGATGACTACTGAACTGCTGGGTTTTGAACGCTTAAATTACAATGTGGTGTACGCACAGATGGGCAGGGGCAAAACGGAAAGAATCCTGGCCCAGGCCATGTCGGCCCTTGCCGCATCGCTGGCAAAAATGGCCATGGATGTTTGTCTGTTCATCAATCAGAATTTTGGCTTTATCAGTTTCCCTGATGAACTGACTACCGGATCGAGTATTATGCCGCATAAAAAGAACCCGGATGTGTTTGAGCTGATCCGCTCACGTTGTAACAAGATCCAGGCCTTGCCCAATGAAATTGCAATGATGATCACTAACCTGCCTTCCGGCTATCACCGCGATCTGCAATTGCTAAAGGAAAATCTTTTCCCGGCTATGGTTTCTTTAAACGAATGCCTGCAGATGACTACTTATATGTTGCAAAACATTAGGGTTAAAGATGGGATACTGGATGATAAAAAGTATGCTTACCTGTTTAGCGTTGAGGTGGTGAATGAACTGGCTTTAAAAGGTGTGCCTTTTAGGGAGGCATATAAAATTGTTGGTGAGAGCATTGAAAATGGCTCGTTTAAGCCTGAAACACATATTAACCATACCCATGAAGGCAGCATTGGCAATTTATGCAACGCAGAGATCACCGCGATGATGGATGAGGTATTGTCGCAGTTTAAGTTTGAACAAACACATCAGGCGATAGAGAAATTGCTGGCTTGATTTTATTTGAACTCAGATGTCTTATGGAACTCAATATCCGGGTAATCCCGCATGGTCATGTTGATCATGAACTCATTGTCGGCCAGGTAAACCGGGTTGCCATCTTTATCTTCGCCAATATGCTGCTGTTTTCTTTTCAGAAACTCGGCCAGCTTGGTTTTGTCTTTTGAGGTTACCCAGTTGGAGCGGGTATAGCTCAACATCCTGAAAGCGGCTTTGGCGCCATATTCATGTTCCAGGCGGAAAGCGATAACCTCAAACTGAAGTTCTCCTACCGCACCCACTACTTTACGGTTTCCGGGCTGCATGGTAAACAATTGGGCAACACCTTCTTCCGTGAGCTGTTGTATGCCTTTTTCCAGCTGTTTTGTTTTTAGGGGGTCTCTGTTCTCCAGTTCCTTAAATATCTCGGGAGAGAAGCTGGGAATGCCTTTAAATTGAAGTTTTTCCCCTTCTGTAAGCGTGTCCCCGATTTTGAAGTTTCCACTATCGTATAAACCCACCACATCACCTGGCCAGGCTTCTTCTACAATACTTTTTTCATTGGCCATGAAATCCATAGGGTTAGAAAACTTCAGCTTTTTGTCCTGACGGGTATGGTAATAGAATTTATTGCGTTCAAATTTCCCGGAGCAGATCCTTAAAAAAGCAATGCGGTCGCGGTGTTTTGGATCCAGGTTGGCATGGATCTTAAATACGAAACCAGAGAAGTTCTTTTCTTCTGCGGCTACTTCACGTTGCTCGGCCTCACGGCCTTTTGGACTTGGGGCGATGTTGATGAAGGTATCCAGCAGCTCTTTTATCCCGAAATTGTTAATGGCACTGCCAAAAAATACCGGGGCCAGCAAACCCTCAATGTACATGCTCTTATCCAGGTCGCCATAAACCCCGTGTACCAGTTCCAGGTCTCCTTTAAGGCCTTCGAGTTCTTTTGGCTTTAAAAATTTGGTCAGGTTATCATCGTTCAGGTCGTTTACCTCTATTACGGGTTCACTGATCTTTGTTTTATCGGGTTCAAAGAGGTTTAAATGTTTGTTGTAAATGCTGTATACCCCCTTAAAGGTGTGGCCCTGACCAATTGGCCAAGATAAAGGGCAAAGGCTGATGTTTAATTTGTGCTCTATTTCGTCCAGCAGGTCAAAAGCATCTTTACCTTCACGGTCCATTTTATTGATAAAAATGATGACTGGTGTATTGCGCATCCGGCATACCGACATCAGTTTTTCTGTTTGTTCCTCTACACCCTTCACACAGTCGACCACCAGGATTACACTATCTACGGCAGAAAGGGTGCGGTAAGTATCTTCCGCAAAATCCTTGTGCCCGGGTGTATCTAAAATATTGATGCGCTTATTCGCGTATTCAAACCCCATTACAGAAGTAGCTACAGAAATGCCACGCTGTTTCTCAATTTCCATAAAATCGGAAGTATTGCTTTGGTTGGCCTTGTTGCGTTTTACAGCACCGGCGGTATTAATGGCCCCGCCAAAAAGCAGGAATTTCTCTGTTAAGGTTGTTTTACCGGCATCGGGGTGACTGATGATGGCGAATGTTTTTCTTTTTTCTATTTCAGGGTGAATCATAGCGGCGGCAAAGATAACTATAATATAAAAGAAAAACCGGCTATTGTAATAGCCGGTTTTTCAGTAATGAATTGGTTCGGTTAACTCCTGCCTCCGCGGCTTGGTCGTTCAGCTCCTCTGCCACCTTGTTCGCCGCGGCTTTCAGAACTTCTGGCCGGAGCTGCACTTTGTTGAGTCCGTTCCGGTCTTTGGTACTGAGGCTGGGCCTGTGGCTGCTGCGGTCTGCTTTCCTGACGTTGTGGTTGTTGCTGTCTTTCCTGCTGACGCGGGGCTTCCGGCCTGTTTTCCTGACGCTGAGGTCGTGCCTGTGGTTGAGGACGCTCCTGACGCTCCTGACGTTGTTGTGGGGCCGGCTGAACTTCCTGTGGCCTTTGTGCAGGAGTTTCTCCTGAAGGATTTTGTCTTTCTATTCGCTGTGGTCTTGTTGAGCCGTTGTTTTCCGGGCTTCCTGTTCTTGATGGCCTGCCATTATTTTCATAAATAGGTCTTTCGCCCCTGTTTTGAGGTGTAGTTACGCCGTTTTCACGGTTATCGGGTCTGTTACCCTGGTTGTCTACACGGTTACCCTGGTTGTCAATTCTGGAAGGGCGCCCGGACGATGATCCGTTGCTTGCCGTTCCGCGGTCTCCTCTTGGTGTGGTATACCCTTCTCCTCTGATGGCTTCCCGTGGTTTGGCATTTACATTGGAACTACCCCTGCTTGGCCTTGGCGTATAGATGTCAACACTGTTGCCATTTATGTTACTGCGGCTTGGCCTGCCTGTGGTATTTACATTATATACTCTTACATCTCTTCCGGTTGCACGTCTGATGTCATCGGCCCTTGGGCCAGTGTAATAAGTACGGCGGTTATTTACGTAAGTATTGTTAATGATGGTCGTGTTATGGATGATGGTCACATTTCTGCGGGAATAATATCGTGGAAAGCTATCGTAATAGATATTCCTTTGGGGGATAAATACCCACCACAGATCGGGGATGTTAAGGTTGATATTGATGTTCATTCCAGGGCCCATCGGCGCCCAGCCATAATAGCCACCACCACTTCTCCAGCTTACCCATGCAGGTCCCCATGTGGTATCAGGAATCCATATCCATTGACCGTAACGGTTGTAAACCCATCTTCCATAGTGAAAAGGCGCCCAGCCCCAGTCGTAATTGGAAACCCAGGTGTTACCGTACTCGGTCATTGCCCAGCGGCCATTGGTATAATAAGGCCTGAAATCGCCTTGTTCTACATCAGGTCTCCAAACGTACCCGTATTGCGGATCCTGTATCCAGGTACCATAAGGCGACAGTTCATCATAAAACGATTGGAGCGAAACATCATCTCCCTGCGCCATAACCTTTTGTGCTGCACCGGTGAACATGAGCAGCAGCCCAAGTACAATTGCCGGTAATTTGATCATGTTTTTCATTTGTGTGTGTTTAATTTGTGTGTGTGTTTAATTTACCTAACGTTTTTTATTATATCAATTTGAGTTCCAAAGATTCCCATAAGTTTAATCTATCTATTAAAATATTACATTGTCATGTTTGTTTTATGCCTAATTATATTGGTCTGATACCAGATGTGGCAGATTTTAATTTATAGTTAGGCATAAAACAATTTACGTTTTTTCTTCCTGATAACGCTGATTTATAACCTAAGATTACCTGCAGACTACAGTATTGTGACGGGAAAGCTGGGCTTTACGGTAATATTTTTCTTCTTTTGCAGGTAAAATCAGAATAACGAATGACAAAAGGAACCTTATTTCTTATCCCAGTTCCCCTGGCGGAAAATGCTGCACAGAAAACTTTTACCCCATATCTTGGAGATACCATAAATGCCATTTCGACTTATATTGTTGAGAATGAGAAAACGGCGCGTAAATTTTTAAAAGAGGCGGGATTAAAAATACAACAGAGTGAGCTGGTTATTCACGATTATGGCAAACACAAGCGTGGAAATTCTATGGTACCTTATTTTAAAGAGCTGATGACCGGTATGGATGTCGGTCTGATGAGCGAGGCCGGATGTCCGGGGATTGCCGACCCGGGTGCAGATGTAGTAGCCGAAGCACACAAAAGGGGAATTAAGGTAGTGCCCCTGGTTGGGCCAAGTTCAATTCTATTGGCCCTGATGGCTTCAGGTTTTAACGGGCAAAGCTTTACCTTTCATGGCTATTTGCCAATTGATAAGGCTGAAAGGGCAAAAAAGATCAAAGAACTGGAGCAATTGTCGCAAAAGAACAGGCAAACGCAACTTTTTATTGAAACACCCTTTCGTAACAATCACTTGTTTGAAGATATCCTGAAGAATGCTTCCGGACAAACACAATTGTGTGTAGCCTGTAACTTAACCGCTGAAGATGAGTTTGTGAAGACTTTGCCGGTAGGGCTGTGGCGTAAAGAACGTATAGACCTGCATAAAAAACCAACTATATTTCTGTTGTATAAAGCCAGCTAACGGTACATATTTTTGCTGTCTATAAAGGACAGTACCTTATCCGGAACAAAGTACTGGAGGTTTTTACCCGCAGCAATTCCCTTGCGGATAAAGGTAGAGGAGATATCCATTTGCGGGGTATCGGTAATTTTAATAGCCGGATGTTCTGCCCACTCACTGATGTCAGCACCCGGCCGCGGGTACACATAGATTTCATAATGCTGCAAAATGACCTCATAATTCTTCCATTTTTTGAAAGAGGAAAGGTTGTCTGCACCCATAATTAAGGCAAATTCTTTTCCAGGATACTTTTCCTGCAAATGCGTAAGGGTATCAATGGTATAAGAAGGTTGTGGCAAGTTGAACTCTATATCGCTTACTTTTATATGGTCTGCATTTTCAGTAGCCAGTTTTGCCATTTCAAGCCTGTCGTACATGTTAGACAGGCCATTTTTATTTTTTAATGGATTGTGCGGAGAAACGACCAGCCAAATTTCTTTAAGTTCCGTAAAGCCGGCCATATACCCGGCGATAACCAGGTGGCCGGTATGAATGGGGTTAAAGGAGCCAAAAAAAAGACCGGTTTTCATCAGCAAGTATTATTTTTTTATAAAATCCCCTACCAGTTTTTCTGCTTCCAGACAGGCTGTATGCAGGTCAAAGTTGTTAAGGATAACGTCAAATTTATCGGCATAAGCCAGTTCTTTCTCTGCTTTAACAAAGCGCTCCTGCAGCTTTTCGGGGCTATCGGTACCCCTGCCCCTTAAACGTTCTTTAAGTACAGCTAAGGATGGGGGTTGTACAAATATAGCTAGCGCATCATTTTCATATTTACGTTTTAAGCGCAAGCCACCTTCTACATCAATATCAAAAATGACATGTTTGTCTTCATCCCAGATGCGCTGGATTTCAGACCTCAGGGTGCCGTAAAAAGTTCCGCTGTAAACTTCTTCAAACTCTACAAATTCCTGGCGCGCAACTTTGTGCAGAAAATCTTCTTTGGTAATAAAATAATAGTCTTTTTCATTTTTCTCGTCCCCGCGCAACTCCCGGGTCGTTGCTGATATAGAAAAGCTCAATGAAGGGAATTTCGTAAGCAAATGTTTAACGATGGTGGTTTTGCCTGCACCAGAGGGAGCAGAAAATATAATCAGTTTACCTTGTTTCATCAGGGCTTACAAAACGTTTAATAATTGTTCTTTAATTTTTTCCAGTTCTTCTTTCATGCCAACAACCAGCTGTTGGATCTGTGCATCGTTGGCTTTAGCGCCCATGGTATTGATTTCACGGCCGATCTCCTGAGAGATAAAACCCAGCTTTTTACCATTGGCATCTTTGCTTTTCAGGGTTTCGATAAAATAATCGCAATGACTTTTTAACCTGATCTTTTCTTCAGTGATGTCTAATTTGTCGATATAATAGATCAGCTCCTGCTCTAAACGGTTCTGATCTATGTTCAGCTTACCTACATTTTCCTCTAAAAACTGGTTCAGGCGGCTCCTGATCTGCGGGATCCTGAGTGGTTCCAGCACTTCAATCTGGCCAAAGAACTCCAGGATATTTTTGATCCGCAGCTCCAGGTCTGTTTTCAGGACGTTACCTTCTGTTTCCCTGAACTGGTTAAAACTGGCCAAAGCCTTGTTAAAGGTGTCAAAAAGGATGACCCAGTCGTTCTCACTTACTTCATCTTCGGTGTAACTGATCACTTCAGGAAAATTGAGTACAGCCTGTAAAAGATTAGTTGAATTTGCACCCAGACTGGTATTGATGGCTTCAAGCTGCCTGTAATACCTGCTTAGTAAAGCGGCATTGATGCTGGCTCCTTTCAGGGCTTCTTCCCCACGTTCAAGATTGATGGAAACGCTAACTTTTCCGCGCTCAATTTCTTTGCTGCAAATGTTACGGAGCAGCAGTTCCTTATCCGAAAAGGCTTTTGGTAGTTTTAGATTGAGTTCTAAAAACTTACTGTTTAAGGATTTTATCTCTACAGCAAATTTTACATTTTCATGATCTGCAGAGGCCAGGCCATATCCTGTCATTGATTTTATCATGTGCAAAGATATAATTTATTGGCTTTTCCTGCCTATTTAACTTTTTTTAACTAAGGTATTTGACAAACAATGGTTAATTTTACGTTTATATATGACCTATGTTAAAATTTAACCGTCTACATATTCTTCTGTTTTGGGCATTTTTTCTTTTCTTTTTGCCGGCAGCTTTTGCACAGGACTTTTTACTTGGGGGTGTTGTTTTCGAAAAAGGGACTTCCAACCGCATCGCGGGTGCTGAGGTGATCAATAAAAGAACGGGATATAAAGTAAGCAGTAGTGACTTTGGGCTGTTTCAGATCAGGGCCGGTGTAGGGGATACCCTACTTGTAATTAAAGCGAATTTTTCGGATGCCGAAACAGTTGTATCATCAAATAAGGACATCCTGGTTTATCTTACTGGCGGACGGATGCTTAAAGAAGTGAACATCACCGGACAGACCAAGAAACAGGAGCTGGATGAACTGAAAAGGGATTATAAGGATAAAGGATCTTTTTACCAGGGTAAGCCACCTTTTCTTTCTTTTCTTTTTAAACCCCTAACTGCTGTTTATGAGTTGTTTGGCCGTACCCCAAAAAATGCGAGGAGGTTTGGCCGCTATTACGAAACCGAGCTGCAGCAAACGCAGATAGATGGGTTTTTTAATGAGTTTTTGATTCAGAGCAATACAGACCTGAAGGGGAAAGACCTGGAAAAATTTATGCTGGATTACCGGCCTGAATACGAAAAGGCGAAGAACTGGGCCCAGTATGACGCCATTAAATACATCAGGGATTCCTATAAGAAATACACCGATACACTTAAAAAGAATTAGATAGAAAGTGCTTCGCAGGCTTTTTCTGCAGCCAGCTTTTCGGCATTTTTCTTGTTGTAATCACGGCCAATGCCATAGCTTTCTCCTTCAACAACAGCCTGGATGGTAAACAACTTGGCGCTTTCACCTTCCTCATTTTCCATCATGTCAAAGGTAATGTCCTTGCCATGGCGCTGGCACCACTCGATCAGTTTACTTTTAAAATTGGTCTCGGTCAGTTCAAGGGTATGAATGTCAATGTAAGGTTTCACAATTCTCTTCAGCAGGAACTCACGGGTAAAATTGTATCCTTTATCCAAATAAACAGCACCAATAAGGGCCTCAAAAGCATCGCCAAGCATAGAATGATGCTTGGTTTGTACATTCACCGCTTTTTGATCAAATACAATCAGCTGATCGAAACCCATTTTTCGGGCAAGCTGATTTAAATTGGCCCTGTTTACAATTTTAGAGCGCATTTCTGTCAAAAAACCTTCTTCTTTATAGGGATAGCTTTTAAATAATAATTCTGCAATTACAGAGCCCAGAACAGCATCTCCTAAAAACTCGAGCCGCTCATTGCTGCTCCTGCTTCCGTTTTTTAAAATTTTTGCCACAGACCTGTGCCTGAATGCCATTTTATATAAGGTGGCATTTCCCGGCACAAAGCCTAAAATGTTTTTTAACTTTCTTATAAAGACTTTATCGGCTGAAAGATAAAGCTTATACAGGTCAAATAATGGCATTAATTATGTTTACTCTTCGTATTTTTTGAAAATTACAGACGCATTATGACCACCAAAACCAAATGTATTGCTCTGAGCAGCACGAATGGTACGTTTTTGCGCCTTATTAAAAGTGAAATTTAATTTTGGATCACATTCAGAATCATCGGTAAAGTGATTGATTGTTGGAGGCACAACATCATTTTTCACTGCAAGTATTGCAGCAATGGCTTCTATTGCGCCGGCAGCACCCAATAAGTGTCCTGTCATCGATTTGGTTGAACTGATGTTCAGTTTGTAGGCGTCTTCTCCAAAAAGATCTACGATGGCCCTGCTTTCAGATATGTCGCCCAATGGGGTAGACGTACCGTGAACATTGATATAGTCAATATCAGCCGTAGTGAGCCGGGCATCGGTTAAGGCATTTTGCATGACCATTCTGGCACCCAATCCTTGCGGGTGAGGTGCTGTAATGTGATTGGCATCTGCACTCATCCCTCCGCCAACCAACTCGGCATAGATCTTGGCCCCGCGTTTTTTAGCATGCTCCAGTTCTTCCAGAATGATGGTTCCTGCACCTTCGCCGGCAACAAAACCATCACGGTCTTTGTCAAATGGCCTGGAGGCTGTTTTAGGATCATCGTTTCTCGTAGAAAGGGCGTGCATGGCATTAAACCCGCCAATACCAGCTTCATTGATAATGGCTTCCGAACCACCGCTGATGATCACATCACACATATTCAGGCGAATATAATTGTAAGCGTCGATCATGGCATTTGTAGAGGAAGCACAGGCTGAAACCGTAGCGAAATTTGGTCCCCTTAGTCCATATTTTATAGAGATATGGCCCGGAACAATGTCAATAATTACTTTTGGAATGAAAAAAGGATTGATACGTGGTGTACCATCGCCTAAGAAAAAGGCTTTCATTTCATCCTGAAATGTTTTAAATCCGCCAATACCAGAACCCCAGATTACACCAATACGATTGGTGTCTAACTGTGAAAAGTCGAAATTACCATCTTTTACAGCCTCTTCGGTCGCTACTAAAGCGTATTGAACAAATGGGTCTAATTTGCGGGCTTCTTTTTTATCCAGAAAATCTTCCGGATTGAAATTTTTAAGCTCGCATGCAAATTTTGTCTTGAACTTTGAGGTATCAAAACCGGTAATAGGGCCGGCACCACTCAGCCCATTCACCAAACCATCCCAGAACTCTGGGATGGTATTGCCGATTGGAGTGAGCGCACCTAGCCCTGTAACTACTACTCTTTTTAATTCCATTTATACGGATTATACGGAAACCGTATTTTTACTTAACGTTTTTCTCTAAGTAAGCAATTGCCTGACCAACTGTGCCGATAGTCTCAGCCTGATCATCAGGGATTGCTACATTGAATTCTTTCTCAAACTCCATAATAAGTTCTACTGTATCCAAAGAATCCGCACCCAAGTCGTTAGTGAAAGAAGCTTCTGGTGTAACTTCGTTTTCATCCACACCTAATTTTTCAACGATAATAGCCTTAACTCTTGAAGCAATATCAGACATAATGTTATAATTTAATGGTTAAATAATTCAGTGCAAAGAAAAATAAATTCTTACACATTTCAAATGTTTTTATTTCTGTACCAATTTTAATGTTTTTATTTTGAACATCAATGTAAAATTAGTTTTATAATTTCGTATTTCCGTAAAATATTCTGTTTTGAACAAAACTTACTTAAAACTTTCACTAGACCTCGACTTTGTATTAATTGCCATCACTGCCTCTTTAAAGGATTATGTACTGTGCCATAAAATCAATACCAGTCTGAATTTTGGGTTTGAAAAGATAGATGACCATGAAGTTTATTTCAATATTGATGAAGAGCCGCTTGCCTTTTCCAAATATTATTTTTTTGTGGAGCAGGGCGAAATTGAATACTATCTGATCAATAACAGAAATGCTGAAGGTTTTTTAATTCCAGAGATGAATAAGGTTGATTTTTTTATGATTATCCATCAATATATTGACAAGGAAGACCTGAATTTTATCATTGGAGGTTTGAATAAACTTGCTGATATTCAGGTAGCTGCGCAAATAGAGCCGTCCAAATTAAGATCGAAAGAAAATTTGATAATGTAAATTTTATATTGAAGGTGTACAAAATACACTATATTTGGATTTACATAACCAAACAGATAACTTTAATAAATCAGACTAGCATCAGTTTTCTGTATCAAAAAACGCTCGTTTTGTTGGTCTGTAATAAAATTTAAATAACTCAATGAAACCATTTCATTCTAGAACAAAAATCGTAGCCACTTTAGGCCCCGCCTCAGCTAAACCAGACGTTTTATATAGTATGTTTAATGCCGGACTGGATGTTTGCCGTTTAAACTTTTCTCATGGTTCACAGGCAGATCACCAGGAGGTATTGGATACCATTCGTGGCCTTAATGAAAAACACAATTATAATGTTGGGATCCTTGCTGATCTTCAAGGGCCGAAAATAAGGATTGGTATGGTGAAGGACGGTGGTATTCAGCTGGTTAATGGAGCGAAAACCATTATTACCACTAAGGAGTGCATTGGCAACGAAGAACGCATTTACATCACTTATGAGTCTTTTCCGAAAGATGTTAAAGCTGGCGAGATCATCTTATTGGATGACGGTAAACTACAGATGCGGGTATTGGAAACAAATCATCAAGATGAAGTTGTTTGCGAGATTGTTCATGGTGGGATACTAACTTCCAGGAAAGGTGTGAACCTGCCAAATACCAAAGTTTCTATTCCATCGCTTACAATAGAAGACCGTAAAAATCTTGAATTTGTTCTCGAAAACGATGTAGAATGGATCGGGCTTTCTTTTGTACGAAATGCTGAAGACATCATAGAATTAAAGGATATCATTAAAGAACGCGGAAAATCAGCCCGTGTGATTGCAAAAATTGAGAAACCGGAAGCGATTGCAAATATTGATGAAATTATTGCTGTTTCTGACGGGATTATGGTTGCACGTGGTGATCTGGGCGTTGAAATGCCAATGGAAGAAGTGCCTTTGCTGCAAAAAATGATTGTTCAGAAATGTCGTGCTGCTTCAAAACCTGTAATTGTGGCCACACAGATGCTGGAAAGTATGATCACGACACCAAGACCAACACGTGCCGAGGTAAATGACGTAGCCAATTCAGTATTGGATGGGGCAGATGCAGTAATGCTGAGCGGGGAAACCTCTGTAGGTGAGTTTCCGTTGATCGTTATTGAAACCATGCAAAAGATCATTCAGAACATCGAGCAAAACAATTATCCTTTTCATCCTGAGAAATTCCTTAAGCCTAAAGCAGAGAGCTTTTTAAGTGATGCAGTTTGCGATACTGCCTGCTTCCTGTCAAAACAAACCAATGCAGTTGGTATTGTTTCGATGACACTGAGTGGCTATACCGCTTTTGAGATCTCGAGTCACAGGCCAAAAGCCCACGTTTACATTTTTACAAGTAACAGAAGCCTGTTAAACAGTCTGAGTTTACTTTGGGGGGTTCAGGGCTTCTTTTATGACAGGTTTGAGAGCACTGATGAAACCATACAGGATGTGAATGATTTGCTCAAAGCGAATAAACTGATCAAAAGCGGTGATGTGATTATCAACACAGCGGCTATCCCGATGGAGCGTAAGGGCAAAACGAATATGCTAAAAGTTACGGTTATTGATTAATATACTTTAACAATCAATTTTTTTTCTACTTTTGCATTCCGCAAAAACGGAGAGTTGTCCGAGTGGTCGAAGGAGCACGCCTGGAAAGTGTGTATACCCCAAAAGGGTATCCAGGGTTCGAATCCCTGACTCTCCGCTGAATAAATAAGGGCCCAACATTGTTGGGCTCTTACATTTAAGCCAATTGTCTTTTGCCCTACCCGCTTTTTTGTTCAATTCGTTCAAGATTATAATATTCTGTGTATTATCTCTATTTTAGAGCAATCATTCCCGATCAAAATGAATTGCTTAATTGTAGATGACAATATTATAGCGCTCGCTGTGCTCAAAAAGCTGATCAGTATGGAACCGACACTGACAGTGGTGGGGGAATGTTTTGATGCTGTTGAAGCTTACAAACAAATTCAGACAAAGGAAGTAGATATCTTATTTCTAGATATAGAAATGCCGGATATGAGCGGCATAGAACTGGTGAAAAGTTTAGGCGATAAACGGCCAATGGTTATCTTTACTACTTCTACAATAGGGTATGCCGCTGAGGCCTTTGACCTAAATGTGGTTGATTTTCTGATCAAGCCCGTTAGCCCTGCGCGGTTTCTGCAGGCGGTAGAAAAGGCAAAGCGGGTGTTGCTTACCAAAGGTTTGTCTGTTGCGGATAAAGAAGATGAGTTTGTGTTTATACGTGATTCCAATGTGGTGCGCAGAGTTAAGGTGAGCGATATTTTATATATGGAGGCCCGGGGTGATTATGTCAGGATCAACTTGACCGATCATACCTATTCCATCCACTCTTCTTTAAAATCGGTAGAAGAAAAATTATCTAAAAATATGTTTCTGAGGGTACACCGCTCATTTATCATCAATGTCGGAAAAATAGATACCATTGAGGGCGGAACACTGATCGTGCACCGCAATATGGTTCCTGTATCGGATGCTTATCGGGCAACTTTATACAAACGGATGCAAATCCTGTAAATGATTACCCATAAAAAAAGGCGGCCAGTAAATTGGCCGCCTTTCAGGTATTCTGGTGTGTTAAATTTTAATCCATAAATAAAGCATAGCAGCCAGCGCACAACCTATTACGGGGCCAATTACCGGGATCCAGGCATAACTCCAGTTATTGCCACCTTTACCCGCTACTGGCAATAGGGCATGCATAATTCTTGGTCCCAGATCTCTTGCCGGATTAATGGCGTAGCCGGTGGTACCGCCCAGCGAAAGGCCGATTACCCAAACCAGTAAGGTTACCGGCAATGCGCCAATAGAGCCCAGTCCAATGGGGCTTTTATCTGTACCCATTTCGGCATTTGTAAAATGAAAGATGACAAAGATGAGTACAAAAGTGCCAATGATCTCGCTGATCAGGTTAGATACCGTATTTGGAATGGCGGGGCCGGTACAAAAGGTAGCCTGTTTTGCCCCTTTATCTTCAGTGCCGGCATAAAAATCTTTAAACAATAGCCAAACGAGGAAAGCCCCCGACATAGCGCCTATAAATTGAGCCGCAATATACATTGGTGCATTGGCCCAGGGAAATTTTCCGGCAATGGCCAGTCCAATGGTTACGGCTGGATTAAGATGGGCGCCACTATAGGGTCCGGCGATAACCACGCCTACAAATACAGCCAGGGCCCAGGCGGTGGTAATCACAATCCATCCACCATTGTTGCCTTTGGTTCCTTTCAAAACCACGTTGGCAACCACCCCGTTGCCCAATAAGATCATAAACATCGTGCCGAGCACTTCGGCTGAAAAAGGTGACATGTTGATTCGGTTTAAATTTGGTTTATAAATTAATTAATTCTCGGCATTGGCTTTTGCGGCTTTTACTGCCCTGTTCCAGCCTTTTATACGTTCAGCAATGTTATCGGTATTGCCTGCATTAAAATTCTTGTCAATTTTCCATTGTCCGCTAATGTCATCCATGCTGTTCCAGTAGCCTACAGCCAGTCCGGCCAAATAAGCAGCCCCCAAAGCGGTTACTTCCGTTACTTTCGGACGGATTACTGTGGTATCCAGCAAATCGGCCTGGAACTGCATCAATATGTCGTTGCTGGTTGCCCCGCCATCCACACGTAATTCTTTAATGGCATGTCCTGAATCAGCTTCCATAGCTTTAAGCACTTCCATGGTCTGGAAAGCAATACTTTCGATTGCTGCTCTGGCAAGGTGTGCAGCAGTAGTTCCACGGGTGATACCGGTTATGGTTCCGCGGGCATCCTGGTTCCAGTGTGGTGCACCCAGACCGGCAAATGCAGGTACCAGGTAAACACCACCTGTATCCGCTACCTTTAATGCCAGGGTTTCTACTTCGGCCGAAGAGCTGATGATGCCCAGCCCATCCCTTAGCCATTGTACAACTGCCCCGCCAATAAAAATACTTCCCTCTAAAGCATACTGTACTTTGCCATTTATTTTCCAGGCTATGGTGGTTACCAGGTTGTTTTGCGAAACAATGGGTTTATCGCCGATGTTCATGAGCATAAAGCAACCTGTTCCATAAGTATTTTTAACCATTCCTACTTCAGTACACATTTGTCCGAACAGGGCGGCCTGCTGATCACCGGCAATGCCGGCAATAGGAATTTTTGCGGCAAGTACATTTCCTGTGGTCTCCCCGTAAACTTCACTTGATGATTTGACTTCAGGGAGTATATTTTTAGGGATGTCAAAAAGATCAAGCAGTTCCTGGTCCCAATCCAGGGTATGGATGTTATAGATCATGGTCCTGGAAGCATTGCTTACATCTGTAACATGTACCCTGCCATCTGTAAGTTTCCAGATCAGCCATGAATCTATGGTACCAAAAGCAATATCACCAGCTTCAGCTTTGGCCCTGGCTCCTTCTACGTTATCAAGTATCCATTTGATCTTGGTGGCCGAAAAGTAGGCATCCAGTATCAGCCCTGTTTTTTCCTGTATTTTTTTCGCCAGTCCTTTGGACTTCAGTTCATCACAATAGGCAGATGTACGCCTGTCTTGCCATACTATGGCGTTGTATAAAGGCTCTCCGGTTTTTTTATCCCAAAGTACCGTTGTTTCACGCTGGTTGGTGATGCCGATAGCAGCAATGTCTGGTGGGGTAAGGCTGGCTTTTACAATCGCTTCGGTAGCTACTGCAATCTGGGTAGACCAGATTTCGCTGGCATTATGCTCTACCCATCCAGGTTGAGGATAGATCTGTTCAAACTCCTTTTGGGCGATTGATACAATACTTCCTTCCTTATTAAATACAATTGCCCTTGAACTTGTGGTTCCCTGATCAAAGGATAAAATAAACTTGCTCATAATTTATAATTGCAATAATGTGTAACAAAACGTAAGTATACGGAATCATTATCGAAAGTAAAAGATACAGACAAAAAAAAGCATCCGGTACCGGATGCTTTTTGGAAATAGATAGGAATATATTATCCTCACACACAATAAGGATCAATTGTTTTCACGCTTGCGCTGGTTGTCTCTGTTAGAGGTCTGATCGGAACGTTGTCCGCCTCCGTTTGAAATGCCTTGCTGTTTTTTGTCTTGTTTAGCATTGTGGAACACCCGGTCTGATGTTGGTCTGCCCTGTTCATTACCAGTATGTTTTTGATTGGGTTGATTTTTCATAGTTACAGATTATTTGATAAACAGATCTTTCTTTTTTATAACAGGCTATATAGAAATATGTTTTAAAAAAATAACCCCGGCACTGATTACAGTAACCGGGGCGTTTCCATAGGGATTATGGAAGGGATATAGGATCTTTAAAATGTATAACCAAGCGATAAGGCAAAACCACTGTTTTTAACTTTATCCTGATTTACATTCTCTTTAAATGCTCTTTGGAAGTCCATCGTGTACCTGCCATTTACGTTGATGTTAGGTGTAATGGCATAACCAAGCCCTATGGCAGCTCCGGCAATAGATTTTTCAAAGTTTTCCTTGCTGCTGCTGGACACAATTTCATTGCCATTGGATTTGATGGTTGATTTCTGGTCCAGTAAAAAAGAAACCTGGGGTCCTGCAAAAACAGTTAATTCGGGGCTGGCCTTATAACCGATCAGTACGGGAATATCAATATAAGATACCTTACTGTCAAATTCTCCGGTATTACCTGAGACTGTTTCTTTTAGTTTTCCACCTTTTTGTGTAAAGGTTGCTTCTGGCATAAAAGCAAAATTTCCGCCCATCGGCAAATCAGCGTAGATACCTGCCTGGAACCCTACCCGGTAATCTGTTGAATACAGTTGGTCTCCAAATTGTACCTTACCCATTTTCATCAGGTTGGCACCTGCCTTAATACCAAATCTCATCTTGTCATTTGCTGCCCTTTGTGAGGTTTGGGCATCTGCCCTGAAAGCTAAACTTCCTGCGGTTATACCCAGTGCTATAATGAATAATCGTTTCATAATTTCTGTTTTAAAATGGATTAAAATTCGAGATATGTATGGTAATAACCATGCCAGAAATGGCTGTATTTAGTGTTTTTAAGGGGTTGTTTTAGTGGTTAAACTGCTGATATTCAATGATTTTAACTTGTTGTTTCTGCCAATGTTTACCGGCCCTGCCAGATTTTTTTCGGGTGTATTAAATCTGGGACAGCTCCATTAAAAAAGCCGCCTTAGGGGGCGGCTTTAAATGGAGTTTGTAAGGGTTTAAAATTTTATTCCAAGCCCTACAGAGAACACCTGGTTTTTATATTCAGGGGTTTCTCTGCTTCCATCTTCATTGTTTTTCTGGAAGTCCAGTGCATAACGGCCATGGATGTCGAATTTCTCGTTGATGTCATACCTGAAACCGATTAAACCACCAACCAGGCTTTTTTTGAAACGGTCTGATTTATCTTCGATAATCTGTTGCTCAGTAGACCCGAAACCGCTTTCAAATTTGTTCTTTGTCGACATTAAAAACGATACCTGCGGCCCTGCTACAAGGTTTAATCCGCTGCCACCCAGGTTAATGCTGGCCAGAATCGGTATGTCGATAAAACTGGTGGTTTGTGTAAAGTCGCCAAACACCGTTTCCGCTTTATATCCCTTGGTAGAATAAAGCAGTTCAGGAGTAAAGGCAAGACCAGTGATTAAAGGGATATCTAAAGTTACACCTGCATTAAACCCTGGATTTACTTTTGTTTTGAAATCGTTATTGCCATCACCTTTAATGATGTTTGGAACATTTAATCCTGCTTTAACACCCAATTTGATCTGTGCGCTGGCAGCAGTTGCTGCAAATAGGCCAATGGCCAAAATAATTACTTTTTTCATCTGTATATATTTTAAGTTAATGTAATAAGCTGGTTTTATCAGCAGATATCAGATCGCTTTGCCAGCTTTGGTGGCTCATCCCACCGCTAGGGGTATGTGAAAGAAATGTGCCAAAGCCTTATATTTCTACTGTTATAATTTGTTAAAAGGACAAGAACCAAGTTTGTACACAAGTGGTTAGATGTTTTAACATGCATTAACTTATATTTCATTTAACGGGAGCTGTTGTCAGAATTGTATCAAATTTGATACAATTGCTGCCAGGAACTTGTAAAAATTCTTTTAACCCATCTAAAACAATTATCACTATCAAATTTTGCCGAAAAGGATATTTGAAAGGAACAGAAATGCCTGCCCGAAGTGTAAAAATGGAACTTTTGCTTAACTTTGAAGTTTAACCAATCCTCACACAAATGAATGTTAAGCATTTTTTTATAGCGACTTTACTTTTAATAACAACAGTATTTACTGCACAAAGCCAAACAAAAACATACTTACAAACACTGCAGGAACCCAACCACTGGGTAGATTCTGTATTTAAAAAACTGAGCAAACGACAAAAAATTGCCCAGCTTTTTTTTGTCAGGGCGCATACCAATTTTGGGAAAGCTTTTGAAGATTCTATAGGTAAAGTAATTAAAAAAGAACGCGTTGGTGGTCTGGTATTTTTCCAGGGTGGTCCGGGCAGGCAAGCCATTTTAACCAATACCTATCAATCACTGGCCAGGGTACCTTTATTGATTACTTCTGATGGGGAGTGGGGATTGGGCATGCGTTTAGACAGTACCATTTCTTATCCTTACCAGATGGCGTTAGGAGCAGTACAGAATAAAGACCTGCTGTATAAAATGGGCCTTGAAGTTGCCAAAGATTATAAAAGAATTGGTATGCACATGAACTTGGCACCTGATGTAGACGTAAATAATAACCCTAAAAATCCAGTGATCAATTTCCGTTCTTTTGGCGAAAACAAATACAATGTAGCTACAAAAGCGGCTGCGTATATGAAGGGCATGCAGGATGGCGGCCTATTGGTGAGTATTAAACATTTTCCAGGACATGGAGATACGGATGTAGATTCGCACTACGACCTGCCCCAGCTAAATTTTACCCGGGCACGTCTGGATAGCCTGGAGATCTATCCCTTCAGAGAACTGATCCGGGAAGGTGCTGCAGGTGTAATGATTGCACACATGAACATTCCGGCATTGGACAATACCCCGAATATGCCTTCTACTTTATCTAAACCAATTGTAACCGGATTGCTTAAAGAAGAACTTGGGTTTAAAGGAATTGTGATCTCGGATGCGATGGGCATGAAAGGGGTGGTAAAAAATTTTAAAGATGGTGAAGCTGATGTAATGGGCATTATTGCCGGCAACGATATTTTAGAATTGTCTGAAAACAGTGCAAGAGCCATAAAGCTCGTGCGTAAAGCCGTAAGAGCAGACAGGATCAGTATGGAACAGATCGACGCAAGTGTAAAAAAAATCCTTACAGCTAAATATTGGGCAGGTTTAAATGTTAAACAGAAAGTTGATGAAAATAATGTCGTAGCCGGGGTGAACAGACCAGAAAGCCTGGCATTGCTGCAACAGCTGGCCGATGCCTCTATGACAGTTTTAACAGGTAAAGACAACATCAAACAGCTAAGTGCAGAGAAAAGGACAGTTATCATTAGCGTCGGTACACCAGAGGTTACCACCTTTCAGCGCGAACTGGGTACTTATTATAAAAATTCGGTTTTTTATACGCTGGATAAAAATGCATCAGCCAGCCAGATTGCAAAGGTGCTGCGCGAGCTGAAAGCGTTTGACCAGCTGATAATAGGTATCCATGATACGCGTTTACGTCCGGGTAATGGCATGGTGTTGAGCGCCGACCTGAAAATGTTTATTAAGGATATGGCCTTGAGCAACACTGTATTTGCTTTATTTGCCAATCCCTATAATTTGGCCGCCTTACCTGGTTTAGAGCAAAGCAAGGGCCTTATAGTTGCCTATCAGAAAGAAGACTTTATGCAAAAGGCTGCAGCTTCAGTAATTAAAAATCAGCTGGATGCTACCGGAAAACTGCCGGTTACAGTAAACTCCTTTTTTAAATACGGCGACGGATTGTAATATTGGGTTTTGCAGTTTTTAGATATCCATACGCATGATGAAAGCAGGGATGCCGGAGTTGAAAGTATCCTGAGTCTTTCTGTGACCGGGGATATCCCGCAAATACCGCTTAATGGCCGCTTCGTTTCAATAGGATTGCATCCCTGGTTTGCTACACTGGAGCACCTGGATGCTGATTATAACAGGCTTGCCACACTGGCAAAAAATCCCGAGGTTAAACTGATCGGTGAATGTGGCCTGGACCGGTTAAAAGGGGAAAAGCTGGAAAACCAACTGATCATTTTAAAAAAACAGATGAAGCTGGCAGAAGAGCTTGGCAAACCGGTAATTTTGCATTGTGTAAGGTGTTTTGACGAATTGATGGCGCTGAAAAAAGAGTTGAAACCGACCGTTCCACTTATTGTTCATGGGTTTAATAAAAGTGAGGAGCTGGGCAGGCAACTGATGGACAAAGGGTTTTACCTTTCTGTCGGTAAAGCCATTTTGAAGCCCCATTCGGGTGCCGCGGCCCTGCTTAAACAAACTGATGTTTTCTTTTTGGAAACGGATGATGCAGGTTATGGAATTGAAGAAATTTACAGGACAGCAGCAAATTTAAAAAACACTACTGTAGAAGCGCTAAAAGCCCTTATTTTTGCCAGCTGGAAAAAAATAAAGCTTATTTAGCATGTCTGATTTAAACTGGTTGTCGCGCTCAGCTTTGCTGGTCGGAAATGAAGGAATTGATATTTTGCAGCAAAAGCACGTGCTGGTAGTGGGCCTTGGTGGGGTAGGCTCTTTTGCTGCAGAGTTTATGTGCCGGTCGGGTATAGGTGAGCTTACGATTGTTGATGGAGATGTGGTTGATCCGAGCAACAGAAACAGGCAATTGCCTGCCCTGTCTACGAACCATGGGCTAAGCAAGGCCGATATCATGAAAGAACGTTTACTGGCCATCAATCCGGATCTGAAACTGCATGTCGTAAGAGATTTTTTAACCCCTGAAAAATGCCGGGTGCTGATGGATCAGCACTTTGATTACCTGATGGATTGTATAGATAGCATTACCCCAAAAGTTACCCTGCTGTCCAAAGCACTGGAAAAAGATATGCCCATTGTAAGTTCGATGGGTGCGGGTGGAAAACTAGACCCTACCCAGCTAAGGGTAACCTGGCTGCCAGATACCTATCAATGTGTTTTTGCCCAGTATGTACGGAAAAGGCTGAAAAAACTGGTCAATTATGATAAGGTGAAAGCTGTCTTTTCTACCGAGGCCGTTGCCAAAAGTTCGCTGGTGATGACAGATGGCAGCAATTTCAAGCGTTCTGCGTATGGTACCATATCTTACCTGCCCGCTGCTTTTGGTGGGGTTTGTGCATCAGTTGCGATCAGGGATTTGTTGAAACAGCCCATAACCATGGCAGAACGGCCACCAAGAATTGCTTCAAAAAAGAAGAAGAAGGTTTGATCAGGTAGATTTTATCTGAGGATGTTGTAAAATATTAATAGCTTTACTTAATGCCTCAACAGCCATTAAAAATATTACAAGCATCTGCGGGATCGGGTAAAACGTTCAGTTTAACAGCCCATTATTTAACCCTGCTTTTATCAGGTGAAAACAAATACCGGGAAATTCTGGCGGTAACTTTTACCAATAAGGCTACCGAAGAGATGAAAAGCCGGATACTGGATGTATTGCAGGGCTTTGCTACCGGGGATGAAAAATTTAACAGTTACCGCAATATTGTCCTGAATGCAAATCCGACATTAAACGCAGATCGGTTAAAAGAAAAAGCAGATAAGATTTACCGTAAAATCCTGCACGATTACAGTCGCTTTTCAGTAAGTACGATTGATGGTTTTGTGCAGAAAGTGATCCGTGGTTTTGCGTTTGAGCTGGGACTGGATGCCGGTTACAGTCTGGAAATGAACTATGATAAAGTGAAAGATGACCTGGTAGCTAAGCTGGACGAAGCCCTGGATCATAACAGGCAACTGTTACAGTGGATCATTGACCTTGCTATTGAGCGGATTAATGACAACAAAAGCTGGAACTATAAAACAGAGCTCTACAACCTGATCGGGGAAATATTCAAGGAACGTTTCCAGGTTTTTGAAGAGGCTATTGAAGCATTTGGCGACGATGGCATTGACGAGCTGTTTAAGCAGTATATCAGCATCACCAAAGCCGCCACCAAAAGTTTTGAAGAAGAGCTTACCAATCTGGCCATACAGGCGCAGGAGGTATTTAACCAGTTTGGCGTAGAAAAAGAGCATCTCAATAAGAAATCGGTCAGTCCGCTGGCTAAGATCCCTTTGGTCATTAACGGTGATTTTTCCAAAATAGAATCCCTGTTCAACTATATAGATGAACCGGAGATCTGGTTTCAAAAAAACACCAGTCTGGACGAAGTTTACCAGTTGCTGAACCCTATATTAAAAAACATAAAGGATTATTATTTAACCCATTTGCCCAATTATACCCTGGCCATTGCTTTTAGTAAAAATCTATATTATCTGAGGCTGATGCAGGAAGTAGCGTCCCTTTTAAAAGTTTACCGGCAGGAGAATGACAATTTGCTGATCAGTGATGCACAAAAGCTGATTACAGGAATTACAGATGATGCAGGAGATAACCCCTCTTTTATCTGGGAAAAGGTAGGTACCCGGTACCGGAATTTTTTATTCGATGAATTTCAGGATACTTCAACAAGTCAGTGGAACAGTTTCCGCTCATTACTCACCAATGCTATTGCTACGCCAACTGAAGAATTTATTGACCATTTAATTGTTGGGGATACCAAGCAGTCAATTTACAGATGGCGTAATGGCGACTGGAACATTTTGCACCGGCAGGCGAAGTTTGACATTGGTGCCGGTCGCGTGCTGGAAGAAAGCCTGGAAGAGAATTACCGGAGTGCCGAGCATATCATTACTTTCAACAATTACATTTATAAAAAGATCCCGGATTTGCTTCAGGAGGAGTTGAACCAGGGTTTGGATGGAAAGCCGGAAGAACTGAAGAACTGGTGGCAGGAGCAGCATTTTGATCGGGTCATTACTGATATATACAGTACCTCTACGCAGCAGTTTGCCCCTAATACCGCTATCGGCGGAACAATAAAACTCAGAAAAATCGGAAAAGAGGATGCTCCTGAAGAACTGCGTTTTACCGAAACCATATTCAGGGATATCTCGCTTAACGAAATCATTGTAGAAATTGGCCGGTTAAAGTCGGAACAGGGGTATGTGGCAAGAGATATCGCCATACTTGTCCGGTCAAATACTGAAGCCATTACTACGGTTAAAAAACTGATGGATCAGGGTATTGATGTTATTTCGGGAGAAGCCTTACTGATTGCCAACAACCTGGCAGTTCAGCTCATTGTTGATACAATGAAAGCATTAATTGGCCTGGATGCAGAAACAGCCTTGTATAAGGCCAATTGTATCGCCTTGTACAATTCATTAAGGAATGTAAGTGCCGATGCCAATCATTATCTTAACCTTAACCATACCTCATTTAGTAGCTTAAGCGCAGTATTGCCGGCGTCTTTATGTGCAAGCTGGCAAAGCTGGATGCAGCTGCCATTGCCAGAACTTGTTGAAATTCTGATGGAGAGCTATGGACTGAGCCGTATGGAAGCACATCTTCCCTATCTGCTGGCTTTCCGTGACCTCGCGGGTAATGCCACAAGGCTTGGAGAAAAGGGAATTGTCGCCTTTTTAAACTGGTGGGATGAAGAAGGGATAAAAAAATCCCTGCCCTCTCCGGAAAGTGCAGATGCCATACAAGTGATTACCATACATAAATCTAAGGGGCTTGCTTTCAGAGCCGTTTTTATTCCTTTTTGTAACTGGGAAATTAAAGGAAAAGCGAATTCCATATTTTGGGTTTCAGCAGAAGAAACGGCATTTAAGGCCTTGCGGGGCATACCTTTAAAATACAATGAATCACTTGGTAACTCAGCGGTGGCAAAAGCCTATTATGAAGAGCTGTTGTATAACCATATGGATGCTTTAAACATGCTTTATGTAGCTACTACGCGGGCACGTGATTATTTGTATATCGCCACTATGGCTAAAAAGGACCCGGCCAGGCTCGGCACGATAGGTGATGTACTGAACAGGACTTTTGAAAATGATTTTGATGAAAACAACACTTATGAAATTATTGACGAAGTGCCGGCAAAAGAAGCACCGAAGAAAAAGGTAAAAGAAATAGAACTTGACCATTATCCAACCACCAGCCGGCTGGCAGAACTGTATGTTGCGGAGCAGGAACAGCATGCAAAACATATGCTGAATATTCAGAAATCAGGCAGGAGAGGCTCATTGCTGCACGATGTGCTGGCAAATGTGGCGAATACAGAAGAAGTAGATAACTACCTTGAAGGCCTGGCGCTGGAAGGCCTGATCCTGGAAAAAGAAAAAGCTGAACTCCGCAATTCGGTGCTGGAGGTTTTGAATCATGCCGACCTGCAGGCCATATTGAATAAAGCAACCCAAAGCATTACAGAAAAGAGCATCATAGATGCAGAAGGGAAAATGCACCGTCCTGATCGTGTGTTGATCAGTGCTGATGAAGTGATTATTCTGGACTATAAGTTTACCCTGCAGGAGTCGCAAGAACACATCACGCAGGTACTGAATTATAAAACCCTGTTTACCAGAATGGGATACAGCAAGGTAAGTGGTTATTTGTTTTATGCCGTAACCAAACAACTTAAATCTATTTAGTATGAAGCCATTTTTACAGGAGGTAGCAGCAGATCTGGTCGCAAGGTTTGGCGATGGCTTACAACATTGTGCAATTGTTTTTAACAACAAAAGACCGGCAGCCTATTTACAGAAACACCTGGCCGACCTGATAAAAAAGCCTTTTTTTAGTCCCTCTTTTTTTACGGTTCAGGAGTTTTTTGCTAAATGGACCAATTACAGGATAGCCGATTTTTACATACAGTTTTTTACGTTGCATAAAATTTATAACCAGCTGCTCAAAGAAGAGGGGATGGAAAGCATTTCGGGGAATAAATTTTTTCCGCTGGCAAAAATTATATTGGCTGATTTTGCACAGATAGATATAGATCTGGTTGATGCGGATAAAATTTACCGGGACCTGGAAGACATATCTGTCATCAATAAAGATTTCGATTATTTAAGCCCTGAACAATATCAATATCTGTCGCAGTTCTGGACTTCCTATTCTCAGGGGAAACACAAAAGACAGCAGGAACTTTTTATAAAAATGTGGCGCAGAATGCCTAAACTTTATCATCAGTTTCATACTGCATTAAAGGAACAGGGTTTTGTAACCAATGGCGCAGTTTACAGGGGGCTGGCCGAAGGTAATGCCGGAGAACAAAATTTTATAAAGGGATTTGATAAGGGTAAAATCATTTTTGCTGGCTTTAATGCACTTAGTAACGCAGAGGCTAAGGTTTTTGTGAACTTACAGAAAGCCGGCAAAGCGTTGTTCTATTTTGATGCAGATAGCTATTACCTGGATGATCCGTTACAGGAAGCCGGGCTGTTTTTACGAAAAAATATTTATCAGCTGGGAATTAAAAACGTTTTTGAAAATAACCCCAGTTTAATCCGTACCGAAAAACACTGCGTTGACGTGTATAGTGTACAGGGGCAGACTGCACAAGCGAAGATTCTGAACAATATTTTAAAAGAGGACTATGCAGATGAGGCAGAAAGCCAGTCTGTTGTTGTGGTTTTGGCCGATGAGAGCCTGCTGATCCCTACTTTGCAAACCATACCAACAAACCATAATGGCCGGGAGCTGGAACTGAATGTCACTATGGGTTTTGCATTGGCGGCTTCAGGTGTATATGGGCTTATAGATCTCTGGTCGGGCTGTCAGCTGGAAATTCAGCAGACGGGGCGGTTGTCCTATAAGAATGTTGAGGCTTTCCTGACCCACCCTTTAACGGGGCTGAGACAAGCGATGCGGGATAAGATCAATACCGCGTTGCTGGCAGAAAAGGAAATAGAAGTGCCTTATACAAGATTGGTTAATCAGAAAGGACTTTTTGAGGTTTTCTTTAAAAAGCTGTTGCATGCCGGCGAAGTAATGGAACAGTTGCTCGAAGTGATGAATTTTGTACTCGCAAGGCTGTCCCATGCGGGCAATTTAAAAAAAATAGATGCTGAATTATTTGCAAAGGCCATTCAGGAGCTTAACAGGTTATACGATACTTTTGGTAAGCATGTTGACCATGAAGAAATCCCATTCATTATCTCATTGGTGCAGAAAGCAGTTATGGGGCTGGCAGTGCCGCTTTCCGGCGATCCTTTAAAAGGCATACAGGTAATGGGTTTACTGGAAACAAGAAACCTGAATTTTGACAAGGTAGTGATGCTGGGTTTCAATGAAGGGATTGTCCCCAAATCCTCAGTCGGGAATAGTTTTATTCCGGATAGCATCCGGCGTGTTTACGGCCTTCCTGTGCTGGAAAATCAGGATGCCATTTCTGCTTATATGGTTTACAGGCTTATTCAGCGTGCATCTGATGTAAGTTTTGTTTACAATAGTCTTACTGATGATGCTACATCCGGTGAACCCAGCAGAATTTTAAAACAGCTGGCCTACGAAAGTGGATTTGAGTTTAATTACCATACGCTGGATTTAAATGTAAGAACAGAGCCCCTTAAAGAAATCACAATTAAAAAAGAGGGCAATGAAGCCATACAACAAGGTTTGCAGCGATACCTCAACAAGCAAAAGACGCTTTCGCCGTCGGCGCTAACCCAGTATATCCTCAATCCAATCGATTTCTTTTTCAATTATATCGCAGGTATTAAGGAACCCAAGGAGATCAGTGCGGTTGTAGAGGCCAATGAAGTAGGTTCTATTTTGCACAAGGTGATGGAATATTTTTACAAAGATTGTATCCGTCAGGAAATCACATTGCCTTTGCTAAAGGAAAAGCGTAAAAAAATTCCGGCACTGACACAGAAAGCTTTTGCTGCAGTTATATTTAACAATCCTGAAAAACAAGCAGAATTTAAGGGGATGCAGAAAGTGATCCTTGCGATTGTTGAGGCTTATGTAAATATTATAGTAAGCCAGGATGAGCGCCAGACCCCCTTTATGATTGAAAGCCTTGAGCAGTGGGTGGAGGCAGATATCAGTTTCCCGCTTGGAGGAAGGGCAGCCAGCATCAGGATAGGGGGCATTATAGACAGGGTAGATCTAAAGGACGGTATTACAAGGATCATCGATTATAAAACCGGGAGCGACAAGCTGAATTATAAAGACATTCCTGAATTGTTTAATACGGATGGGAAACACATCAATAAGGCGCTGATCCAGACCTTGCTTTATACCTATATTTACGAGCAGTTTTCTGGTAAAACCGCAGTTGAGCCAAATTTATATGTGGTTAAAACCATGAGCCAGGAGGGGGTATGGTTTAAGTCGGGCAGGCAAAGCCTGTCTGGTTCTTACCTGGAAGAAGTGAAGCCAGAGTTCTTATCGGCCCTAAAAGAAAAGCTGACAGAATTATTTGAGGCTCCCTATTTTAAATCTTCCATTATTGAGGACAATTATAAATACTCCATTTATAAAACATTATTTGGTAAGTAGCCTGCAAAGAATAATTAAATCTATACAGTTTAATCCCCTTGCAAAACATATATTTCCGGCCCTAACGCTTTGTTTTTAAAGCTTTCAGCAATATGGATAAACTTGCATTTGAATGCAATTTTATCTAAGTTTGCCCCAGTAAATATTTGAATATACAATGAGAGAGATTCAATTTAGAGAAGCTTTGCGTGAGGCCCTTAGCGAAGAAATGCGTAAAAATGAAAACGTTTTCCTTATGGGCGAGGAAGTTGCGCAATACAACGGCGCTTATAAGGTTAGTCAGGGCATGCTTGATGAATTTGGCGATAAACGTGTAATTGATACACCGATTGCTGAACTGGGTTTTGCCGGGATTGCCATAGGTGCTGCAATGAACGGATTGACTCCGGTTGTAGAGTTTATGACTTTTAACTTCTCTTTGGTTGCTATTGATCAGATCATTAACGGTGCAGCTAAAATGTTGTCTATGAGTGGCGGACAGTTTCCTGTGCCAATCGTATTCCGTGGCCCAACTGGTAATGCTGGTCAGCTTGGTGCACAGCACTCTCAGAATTTTGAGAACTGGTATGCCAACTGTCCGGGTTTAAAGGTTGTTGTTCCTTCAACACCTTACGAAGCTAAAGGATTGCTTAAACAAGCTATATTAGATCCTGATCCGGTTATTTTTATGGAATCAGAGGTGATGTATGGAGATAAAGGAGAGGTTCCTGAAGAAGAATATTACCTGCCAATTGGTAAGGCCAATGTAGTAAAAGAGGGATCGGACGTAACTATCGTTACTTTTGGAAAAATGCTTACCCGTGTGGTAAATCCTGCTGTAGAGGAGCTGACCAAGGAAGGCATCAATATTGAGGTCATCGATCTGCGTACTGTACGTCCTATCGATTATGCAACGATAATCGAGTCGGTGAAAAAAACAAACCGCCTGCTGGTGGTTGAAGAAGCCTGGCCTTTGGCTTCTATCTCGTCTGAAATCGCATTTAACGTTCAGAAAAATGCTTTTGATTATTTAGATGCACCTGTATTGCGTATTACCTGTGCAGATGTGCCTTTGCCTTACGCTCCTACACTGATTGCAGCAAGTTTACCTAATGCAGAGAAAGTAGTAAAAGCAGTAAAAGAGGTCATGTACCTGAACAAATAAGCTGTTGTTTCTTTTAAACACATTATGATATATTGATCCTGCCGGTAATACCGGCAGGATTTTTTATTAACATTATATTTATTTGAGATGTCAATTGTTAGAATTAATTTTGGCGGCAATTGTACGTTAGGATATCAAACAGAAATTAAATGAGCAATCATTCTAAAATCATTGCTGCTGAACTGGCAGTAACGGAAAAGCAGGTCATCGCTACTATTGAATTATTGGATGAGGGGGCAACGGTTCCCTTTATTTCACGTTACCGGAAAGAAGTGACAGGAAGTCTGGATGAAGTGCAGGTAGCAGGTATCCGCGATAGGTTCCAACAGTTAAGAGAGCTGGATAAACGTCGGGAAGCCATTTTAAAAGCCCTAACAGCGCTGGATAAACTTACACCTGAGCTGGAAGCACAAATTAATGCGGCAACCAATATTGCAGCAATTGAAGACATTTATCTGCCTTATAAGCCCAAACGCAAAACCAGAGCATCTGAGGCCCGGAAAAAGGGATTGGAACCCTTGGCGTTATTTATCCTGGAGCAGGCTAAAACGGATCCGGAAATTGAAGCAGGTAAATTTTTAAATGATGAGCTTGGGGTCGGATCTTTAGAAGATGCGCTTGCGGGTGCAAGGGATATCATTGCCGAATTGGTCAATGAAAATGCAGAGGCCAGAACTGCAATGCGGAATTATTTCCAGCAAAAAGCTGTATTTAAGTCTGCCGTAATTAAGGGCAAAGAAGAAGAAGGGATTAAGTATAAAGATTATTTTGACTGGCAGGAACCGTTAAAAAATGCGCCATCACACCGGGTTCTGGCGATACGCAGAGGCGAAAATGAGGCGATCCTGAAACTGGAGGCCATGCCCGAGGAAGATGGTGCCATCAGGATTTTGGAAAGCCAGTTTGTTAAAGGGAATAATGCCTGTGCAGATCAGGTAAAACTGGCTATACAGGATAGTTATAAGCGTTTGCTGGGGCCTTCGATGGAAACGGAGATCCGTAATCTTTCTAAGGAAAAAGCAGATGAAGAAGCCATTCGTGTATTTGCAGAAAATGCACGCCAATTGTTGCTCGCCGCCCCAATGGGACAGAAAAATGTGCTGGCTATAGACCCTGGTTTCCGTACAGGTTGTAAAGTGGTATGTTTGGATAAGCAGGGTAAATTATTGGAAAATGCAACCATATATCCACATACCGGACAGGGGAATGTTAAAAAAGCGGGCGACAAGATTAAGGAGCTTTGTGCCAAATATGAAATTGAGGCTGTTGCTATCGGCAATGGTACCGCGGGCCGCGAAACAGAAGTGTTTGTACGTGCGCTGAATATTCCGGGCATTGTAGTAGTGATGGTGAGTGAAAACGGGGCCTCCATTTATTCCGCTTCGGAAGTGGCTCGTGAAGAATTCCCTACACAGGACATTACGGTCAGAGGTGCTGTTTCCATTGGCCGCAGGTTAATGGACCCGCTGGCCGAGCTGGTAAAAATAGACCCTAAATCGATAGGTGTAGGGCAGTACCAGCATGATGTAGACCAGAACAAACTGCAGGCCTCACTGGATGATACGGTAATGAGTTGTGTGAATGCTGTAGGTGTGGAATTGAATACGGCCTCTAAACAGGTGCTTGCCTATGTTTCAGGCTTGGGTCTGCAGCTGGCACAAAATATTGTGGCTTACCGCAATGAGCACGGTGCATTCAAAAACCGTGAAAGTTTGAAGAAAGTTCCCCGTTTGGGTGATAAAGCTTTTGAACAGGCGGCAGGATTTTTAAGGATCAGGAATGCAGAAGCCGTATTGGATTCCAGCGGTGTACACCCGGAACGTTATGCATTGGTCCATAAAATGGCCAGGGACCTGAACTGCAGCATTAATCAGCTGGTAAAAGATCCGTCTTTACAGCAGCAGATTAAGCTACAGCAATATGTAAGTGACGATATTGGCTTACCAACCCTGAACGACATCATGAGCGAATTGGCTAAGCCAGGGAGAGATCCGCGTGAACAGTTCGAGGTGTTTAGTTTTACGGAAGGGGTAAATGAAATTTCCGACCTGAAAGTGGGTATGAAATTGCCTGGTATTGTTACCAATATTACAAATTTTGGTGCTTTTGTAGACATCGGTGTACACCAGGACGGCCTGGTGCATACCAGCCAGATCTCGGACAAGTTTGTGGCCAATGCCGCAGATGTGGTTAAGGTACATCAGAAGGTAGAGGTGACCGTGGTTGAAGTTGATGTGGCCCGTAAAAGGATTTCTCTGTCTATGAAAAAAGAAGTTGGCGCAAAACCTAAAAGCGAACAGCATAAGCAGGCTGATAAGGCTAAAAAGTTTGTGAAGACTAATGGATCTGCCCAACATAAAAAGCCAATAAAGCCGCAACACAGTCATAAAGGGGGGCAAAAGGAAAAGCCGCTGCCCGATGGTGACCTGCAGATGAAATTAGCGGCGTTGAAAAATATGTTTAAAACTGAAAAATAACCATTCTCTTCGCAGTCTGGAACAAGTTGCGCTGAAGAAGCGCAATTATTCCTAGGTCTGCTCAGAGAAGGTAATTTTTCTTTCAAAACAAAGGGGTTAAGCACTATGCTTAACCCCTTTACTTTTTAAGTCTAACCTTAACCTAAAGTACAATAAACGACCCTACATAAACCGAGTCACTTACCATTTTCCCATCAGCCGAGGCCATAGAAAAATAAGCCTCTACAGTGTCGCCCGAAAAATTACCAGGCAGCTGCAGGCTATAGGCCAGTGCCGATCTTACTGCTGCGCCCTGCAGCGTAACAAACTTGTCCTTATCCGGGTTATACACCATAAACGTAACCTTATCCGTAGGTTTTGCATTGGTGTCGCCGGTAACTGCAAGCCATGAATAATCCAGTTTAGCGGCTACGGTAATGTCAATTTCAGGGCTGTTTGGTAAATCCAGTTTACCCCGGCTGTACAGCACTTTGCTGTAATCGATGCTGAAATTTGGCGATACACCGGTAATCGCATGTTTCAGGTTGTAGCCTACACAGGCATTTACGGGCGTCATGCCAGCATCGTAGTCATCAAAACCCGGTTTTACCAGTTTACTGATGCGGCTTACCCAACTGGTTATCAAGCCAAACTTAAACCGCTGGTCCAGCATCAGCTGGGTTGGCGGTACAGATGATTTGTGGGGTTTAATGGCAAAGATGTTTTTTCCTTTAACCCAACGCCCAACGTTGTTGCCGGTTTTCCCGGTGAGGTCGCAAAACGGACCTGCAAATAGTTTTCCCATTTTAATAGGTTTTTAAATTTATAAAATCTGTTAATTGGTCATCCTTGCAAGTAGACAAGGGCAAACGTATTTACATCCTTCATAAAAACCTAACCATCAAGGCTTACCTGCCGGACATTGCCGAACATTTGCCGGAGCACCGGAAGCATTTACCCCTTCATCAGCTTCAACACACTGGCTTCCAGGTAAAAATTTACACTGCCGCGTTTTTTGCAAACCAGCTTACCTTTGCGTGCATATTCGTATAAGGTACGGTCTGATATGCGGAGCATTTGTTTAACCGTTGCACTATCCAGCCAATGCTCTTTTTCAGCAGCCTTTTTCATTTCCTCCAAATGTTGTTGCTGTTCTTTAAAATGCTGGCGCAGTAAGCGTTCAATGCGGAGTAAAATTGCTTTTGTCATTGCGCATGCCGTTCATACAGCTCAATCAGCCGGCCCTGCAACTTTACCAGCCTTTGCTCGGCCAGCAACAGCTCATCTTTAAGGCTGCAAATAAGGACTGCATTGGCATTTGTACCCGGTTCTTCATCATCCAGTAGGGCACCAGGGCTTAACTCAAAAAAAGTGGCAATGAGCGTTAATTTTGAAACGCTCAGATCCGTAAGGTCTGTTTCAATTTTGCTCATTGCCGCTGCTGATATGCCCAATGCTTCTGCCAGCGTATATTGCTTACAATTACGCTTTAAGCGCAGCCAGCGTATCTTTTCGCCCAGGGTTTTCATTCCGGCAATTCCAGTTCATACCTGGTCAGGTATTGCCCTGCCACTGCATACAAACTCTTTCCCAATACCTTAAAACTGCTTATGGGTACCTCCTTATATTTGGGCAGGTAAAACGAATAGCAGTAAACCTGTTTCTCCAGATCATACACATCAATTGCCGCACTTTTCCTGAACAAGGTCAGATCCTCATCCTTACCCATCAGTTTCGATTGTATAAACAAATATTTGCCCTGGTTTGAACAGTTTGCATTTACCATCAGGCTGGGCGAAGCAAAAGTGAAAGACTTTTCAGAACGTACCTGATCTACCTTAAAGCGGGCCGAATCAATCGGGTCTATGGTCTTTATTTTCTTTACCAGGTTCAGGTTCGTGTCTATCAGCAAGATCTCGTTGCGGTAATGGTACACATAGGTCAGCATGTGCAGCTGCTTGTTATACCTCAGCATGCCATCTGTACAAAACAAACCATCTACCTGCTTTTCAAATATACCGGTATTGCTCATGCTTTCTCCCCGCACACTTACCTTGCGCAAACTATTCGCCCGGGTATCCGTGTCAATAAAACGGAAAAACATCGTTTGTGTGCCCAAAGGTTGCAGCTGTGCAAAGTATGGGGCCTTTATATTATAAACCGATGCCTTCCAAACACCAGTACTGCCTTTCAGGATGCTGCGTTCCAAGCCATTGTACAGGTAAAAGGAGCTGGAATCTACATAAGCCTTATAACTGCCCTTTAACTTTACCTCCTGCCTGTTCAGCTCAAGGTTAATGCTTACTGTATCCCTTAACAAAGGCCCAACCTTCAGCAAATGGCCAATGGCCGTTCCGCTGGCCAGGTAAATGGAACTTCCAGCCTCACCGGCAATGTAATACGAATTGTATTTTATATCGATGGCCTTATGGCCTTTAACCACCCCAAGCAGGTTCCTTTTAAAGTTATAGGTAGCTGCACGCTGTTTAAGCGCATAGCGGATGGTCAGATACAGGACGGGTATAGATGATAAAATGGCAACGGCAACAAGCAAGTAGATAAATTTTTTCATAGGCTAATGGATTATGGGATATAAAGCAAGGTTTGGAATAAACAGCCCGCTATGCAGCGGGCCGTTTAAGGATGTCAACTAAATTGGGAGATCTAGTTTTGTCTGTACAGTGGAATGGTACAAAGCCCAGTCTCTGTATCCTGCAGGTAAGCATCGCCTCCGGCCAGCAGCTGGCAGGCATTGCCCGTGTAGTTTACATCACAGGTGCCAATTACATTGCCTGGGGTAGTACATTCACCCTGGTCATTGTAAGGCGATCCCAGTAAAACACTTGTTGTTGGTTTTGCAGTCGCAAATACAGTGCTTGCAACACATACGGCCGCAATAACGAATGTGAAAAATTGTTTTTTCATTTTGTTTAAATGATAAGATTAATGCCTACTCTGTTTTAATCAGGCTTTTCGGCTTCCACCTGTTCAACGCGCATTGAATATTTTTAAACCGCTTCGTCATCTCGAGGGAAGCGCAGCGACGAGAGATCTCTTGAACTATGCCTAAACAAGAGATCTCTCCCTGCGGTTCGAGATGACGTGTGCTAGCATCACGAAACCGGCGGTAAAACCCCAACCACAACCCTACAATCCCCAACCCCACAAACCCCACATTAAACCACAAATGCTCCGACCATTGCATCTGTTCCAAAACACCACCACAATGGCAAACCGGCCTGTCACTGAACTTCAAAATCGCTATGATGTACAAGCTAAATATCACCATCAACCCATAGCTGGCCCAAAGGGCCGGCAGTAAAGTCTTTCTAAAAGCCAAACCTGCAGCAATCAAAATCTCTACACCAGGCACAAGCAGTGCAATCAGCAAAGTAAAATCTGATAATATTGGCGATTGCCCCAGCTGCACCTTAAACTTCTGAAAGTCCCAAACTTTGCTAAATGCTGCATATAAAAACAGCAGCATAAACAAGTACCTGATCACATCGATCAACAGCAGGTACCAAAATCTTTTATTCAAAATCAATTTCATAACCTATAATTTTTTCTCTATGTCGCTTCTTCCGTTTCTTTTTCAACCCCGCATCAATCCATATCAGGTGTATCATGTAGGCAATGGTGGCTTTTACCTTCTGGTAGTCCTTTTCTTTGTTGATGTCAATGCCACAAACTGTGCTCTTGTTATACCTGGCATGCAGCCCCAAACCGTAAATCCCGTATAGTATCAGCGCCATTACTGCCCTAAAACATATTCCACTGCCGCTAAAATTCAAATCTGCTAAATTCAGCAGCTCTGCAGCTTCCCGTTCCCTGGCTTCCGAAATTTTGGTCAGTGTTTCACTTTCCACACTTATCTGCGCTAAAATTGCATGCTGCATATAATCGTTTTCCATAAAGGCCACAAAGTTGGCCTGCATCATTTCCATAAACATTCCCCGAACCTGCCTGCTCACTTTTTTATCTTTGCCATCCAGCCTGAATTTCTTAAAAAACGGGTTCCAGTAATCGTGCTCGCCAATGCCTCTGGTGGCAATTGCATCCAGGCCACCCAGTTCACGGCCTATGGTGCTGGGGTGTACACAGGCCAGCTCAGCCAGTTCTGCATTGGTCAAACCTCTAAAACCCAGTTTAAACACCCTGTCCCAAAAGGCCTGGTTTGCATTCCTGGCGGTTGCTACCGCATCCCTTAACCTGTTTACGGTCTTCTTTTTTCTTCCCATAGATCTTATTCAAAGTTCCTGATGTTCATTTTCGTCTTTACCCATTCCCAGGCGTTCAGTATCCTGTCCAGGTGCTCAACCGTATGCGTGGCCATCAGGCTCATCCTGATGCGTGCACCTTTCACATTTACTGCCGGGTAACCAATCTGGCAGGCGTAAATACCCGCTTCCAAAAGCCAGCGGCATACCTGGGCGTTTAAATGGGCCGATCCTATCATTACCGGCACTATGGCACTGGCACTGTTGCCCGTATCCAGGCCCAAATCATGCAGGCCCTTTTTCAGGTAACTGATGTTTTCCCAAAGTTTGGCCTGCCACCAGGGCTCCTCATCCAGCAGGGCCATGCTCTTAATTACGCAAAGCGATGCCGGTGTAGGCGCTACCGAAAAGATGTGCTGCCCCGCCTGGAACTGCAGGTAACTGATCATTTCGGGGCTGGCCACCACATAGCCCCCCAAATGGCCCAGGGTTTTGCTAAAAGTGCCCGTAATGATGTCCACATCCTGCCAGGCATTAAAATGCTCTATTACCCCACGGCCGGTCTGGCCTATTACCCCAATACCATGCGCATCATCCATGGCCAGGCGGGCGCCATAATGTTTGCACAAAAAAACAATCTCATCCAGTTTGGCCAGGTCTGCAGGCTGGCTGTATACCCCATCTATCACTACCATGATGTCCCTATGTTCACCTTTGGCCGTACTTTCTTTCAGTTTACGCTCCAGGCTGTCCATATTGTTGTGTTCAAAGTAGGCCATTCTGGTCCTTTCCAGTATCCCTTCAAACATACTGGCATGGGCCGAGCGGTCTACAATCACCTTATCCTGTGTATTTACCAGTGCGCGCATGGTAGCGCTGTTGGCCGTATAGCCCGTGGTAAACAAAATGGCACTTTCCTGTCTAAAAAAGCGGCGGTGGCCTGTTCTATTTCCCTGTGGAAATCCATCTGTCCGCCAATGGCCGGGCTGGCCGTAACACCCACACCGTAACGATCTATCGCAGCAATGGCGGCTGCTTTTACGGCGGGGTGCTGGCTAAAGCCCAGGTAGTCGTTAAATACGGTGGCTACAAAGGTCTTGTGCTTAATGTGCCTTAAGGTATCCGGCAAATCCAGTTCTACTTCGGGCCTGCAGCCGCTGATGCATACATTGCGGTAGTTCCACAGGCCACGCTCGTGCTGGTGTGCTATATAATCGCTAAAAATTTCTGCTCGCTCGTACATGCCATAGCCCTGCATGTTTACGGCAAACGTTCCCATATGCGATTTATTAAAATCTGGTCTGTTCATAAATGATATTTGGTTAAAATTGATGTTGCCAAGGTATAGCGTGTTTTGTGCTTTTTGGCTTGCGTTAGTGCACTTTATAAAAAAAATAATCATCTGATTATCAATTTATTGAATGGTAAAAACCGAAAGATCAGGCATAGCAATGCCCTCAAATTACGGCTGTTCTTTGTCCTGCTTTTAAGCAGCAACAGGCAGCGTAAAATTGCCATCGGTTTTAAAGGGTGGGGGAGTGTAGCGTTATTTCATATTTGGTTTTTTTAGTTTTTCTTATGGTTTTTGGTTTAGTTAATTAGTCGTTTTTATATTATTTTGGTTCTTACTACAACATTTTTTTGCGATAAATGGAAAAGCAGAAAAAAAATTCTTCCTGTTTTACAATGGCTACCCTTTAAAATAATTTTTCCAGTTCGGTTATAAAGCCAACCACATCCATTACTACGGCGTAGTAAACCAGGTCTTCAGGATCCTTTTCCGGTTCAACGGTAACCAGTATCGCAAAGGCCAGTTCCATAGCCTTTACCAGCGCTCCGCTTTGCTGGTATTCCCTGGCCCGTCGCATCAGCACTGTGCTTACTTCTCTTATCCCTTCTTTTGCCATTTCATTTAAATCACCCCAGCGCTGCTGATAAATGATCAGCCCTTTCAGCAGGAAAACTGTTTCCGCGTAGCTAAAGTCTAAAAAACGGAATATCATTTTGTGCAGCAAGATCCGGTCGTCCATGGCATATTCACGCAGGGTAAGCAAATGCCCTTTTTCCGGCAATTCTGCAAGTACCTTTTCCAAAGCAGCAATGTATGGCAGTATGTTCATTTATTCAGTGTTTCCCTTCATCACATGATATCCTGCTGTGCCGCCAATCAGCCAGGCAAACAACATGTTCAGGTCAATTTCCATCACATCATCCAGCAGCTGAACCTCCATTTCGGCTATAAATGCATCCAGGCCAAACTCTGCCATCATCTGTATTTCGCGAAAGTCTCCGGCTGTATTTTTCAATGTGGTAGATACCACTACGATATTATCACCATGCAGGTCAATCTCAATACCGTCGGCAGTTGTAAACTGGTTGGCGTTTGCCCAGAAACGGGCCAGTAAAATATTTTTATCAATCATAATTATTTGGCTACATTATCAATATTTTGATGAACCTCAACCTTAAAAAACCGGGAGCTGCCTACACCCCCGGTTCCATTATAAACCCACCCGTTTATGAAAGGAGAGACGCAATTTCACCGCCGCTCAAAACAAGCCAGCAATCTTTTCTGCAAGCCCATCACTTCTATATTGGTCATCCTCAATTTCTCTTTCAGCTCCTCGTTCTCCTGGTGCAACACCATTTCATCTTCGTCCAGCAACCAGCAAACCTTTACGCCCAGTATAGCAGCCAGTTGCTTTAACCTGCCTAGTGTCAATTCCGTTTGCGCACATTCTATTTTCGAATAGGCCGGAACAGAAATGTCCAGCTGCGCTGCCATATCGCTCTGTGTCCAGCCCCGATTTTTCCGCAAAGCCCTCAGCTTTTGGCTAACGTTGATGTCGAACATAATCGCATTGTTTTAATAATAAGGGAAAGGAGCCTCCACCACCTTTCCCCTCATTTTTAACTAAACTATTATTCATAAAAACCACCAGAGTGCGTTAACGTCTTTATAAATTCAACCTCAGTACCGTAAACGAATGCGGTGCCAGGTCCAACTTTAATTCCTTGCCCTTAACTGTCATCAATGCCGTAACCGGCTTTACCAGTTCCGGCATCTCCAAACTGTTCACCTCTTCCGGTCTGCCTTTCAATACCGTAAGGCTTGCCTTACCGCCCTTTAAGCCGGCTATGCTTTTAACCTTAGCTACAGAAGATGGGTTCACCAGTTTTACAATCAGCACACCAGCCTTACGGTCTACCACCGCACTGGCCCAAACACTGTCCTGCCCGGCAATGCTCTCTCCATTCAAAGTGATGGGCACCACATCGGTCCCTTTGTTCAGCGAATACATTTGCTGCACATAATAACTCGGTGTAGCGTAGGATGACACATTATCAAACCAGATCAGGTTCGGTGTCCACTGCCAGTCCTTCACATGGGCAAACAGCGGCGCATAAGCAGCCATGGTTACCACATCCGCATTCCGCTCCAAACCCGTCATCCAGGCCGCCTCGGCCAGGGCACATAACATCGTGTTCTTGTTGCCCGAATTCCCTATACGCACACTATGACAGGCATACTCGCCAATAAAGATCTTTGGCCCTTTGCGGTCATAATTGTCGTACTTACCGGCATTCATCAAAAACCAGTTGGGGGTTTGGTAATAATGCTCATCAATGATGTCTACATGCTTAGCCCGCAATACCGAATCCATGTATTTGAACTGGGGGTTTGGCGTATAACCCGTGCTGGTAATCAGCTGTATCTCCGGATAACGCGATTTTATCGCTTTGGTAAACAATTCCAGGCGTTCCACATACTGCGGGCCCCAGTTCTCGTTACCAATGCCCAGCAATTTCATATGGAATGGAGCTGGATGCCCCAGCTCCGCGCGTTTCCTTCCCCACACAGTAGATATCGCGTCTCCATTGGCAAACTCAATCAGGTCCAGTGCATCCTGCACATATTCATCCATCTGATCAGCAGCCACTACCTCGCCCGCACCAAACTGGCAGCTCAAGCCGCAGTTCAATATCGGCATAGGTTCACATTTCATATCTTCACAAAGCTGAAAGTATTCCATAAAGCCCAGGCCATAACTCTGAAAATAATCCGGCATGGCCCTGCCCGATGCACCACCATCTTTCCATTGGTTGGAAATCAGTTTTCTTTCTTCCAAAGGCCCGATGGTCTTTTTCCATTGGTATCGGGTTGTCAGATCATCACCCTCTACAATACAACCACCAGGAAAGCGCATAAAGCCAGGCTTAATGTCTGCCAGTTTCTGCACCAGATCGGCCCGCATGTTTTGGGCCTTACCCTTCCAGGTATCCGTAGGTATCAAACTGATCCGGTCAATATCCAGTTTACCTGTACCCTCAAAGCGAAGTACCAAGCGACCATTAACCGTCGTATCTGAAGGAGTGATGGTACTTTGCAATAGTTTAAATGCCCCGTCATTTCGAGCATCGCGAGAGATCTCTTGAACCGTGCTCCCCACAACACTCCCCTTACTATTCACAATTTCAACCTTCAACTTCAACCCAGCAACCTGCTCTCTGCACCTTAACGTAAACTGATACGCCAGCCCCTTCTTCACCGTTACCCCGCCAAATCCCTCATTCTGCAACAGCACATTCTCCGGCTTTGTCACCGTAACCTGCAAATACTTCGGATCATTCGGGTTCACAGCAGCATTGTTAATGATCTGGAACACCTCGTTCCTGCCATAACTTTGCCTTGAGGGCGCAGTTTTCCAGCCCATAAAGGCATCAGGAAAATCAAAGCTCCGGTTTTTGACCAATTCGGCGTACATACCGCCATCGGCACCGCGATTAATGTCCTCAAAAAACAGGCCCCACATCGTAGGTTGTATTTTGGCTTTAACTTCAGCAAGGTTTACAATATAATTCTGGGCTTTAATAAATAAAGGAAAGGCTAATGATAAAATCAGCAGTAGTCGTTTCATGTTTAATAATGGTTAGTCCTTTTATGATTAAAATTCAAAAATATATGCTTAAGCTTTCAAAAACAGCCACATTACAATAGCAAAACGAACACTTTTAAACCTAATAACAGACAATAATCCTGTCGTTTATTTATGTCATAAAACAAGCGAAAATTTATTCCGGCATTTTTGACCATTGTAATCTAAAAACGGTATAAGTTTACAAGAGGGAAAACGAAAACAAACTTATCAAAAAAAGATAATGATCAATATTTGATAATGTAAATTGTTATCATTACTTTTGACTTGAAATAATAGAAAAAGTACCAACGATATGAAAGAAATCACAAACAAAAAACCAATCTAATGAAGGTTATCATTCATGACGAGTATCTAGGCATACTCGCGGAGCAGACAGCACTTACGGGAAAACAGAAGTATCCAGCAGAAGTAATTATAAAATTCAAGATGCGGATCAACCAGATTTCACAGGCAAGTAACACACAGGATTTAAGGGCTATTAAATCCTTACATTTTGAAAAATTAAAAGAGGCCAGGTACAAGGATAAGTACTCCATCAGGTTAAACAAAGCCTATCGCTTAATATTTGCAATAGGTAAAGATGAACAAACCCTTGAAATAGTTATCATCGAAGAGATTAATAACCATTATGGCTAATAAAACTTAACAACTGTAAAGCAACAGTTTTGAACTATAGATATGAACAATCAGGTCTTTAACAACAAAGGTGCTGAAATAATTGTAGAAGCTTTTCACCCTGGCATTTACTTGCTGGAAGAGATAGAGGAACGTGAGTTATTGAAAAAAGATGTAGCTAAGGCTTTGGACATGCTTCCAAATAACCTGAGCCAACTCTTTGCAGGTAAAAGAAATATTTCAGCACAGCTAGCTTTAAAACTAGAAAAATATTTAGGTATCAGTGCCGAGTACTGGTATGGGCTACAATCTGCTTATGATTTGCAGGAGGCCAGGCACCTTGAATTGGCTTAACATTAAGCCTTATGCCTCCTTTACCAACTTCAACTTCCGTCTACACCTGAAAGCTTTTGGGCTACAGCCCTCTACTTTCCTAAACCTGCGGGCAAAATAGCTGGGGTTTGCTATATTCAGCTCATAGGTAATCTCTTTTACCGTCATCCGGGTATATAACAACAACTTCACCGCCTCGCGGTGCAAAGCTTCCTGTAGCAATTCAAAAACTGTTTTGTCCAGGTAATCACCCAACAGCGTGTTTAACCTACGCAATGGCATTTTCATGATAGCGGCATAAAATTCAGGATAATGTTCTTCCCTAAAATGAACAGCAATCAGCTCCTGCACCTGCATTACCTGCCTAATGTCCAATGGCATATGATCTGCGTCAAACAGATCATATCCACGGGGTTTTATCAAATTTTCTTGTAACATACCCTATCCCTCCATTCCTTCCAATGCCCTGTCCAAATCCTTCAGCAACTCTTCCCCATCTTCCAGCCCAAAGTACAGCCGCACATATCTATGTTCCTCAACAGCAGCATCAAACAAATCTTCCGCAATCCCGGCACATTTCGGAAAAACCAAACTATGTGTACCACCCCAGCTTACCGCCATCCTAAACATTTCCAGCCTTTCACAAAAGCCAAGTATCGCCTCCCGGCTAAACCCTGGCTTCATCACCAAAGTAAGCAAGCCACCACCACCCTGCATTTGCTTCAGCGCCAGACTATATTGTTTAGCGTTGATGTTAAAAGGGTACAATACCTTTTCAATCTTAGGATGTTTGCGCAAATAAGGCAGTACATTCAATACCGTACCAGTGCTCTGCTTCAACCGCATTTGCAGCGTAGGTAAACTCCTGCCCAGCTGCCAGGCCACAAAAGGCATCATCCCGGTGCCCAGCATCAAAAACTCACGTTCAAAAATCTGCTTTATCATAGCAGCACTTCCGCAAAGTACGCCCCCAATCAAATCACTATGCCCTCCCAGGTACTTACTGGCCGATTGTACTGCCATATCAATACCCAGTTTAATGGGCTGCTGGTGCAAAGGCGTGCTGTAGCTGTTGTCACACAGGGTGATGATGCCCGCAGCCCTGGCCAGCAAAGCTACCTCATGCAGGTCCTGCAGCTCGCAGCTCCAGCCCGTAGGCGATTCCAGATAGATTAATCTGGTATTTGGCCTAATGGCCTTTTCAAAAGCCCAGGTATCCTTACCCTCTACAAAGCTCACATCAATGCCAAACGAAGCGCTAAGCCAGTTAAACAACCTTTCTGTCCAAACGTAACAGCCACGCACAGCGATAATATGATCGCCAGATTTTACCATCGACAGCACCGCAGTGCTGATGGCCGATACCCCGCTGTTAAACAACAGGCAATCTTCGGCACCGTCCAGCAAAGCCAGTTCAGCCCGCAGGGCATCAACTGTAGGGTTGCGGCCCCGGCTGTACAGGCAGGTGCTAAATTCATCAGCAAGGGCAGCCGAAAACTCGGCTGCCGTACTAAAACCAAAACTACTGTTTAAATGGAGTGCGTTAATCATGGTTATTCTTTTGTATAAGTTCCTTTAGCTTCCCAGTTCTCACTATTGTTCTCGATAGACTTTTTCTGCACCATCAGCAATCCAGCATCCAAACTCCAGCTTTCTTCCCTCGTAAAATCTACCTCACTGGCATTGTCTTGCAGATAAAACACCGTCACCAGTTTCAGCACCTTACCATCAGTAGTCCAGGACATACTCCTTGCGTACTTCCTTCCGGTTTTAGGGTTAGCAGTAACCACTTTCTTCCCATCCATTGCGAATGCGGTTTTCACTTGTGTCTCCTGTCCATCAGCTCCAATAGTAGTGCTAACTATCAGCAGCGAGTCTTTACGTTGTTCTATTTTCATCTGACTAGGTAAGGCATTGCTATACTCTGGGCCTGATACGTGTGTTTTCTCCTTAAGCTTATAGATGCCTGTAAAGTTGGTTTGGCCTTCTACACTAAAGCCAGCTAAAACCAAGGCTATCATTAATATTTTTTTCATGTGATTTTTTTAAAAATTTATTCCTACGGTTGCCTCCCACTCGTATCCCACTCATACCCGGTCTGTATTCCTTTCATGGATGCACGAATACCCTGTGTCATCCATATCGGTGCGGGCGCTCCTTTCAGATAATGGTCAAAAAACTGCGTAACCCGGATGGTAAGATCGCGATCATCTCTTTGATTAAGAGTAGAATGAACTCCCTGATCATACTGCAGAAGCCAGACTTTTTTACTCATACGCCGCATGGCTACAAATAACTCTACTGCCTGCTCAAACGGAACACCACTATCTGCCTTGCAATGAAACATCAACAAAGGACTAGTTACTTTTGCAACATGAAGTATTGGATTGTCAAGGTATTTGGCATTATTGATCCAGATATCAGACCCTGTGGAGCCACTATAATAAGAAACGCCTAGACGACTCATACCATCTTTAAAATTCAATTGCAAGGCACCGCTAATCCAATCACTCACGCCCGCACCCATAAATGCTGCTGCAAATCGATTACTGTGGGTTAAGATGTAACTGGTAAGTCCTCCGCCCATGCTATGACCGGCAATGCCCATTTTGGCACTGTCTACATATGATTTTGAAGAAAGCCAATTAGCAGCCCCCTCCACTGCATTCAGAGCCGCTGCTCCATAAGGAATTTTCGGCTCATTCATAGATCCTATACCTTGTGCCTCTTTATTAAAGTAAATATCAGGTAAAAACACCAGGTAGCCACGACTCACAAACCAGGGAATATTCGTAAATGCACTGGAGGTATAAGCTATAACTGGGTACTGATTTAAGCACATAGAAAACTGATCATAGTAATGTATCAGCACTGGGTACTTTTTTGTCGGATCAAAATTCTCTGGCTTATACAGTATTCCTTTGCATTTACTGCCATCCTGCTGCTTAAAATTCACCAGCTCCGCGCCCAGCCAGTTGTAATCCTTGTGAGGCTGTAAATTAGTCAATGCGTTAAATATTTTCAATCCTTGCGCTATAAAAAAATTGGGTGCTTCTGTGGTAGACTGTCTCACCAACAACCAAACATCTGCATCCGCGGCCTTCAGCGGTCTACGGCCTTTAGAATAGCTTCCCCAGTATTCTTGCCCATAGGTTAATCCTCCCAAATATACAATATAAGGCCCCATACATAACTTTTCAGGAAGAGAACGGCTGTCTAGCTGTAAAGCATAAAACCCATTGTCCTTGTTTTCCATATTCACAGCAGTGAGTACTAGCTTAGCATGTGGGCTATAAAATGAGCTACCTCCTTCTTCCTGCTCGCTCTTGGTAATCTCAAAACGAACATTGTCTTTTCGGCCATTTGTAAGATTTACGGGAGGTTTTATACCGTTTACATCTAGCTGCCAGATGTCATAATGATCATATACTAATAAGCCCCTATTTCCTGTCAACCAGCCAACCTGCCCACGTGGAGATTTTGGCTGACGTCCATTACCATCAAACTCATTTTCCCCGCCAAAATATACATTAGCTCCGCCATCCAAATCTCTGTACTGATTTGAACCTATATCGTAACGTAAATATTTTCCATTCGTGCTGTCATAGCACAATAGCCATGTCCGGTCTGGGGAAAATTGTGGCAATATAACTCCTCTTTTTAAAGGCCTCCTTTTACCATCTTTTAATGATACGACATAAAACTCCAATTCTGTGTAGTGCTCCCAAAAACGGTCTGTTACTATACGCTTTTGTAATACAGCATAATCTCCAACCGTTGAAAACAATTGCTCATTTTCTCCTGATAAATAGATCATTTGTCCCGTATCTTCAACAGCCATCGAAAATTTATATACTTTATCACTTAACCAGGATTGAACTAAAGGATAGATCCCCGCAACTTGTGCAGACATGAGAAAAGTATCCCTATAATTCCAGACATCTAACTGTATTGCATTTTTAGCTGGCTTAGGAATAACCACCTTAGGTTTTTGCATAGAAATAACAATATAACGGCCATCATCAGTGAAAACCGGTGTGCCACTCAACATCATCCCCATCATCCTCCCATCTGTATCTTCAATTTTTTTCTGCATGGCCTTCCCCATCCCTTTCTTATAATACCAGACAGAATTGTGGCTAACTACGGATGTTGCATTTTGCACAGTAAACGCCAGCTGTCTGCAAGCTTTGTCAACCATATATCCACCAATGCTGCTTCTGTCCTTTCCAGTTGCAGTCCATACTTCGGTCGTTTTACCATTCAGGGGATCAACCCATTCCAAACCTTTTCTTCCACCTTGCTCAGTCTGCAATATCAGTGCCTTTTGACTTTCATCGAAACTGTGAGAGATGACATTTTCAAAATGATGAATTTTACCAGTAGACATATTTACCATAATCAATTCTTTAACAGCATTGTCCAACTGGCAGCTAAACCATTTACCACCAAAGGTGAAATTATAGTCACTGACACTCTTAGCCCTAATCTCTTTATTCGTAAGCAGGTTAACTAACAACAAGGTTTTATCTTTCAACTGGATAGCTACCCATTCATTTCTTTGGTCAGCAGGTGGTAACTGATAATTGACAACGTCTTTCAATACCCTTATCATTCCGCCCTTCAAAGGCAAATAACATAAGCTATCCCCAGTCTGGTAGATATAAAATCGATTATCACCAGAAAAAAAACCTTTCTTAACTCCCAGCAATTTATGTTTCCATGTATCTCCAGTCGATTGAATCATCGTGTAGTCTACTGACCCAATGATTACATAACTACAAAAGCGTCCGTCTCTACTAATGGCAGCAAAATCACCAAGAGCTTCGGTTCTCTGATTCAATGTATTGAAGTTTATAGCAGGTTTACCACTACTCAAAGTTCCCTGATAAATATATTTATTTAAAACCTCAGGAGACTGGGCCACTGCATCTATTGCCAAAAAGATTATTGACAGGCAAAAGAAAAAAATCAGATTATAGTTCTTGTTATTCATATTAAGCATCTTGTTTAAAGTTATAACCGAATGCCTTAGTATTACCAGGTACTTTGGCCGTTGCGCATTTTGTTTACAACATCAGTATACTGATCAATATCTTTCTGCCATTTCTTTTCTATCGCTATAGCCAAAGCTTTTTCTTCCCAAGAAATTGCTTTTTCCTTTTCACCAGCTTTGTATAATAGATTTGCGTACGTATCTATATATGCCGGGTCCTGAGGAAATTTTTGGATGATTTTATCCATCCAATGGGCGCCCTTTTTCAAAATGACCTTATCACTTATCCTCAGGAAAAGAAACCAGCAATTTAAATTTACATATGGGTAGGCAGTATTGCTGGAGGTTGAAATGGTGTCGAAACCATATTTATCCAGTTTTTGCAGATACATTGCATAATACGCCGGGAAATTTTCTTTCTGCTCATACCAGATTAACTTTGCATTCAATACCCCCTTATCCGCATATTCCCTAGGATATTTAGCGAGAATTTTTCGGTATAGTAATTTCCAATCTGCTTCAGAGACATCCACTGGTCCTAGAGCTTTACCATCGGGGCGTATTGGCTTTGCCCCATTATCGTTAAATTTTAAAAAAGGATTCACTATTTCCCGCAACACTAAACGGTGAACCATACGTTCGGAAAATCCGTTCTTTCCCGCAACTTCATCCGCCCTTTTCCCATCCGGATAAAAGATAGAGAACAGTCTGGAATTACTTTTTAGCTCAACTTCATTTAAAAATTCCATATTTTCTTTGGTATACAAATCCTTCGGATTTGCTTTTTCCAGATATATGCAATAATCTTCTATTAAGATCTTTTCGAATTCTGCTCTACCTAATTCTTTGGCCGATTTGATCATGTAGAAAATCTTGCTGTAATCCTTTTTGCCCTGTTTGTAGTTGCTCTCCAGCCGATCGAACTCGGCATGGGGATCATAATACAACTGCCCAGGCTTTAATGCGATTTCTGCCTCTCTGATAAATTTCTGTACACCATGGAAGCCGATAGCTTTATGTGCCAGTTCGCCATTCGGGTTCAGAAAGATAAAGCTGGGTAGGCTCATGATGCGGTAAGTCTTTGAGATGATTTGTCCTTCGGCATACCAGTTTTTGATTTCTTGTTCATCATTTATATTTTGATCGGTTTGCACTTTAACCGAGATAAATCGGTCATTGAAAAATTCACCTACAGTATCATTTGGATAAACATATTTATCCATTTCTTTACATGGCCCACACCAGGTGGCATAAACATCCAGAAAAATATATTTCTTTTCCTGCTTTGCTTTTTGTTTGATTTCTTCCCAGCTTAAACCGGTGGTCCACTGGATACCTCTTTTGACCTCAGACTTTTGATTATGCGGCAAGCGCTTCTGCAAACTAGCATGAGTGCTTACTGACAATAGCAATAAGCATAAGATTAAATAATAATTCTTATTAGGTTTCATTGTGTCTTTGTTTATGCATTAAGTTAGTTGTGTATTACATTACTTATTCCGGGAGCGGGTGATCCGCTAATTACTCCCCTGAAAACAAGCGTCGCGTTATTAAAAGCGGCAACATTCTCGACGCTCATGGTGAAAGAAGCAATAAGTACATTTGTTGTCGCATTTCTAACCTGAAATTGGTATGAAGAATTGGCAACAGCCTTTGTATAGGCCTTAAATTCGGTAAGTTGTCCGAATGCTACATCGGAAAACTCTGGAACATCTACAGATGTTGCCAGATTTACCTTTACAGCCAGACTGCCCGGACTAAAATTGAGAAAACGTATGCGGATATTATTGTCTCGCTGTGCCCAATTTTCGTGAACAAATAGGGATGTAACCGCAACTGGAGTCCCGCCTAGGAACAAGGTGTACGATTCTTGAGCGTCAAGACTAATAGTCTGGTTGTTATTATAATATGGCCGAAGTGAATCTGCAACAGGATACACATATAAATCTTGCGTGCCAGTTAACCGCCCAAAATTACTATTACTGTTATTATTTATGGTAGTACTAAATACACCTCTTAATTTTGCAGGTGTCCCTCCGGTTACTGTATTGACAATCTTCAGGGATGCCAGTGGTGTGGTGGTAAAATTATCCTTCTTACAGGAACTACAGCAGATGCTTAGCATCAGGAGTAAAACAAATATATGTTTCATGGTTTTATCTTTAAAATTTTCATTTTGTAGGCTTCTTAGTACCCTGCGTTTTGTCTTAAGTTTGGAGCTTTATTGAGATCGCCCTGTGGCAAGGGGAACAGTTGTTGGTGAGAATGCCATTCTCCAATACCATTGGATTTTAATGGAGTAACCACATCCATCACTTCATCTATAGTTCCTGTACGTTTGAGATCAAACCAGCGCTGTCCAATTTCTGTAAATAACTCCACCTGCCGTTCGTGAAGGATCTTTTTGATAAGATCTGCTTGTGATATACCTGGATTTGTATTCGCAATTAAAGGTAATCCTGCTCGATCACGAATTTTATCCAGATCAGCAATGGCTCCGGACATTTTGCTTTGTCTAGCTCGTGCCTCTCCACGGATAAGGTATTGTTCACCCAGACGTAGCATCATCTGATACTCAGTCATATTAACAGTACCAGTAGCTGCTGTAATATTGGATTTGAGCAAGTTATCCTTATATTTATAAGGATAATAATAGGTCGTTCCAGCTGCGGTTACTTCTCCGATCCAATTTCCAATCTTTTTCCTCAAATCGCCTGTTTCAAAGCTACCAAGTAGTTGTGGACTTATGGATACGGGATTGCTACCATCTGAACTTGGTCCATAAGAAGGTATTACGAAGACACGGGCATCATCTGTGTTAAAGAAAGCATTGGTGGGCTGAACCTGCCAAATTGCCTCCCGACTGTTTTTAAGAAATGTTGCATTTAAGGCTTGCAAGTTAAACAAAGCCGTGTGGTCGATAATAGCGCCAGCCTCCAGTTCCGCATCCATAAAATAACCAATATAAAGATAAACCCTGGCCAATAATGCATGTGCAGCCCATTGTGTCAATCTTACCCGTTCGGAGCCCGACTTTAATAAACTTGCATCTGGATAATGCGTTGCCAACAATTCCTTAGCATCTTTAAGGTCAATAATAATCTGTTCATATACTTTTTCCCGAGAAGACTGACTTAACAAGGTACTTACCTTATAATCCGTAGTTAAAACAATCGGCAAATCACCATAAAGGTTTACCAGATAGAAGTAGAAAAAAGCACGCATAAACTTAGCTTCACCTTGCAGCTGTTCTCTAATGGAGGGCGTAAGGGCTTCAGCAGAGGGATCATTCAGACCTTCGAGGACAGCATTGCACCTGAATATAAAATTGTAGAGCACGGGCCAGTATTCCTTACCGAAGCCCTGAGCTGATAATGTATTGGTATAATAGGCAGCATAATCAGCCAGAGAATTGTACAGTGTTAATTCATCAGAGGCACTCCCGAGCACTAAACTCAATCCGAAATTACCTGCAAAATAACCAGATCTATTATATCCTTGACCCAAATCAGCATAAAGCCCGTTGAGGACTGAAATGGCAGTTTGATCATTAGCGAACACATTTTCCGATGAAATGATTTTTACAGGCGGTGGCACTTCTATAAATTTTTTGCATGAGCAAAGCAGCAAAATACTGAAAAACAGAAACTTGATGCTGGTGTATATTTTTTGTTTTAATGCTTTCATGATTAATTGTTTTTATTTAGCGTCCATGTATATAGTTACAATCCAACGGTAAAGCCAATGGCCCACATTTGTAAGGGTGGCAAAGCGCTTGAACTCTGCGTTTCCGGATCTAGCCCTGAGTATCGGGATATAGTTGCCAAATTTTGCCCACGGAGATAAAGACTGGCATTTTGTAATCTAGCTGGCCTCAGCCAGCTTTCAGGAATCTGCCAAGATAAAGACAGGTTCTTTAAGCGCACAAAAGAAGCATCATAGGAAAAATAAGCATTTGTTTGACTTACTGCTGGAACTCCAGATGCTGTGGTATATTTCTGAATTCGACTAGCATCACCTGGCTTTTGCCAACGGTTAAGGACTGAAATAGGTTGATTACTAAACATGCCGGTAAATTCGCCCGTTTGTGCATAATCATTCCAAAAATACAAGGACTTGGAACCTTTTTGCCGGATAAATTGAAAAAGAAAATCAAGAGAAAATCCTTTATAACTGAGGGTATTCAGGATTCCACCATAAAACATAGGCTGGGTAGATATGATTTGATTCCGTCCACTTATTTGAGGGCCAAAACCAAAAACAGGCTGTTGGTTTTCATTGGCCAGCAGATAATTACCCCTTGCTGGATCAATGCCCAAATATTGATAATAAGGCAATGCACCAAGGGGCTGGCCAACAATTACTCCACTTTCGGGATTGGCATAAGACGTATTTTCAATATCGGGGAATTTGATCACTTTATTACGTGGAATGGTCAGGTTCAAATTACAATTCCAACTGAACTGTCTAATTTTAATCGGAATGGTAGACAGAGAAAACTCCCAACTTGTATTTTGAACCGTAGCAGGAAAGTTTTGGATCAGCCCGCTTACACCAGTTATACTCGGCAAAGTATAAAAGAGCAATTGATTCGAACTTCGGTTTCTAGAGTATGTAAAATCAAGCAGCAATCTATCTTTAAAAAATCCCAGGTCAATCCCTGCCATCAGTTTTCGTGTTTCCTCCCATTGCAGATAAGGATTTTTCAATTCATTCGTACTTAGTCCTTGGATATTTTGGTAAGGGAGTCTGGAAGTTGGTGTAAAATAAGCATTAAGATACTGGTAATCACCTATCTGATCATTTCCGGTGGTTCCATAACTTCCCCTAATTTTACCAAAACTCAGAAAGGACAACGCCTTTTCAACAGATTCCTCTTCGCTAAAGATCCACGCACCTCCTAAACTCCAGAAATTATGAAACAAATTATTTTCTCCGAATCTGCTGCTACCATCGCGCCTGCCGGTTAAATTAAATACAAATTTCTGGTCGAATACTACATTCATCCTACCAAACAGGGCATTATAGCGGTAAATGGTATTGTCATAACTGCCCTGTATAGAACTGGCTGAAGCCAGGTTTTTGATAAGAAGATCATTGGAAAACCCATAAGCCGTAATAATATTATATTCTCCCTTATTTTTCTGAAAAGTGCTACCTACGATTGCATCTATTGAAATATTTCCGATTACCTTGTTGAACGTCAGCTGCGGCTCAGCAATTAAGGAGAAAGAATCCACATTACTGAAGACTGAAGATCGGGAAGTATTAGATCTTTCTTCTGGAGGGCGAGCATTAGCAGAAATAGAAAAAAAAGGGTTTCCATTGATATTATTATAACCAAAACTACTTTTAACAACTAATCCGGGAAGGATCGAGTAGCTTATGATAGCATTACTGGTTAAAGATTTCAAAAAATATTCATAAGCCGAGAAAGCTGCACCTGCCAATGGGTTCACAAAAGTTGACCTCCCTGCCGCATTGGGGGCCCAGTTTAGTGAGCCATCATCATTATACAAAGACGGAGCATTGGGAGCAAGAAAAAGTGCATATCTTGTCAAGTCTTGCCCAGGAACCCCATTACTGTTAACCGCATAACTACCAGTTAAAGATAGTTTAAATCGCTGGTTGAGTGAATTTGTATTAATGTTAAAATGAATATTGCCAGTTTTACTGGCAAAATCACCTGGAAACACCGTAGTGGATCTGTCAAATGTACCACCCACCAGGAATTGAACAGCATTTGAACCACCTGAAATGGAAGCATTTATATTGGAATATTGGGCGGTACCGCCGATCAGTTCTTTTTGCCAGTTGGTGTATCGTGTGGTGTCCCAAAGCCGCAGGTCATAATTTGGACCATCACTGATGCTAAGCCCATCGTTCCGAATAGCCTCATAACGCATATCAAGGTATTGCCGGGTATTTAACATATCTACCTCTTTACCCACCTTGCCCCAACCCTGGCGAGCACTCAGGTTGATCTTGATTTTACCTGGGCTCCCTTTTTTAGTAGTGATCAGGATGGCGCCATTGGCTGCACGTGAACCATAGATGGAGGTCGCATCAGCATCTTTCAAAACAACAATAGACTCTATATCAGACGGATTAATAAAATTTATAGGATTATTACCAGATAGACCAATTCCTCCACCCAAAGGACCACCTGCGGAGCTTGATCCACCTGCCCCGCCTACCCCAAATAGCTCATAAGCCAATGGCACACCATCCACAACGATCAAAGGGTCACTTCCATAACCAATACTATTTTGTCCCTGTATCCTTACGGTAAATGCCCCGTTGGCTAGCCCAGTATTTTGTGTTACCAATAATCCCGGCACCCTACCTTGCAAAGCCAGCAACGGGTTATTCACCGGCTGTTGCTCTATCTCCTTGGCAGTTACTGTAGCTACATTAGAAGTACTTAATCTTTTAGAAGTTGTGCCATAAGCAATAATCTGCACCTGGTCTAATGGATTATCCGAGAGTTTTAGCGTAATGCTACCCATGTTTTGTTTGGCTGTTACTTCCTTGCTCACATATCCGGTATAAGAAAATACAATCGTAGCACCTTCATTTACCTTCTCTATCAAAAACCTGCCCTGGGCATCAGTCATTGTAGCCCCTTTTCCATCTTTCACCTTTACTGTCGCTCCGGCAAGCGGGTTACCATCTTCATCCACAACGCGACCAGTAATGTCAATAGCAGCCCAGCGCTCAGCCAGGCGCTCCAGAAAGGTAGGGGCTTTAGGTTTTAAGCTAATATTCTTTTCATCAAATGTATAAACCAGGTCCTGGCTTTTACTAACTACATCTAATACATCTTTTAAATCAGAATTATTGAAATTAACATCCATCCTGGTGTTTTTATCCACCTTGTTTTCAGCATACACTACAAAATAGCCCGTCTGTTTACGAATTTCAGCGAAGATTTGCTCAAGCGTTGCCCCTTTCTTACTTAGGGTAAGTTTCTGTGCAAAACTTGCGGCAGATACCTGCATTAAACAGGTTGTGAGTATAATTATGAGCATTTTCATAATTAAAAGTATTTTAGGCGGCAGGCCAAAATAGCGCAGCACACCGGGTTTCAAAGGATAATTTTTCATATCTTTGATAAGGTTTGAGTTGATAGTAAAACGGTTCTCTAAAATTGTTTTGTCCTCCTGATGAAGATCAGGATGGGACAGGTTGACTCAAACTGTTGCCGGATAGTGTTCGAAGCATTATTCGGCTTTGTTTTTTTAGTCACCCAAGGCACACTGCTATTCCCTTTTCTGTAAGTATTTATTCATTACGTTGGTTTAGTTTTACTTGTTTACGTTTCTGTTAATTAGCTGAAAGCGCCATTTGCATTCTGGGAGCATTAACAGTTTATAATTTGGGGTTGGTTAGGCCCCGATGATTACTTGCTTACGATTACCTTTCGGCCTTCTATTTTAAATTTCACAGCCCCGGTATTTTCCAGTGTCTTCAATATCCTCGATACATTATCGTACCTGGATACAGCTCCTCCCATCAGCTCGGTCTTCAGTTCAGGGTCTTCATAAATTACATCTACGTTATACCACCTGGCTACCTGCCTCATGATCGGATCGAGTGGGGTTGAGTTAAAAATAAATACCCCCTGCTTCCAGGCTATGGCCTCTTCAGCATCTACCGTTTTTACACTTATCCCCGAGCTACCCGTGACAATAGATTGCTGATTGGGTTTTAATATTACTGTTTCCTCATCGCTGCGCTTCCCTCGAAGTGACGAGACTTTCACACTCCCTTCCAACAAAGTGGTTTTAGTGCTGCCTTCATCTTTATAAGCACTAATGTTAAAGTGCGTACCCAGTACCTCTACTTCTTGTTGATCTGCTACTACTATAAAAGGCTTCTCCTTATTTTTAGCCACCTCAAAATACACCTCTCCATTTATTATCAAAATTTTGCGTTCCTTACCAATAAATTGTGAAGGGAAAGAAATTTTTGTATCCGCATTTAGCCAGGCTCGGCTGCCATCGGGTAAAGTGATTTGGTACATGCCGCCGCGCGGGGTGCTTAAACTCGTCATCTCGACAGAGCGAAGCGACGAGAGATCTCTCCCTTCGGTCGAGATGACGGTGTTGTCATTATATTTTAAACTGTTCCCTGCAACAATTACCCCGGTTTTAACATCGCTTAGGATTATGGTTTTACCATTGGCAAGGGTAAGGGTTGCGGTGTTTTTACCCGGGGCAATGTCGTTTGTATAGTTTGCAGATCCTGAACCAGGTTCAGGTTTACCTGGCGCTTTAAAAAAGAACACGCCAAAAACAATGGCTGCTACCGCAGCGGCAGCAATTGCAATACGTGGCCATAGTTTTATTCTGGGGGTACTTACACTTATAGATTTTGAGATTATCTCCCACATTTCAGCATGTCTTTGCACATATGGCAACTCGTCTAACTCTGATTTACTTTTTCCTGCCCTTTGTATCAGCCAATACTCTACCAATGCTCTTTCATGCTCAGTAGCTTCTCCCTGCAAATATTTATCTAAAAGTTGTTCGGCCCTTTGCTTATCCATTTTTGCTTAATGATCATTTCTGTAAGCTGATCTGTAAGTAATACCCAAAACATTCAAAAAGTAGTAGAATTATTTTAAACTAATTTCACATTAACTTAATTCCGCATTAATGCAATCATAATCAGCCCCGATGTTCCATATTTGTGTACGTTGCCCCGAATTATTTTTAAAGCATTGCTTACTTGCTTACGCACAGTATTTTCAGCTATATCTAACTGTTCAGCTATGTCTTTGTACGACAGATTTCCTTGACGGCTTAGTTCAAAAATGGCCTTCATTTTAGCAGGCAAATTGCTGATCTCCTTTTCGATTAGCTCATATAAAACCTCTACGTCATAATCTTTACCATACTCCTCACTTAAATTTTCTTCCAGTTCGGCTAATGAATCCAGATAGTCGATGTGCAAATGTCCTTTGCGCATAAATTTTATAGCGCTGTTTTGAGCCGCAACGTATAGATAACCCGCAAAATTAGCTCCAGCCTTAATGTTGTGTGCTTTATTCCAGATCGCAATGAAAATGTCCTGCACCAAATCCTGGGAGGCATCGCCATCACGTAGCAATTGATTTATCTGATAATATAACTTAGGTGCATACCTTTCATAAATTTCGGTAAAAGCTCCATGATCCCCCTGCTTTAATAAAGCAACAAGTTCGTCATCATGATATGTGCTGTAAGCACTCATTTCCCTTTTGTATTAAATCCCTTGTATATAAATTTAACGAATATTCTGCAATTCTATACATTTTCAACCGAAAAAACCACACGGTGTACTTTTGACACTCAGGTACTTACAAACAAAAACCTGCTTTGAGTTGTGCTCAAAGCAGGTTTAGGTATGGAAATTAATTTTTAATCAATACGTTATTTGCCCAATATAAACACTATTTGATATCGCCTTTCGGTCATCGGCTACAAAACTGATGTAACATTCCAATACCTGGCCTTTAAAATCATCAGGAAGTTCCATAGTTTCGGCAGCTGTGGTTCTTCTTGCTCCGCTTAGCGTATAAAAAGCTCTGTTGCTTTCCGGTGCATACACCAATAGCATTACCTGCTGGCGCTGGTAATAATAGTCTTCGTTTATGTCAAAACTCCAGGTAAACAGCAGGCCATTGGCCAGTGGCTGCACCTGCGGATCATCAGCCACTGGCAATGTCCCTTCGGTAAGCCGCACTTTAGGGTAATCTATGCTGTAATCAGGGTATTCGCCTTTTACTGCATTCAACAATTGGTAAGATTTTGCGGCGTTGTTTGCCGTATAGGTTTCATTTGCTGCGGCCAGTTCAAACCCTGCAGCTACAAACCTGGTCATGCTGTCGATAAAGGTATTTACTACCTTCATTTTTTGCCTTACAGCCAGTTGTTTTAAGCTGGGCGGGATATTGGTTTTCCGTTTTTTAAGTCGTACTAAGGGTTGTCCTTTTCTGATGTAGCCTTCAATATTGCCTATTTTACCGCTTATAGCGCCAAAAATGCCATTGTTTAGTTTTGCCATAACTTTTTTTAATTCTGGCACTAAGCTAATGTGGTCAATTTGCATCTCCAATGCGCTTTACTGTGAGTAAAGTTATTTTACATTTTTGCTGGCGCAAAAACAGGCCATTGAAAGGCCCAGGCCGGCTGGCATCCAAACAATACCCGAACAACAGCCGGGTAGGAGAGAAGGAAAGTAACTTTACAGCAGGGAAAGGTTATTGGGTTTTTTTACTCAAAGTCATCTCGGCGATAGGAAAGATCTTTCCTATCGCCGAGATGACGGTAGTTTCAATATTTTGAGCTAAAATCTAGCTTTTTGTACTAAAAAACTTTGTTTTGGAATTCTGTGGTTGTAGGGCCAATTCCAGATTAGATTCGTAAGAACTAATCTTTATATTCATGAACAAAAAACAGCAGATCACAGTAAAAGGAATTGAAATTTCTATTTTTCAGCAAAGTAATAACGATTACATATCCTTAACGGGTATAGCATTGTATAAAGATAGGGGAAGATCCATCGAATTCGATGGAATTAAAAGTCAGTCGGGGTTGCATAGTTATAAATTGAGTGTTAAGGAATGGTCAGAAAAGACTAATGCAATCGGGCTTAAAACTACTGCAGGCGGAAATCCATTTGGCCGGCTAGCGTTACTAAGAGAAGGTATTAAAAAGTTTACTTTTTTGCTTGATAAAGATAAACTTTTGTTTACCTTTGTTTCCTTAGGATATCAACGCTATTCTTTAACTAAAACATCATCACAACATGAAATGGAGTGAGTTGCTTAAAAAGTTGAAGAAGGTTGGATATGTTTATTTGAGAGACGCTAAAGGGAGTCATGAATACTGGCATCACCCTGATAAACCGGGAAGCGAAGAAGTTATCGCCAAACATGGAGCGAAAGAAATAGGCACCGGGCTTGCTCACAAAATTTTAAAACGGGCTGGAATTAAATAAACTGGCTTTTAATTAAAAACAATAACAAACGGATGAAGAAAAAGATCGTATTTGTAGTAGAAAAAACCGGAACTGGTTTTTCTGCTTTTGCTGAGGATAATAATATTCCTGCAGCAACTTCAGGAGATAATATTTCAGAATTAAGGATTAATATGGTGGATGCATACAATTCAGTAGCTGAATTAAAAGGATTACCTGAAGTGACCATAGATGATATCTGCATCCAATTAGATATAGCACAATTTTTCGAGTATTATAAAATCATTAATGCTAGTGCACTGGGTTCCAGAATTGGGATGGACAAAACTTTATTGTCTCAGTATGTTAACGGGCATAAAAAACCAGGGCATAAACAGGTTGAGAAAATTATGAATGGAATAAAACAACTGGGTAGTGAATTGGCTTCATTGGAATTAGCATTTTAAAGCTCAATTTGCCTTCGGATGCTTTCTTCCAGTGATATCAATGTTTCAGTACGTTGAATTCCGGGCACTGCCTGTATTTCTTCATTCAGCACATGCCTCAGGTGGCTGGTATCCCTGCAGATGATCTTGGCAAACATACTGTATGCCCCGGTAGTGTAATGAAGCTCTACAACTTCTTTAATTTTGCTCAGCTGTTCTACAGCATCTTTATATTGGATACCCTTTTCCAGATAGATACCGAGGAAGGCTGTTACATCATAACCGGCTTTTTGCGGGTCAATAATTAAATGTGAGCCTTTGATGATGCCCATCTCCTGCAGCTTTTTCATACGAACGTGTATGGTACCGCCCGAAACGATCAGATCTTTGGCAATTTCAGTATAAGGTTTGGTTGCGTCATGCATCAATTGCTTCAAGATGTCTATATCCAGGTTATCAATTTCTAAATTTTGGCTTTCTTTTCTAAGCATGATTTTGATATTTGTTAACGATAATCAAATATAATTATTAATATGATAAAAATAAAATTAAATGATTAAAATATTTGCAACGTATTGAGGTTGTTGTTACATTTGTATCAAGCAAGTAATAAAAAATAGTTCTTTAACATTTGCTTATACTCTGTAGGGTGGTGAAATTGGCAGACGCACCTCCTTGTCTCGGTGGTGGAGAAAATGGAAAACCCGTAAGGGCTAACTACTCCTTGAAGGTTCGACTCCTTCCCCTACAGCTAATTAAGTTTAAGATCAGAATCAACCTAAACCAAATCTTAAACTTAATGAATTAGTACTTTATATTATGTTGGGTGGTGAAATTGGCAGACACGCCTTCTTGTCTCGGTGGTGGGGATAAATGGATAAACGCAGTTTATGGGTTGACCACAAATTAATTTTTGAACTGTAGCTAACTACCCCTTGAAGGTTCGACTCCTTCCCCAACAGCCAGTTTTTTTATGAATAATAAGTTAGTTAAAAACGAGTGACCTTGGATGGGGTCACTCTTTTTTTTGTCTTATTTTAAGCTTTTCAGCAGGTACTTGTCACTGAATTTTTTGTCTAATTGTTTATGAAGATTATCCAGATTGATATCCCTGCCCTGGATAAACGCTCTTTCCACTTTATTGGTCTTCATGTCCAACGCATCCCCGGACGAAATAAAGAAAGTCGCATCCTTACCGATTTCCAGGCTACCCGCAATCTTTTCAATACCTAATGCTTTAGCGGTGTTTAAGGTAATGGTTTGTAAAGCTTTTTCTTTGTCAAGACCCCAGGCCGTTATTGTTCCTGCCATAAAAGGCAGGTTCCGCAGTTGCCAGTAGCTGTGCAGGCTCATCACCACATTGATTCCGGCATTGGCCAGTAAACCTGCATTTTTATAGGGCAGGTTTACATCGTCGTCGCTGTTATTGGGCAAATTGTGTGGCTCCTTTACCACCACCGTAATATTGTTCTCTTTTAAGAAGGGGATAGCCAGATAGGCTTCATCCCCACCAACCAGGACCGGTGTAATGCCATATTTTTTTGCAAATTTTACTGCAGTAATGATGTCTTTCTCTGCATTTGCATGGATAAACAGTTTTTGCGAACCATCAAACAGGTGCCTCATGGCAGCCAGACGGGCATTTACCACTGCTGGTTTATCTGTTTCGGCATAAGCTTTTGCTTCTGCAAAGAGCTGTTCAAGGTCATTAATCGCCTGCTGTGTGCGCTCTTTAAAAACTTCGGCCTGGGCCATGGCCCTGTTTCCCGAACTGCTGAATTTTGAGGTAACCGGCCAGTTTAAATGCTGGGCATCGTCTTTTCTTATTGCTGCATCTTCCCAGTTCCAGGCATCCAGCTGTACAACTGATGAGCTGCCCGACAAGGTGCCACCCTGAGGGGTAATCTGAGCCATCAGCACACCATTGCTCCTTATGGTAGCGGGTACTTTTGAATCTGTATTATAGGCTACCAGGGCCCTGATGTGTGGGTTCAGTTCGCCAATTTCATTATAATCCAATGTTGCCTTTACTGAACTGATCTCTACCAGTCCGAGATTGGTAACCGGCGCTATGAAACCCGGATATACCTGTTTACCATTTGCGGTAATTACTATGGCGCCTGTAAGGTCAATACGGGCAACTGTAGCATCTCCTACACCGGTAATTTTTCCTTTATCAAATATCAGGTATCCGGTTTCTACAACCTGTCCGTTACCGATGTGTAGTTTTGCCCCCATAATCACTGTTCTTGTATCCTGTGGTTTTGCCGGAGAAATATTGGCCTGCGCCAGACAGTTCAGGCTAATGGCTAATGGTAAGAGGATTAAAATGTACTTATTCATGGTTATGGCTCCTTTCTGACTCATTCAGCTCAATAGAATAATCTTCAATCGTTTCGCAATGGAATTGCCGCTGTATTTCTGCTTTCGGGCGTTGGGTCTTGGAACCTTTATCTTTACTTTCTTTCATCTTCAGGATCAGTCTTGCCCGTTCTTCATTTTGTGTTTTTCTGAGTTCGGCATCACGTTCTATATCCCAATAAGGGATTCCATCAATGAAGGTCTTTTCTGCTTTTGCATAAATGGATAAAGGATGGGCAGACCAGACTACGAGATCTGCATCTTTACCAACTTTTAAACTGCCAACCCGGTTGTCTATATGCAGCATTTTTGCCGGGTTTAAGGTTACAAATTTAAGCGCCTCTTCTTCCGGGACATCTCCGTATAAAATGGCTTTCCCGGCCTCCTGATTTAGACGCCGGGCCATTTCAGCATCGTCAGAGTTAAATGCTGTTGTGATGCCTATGTTGTGCAGTATTTTCCCGTTATAGGGAATGGCCTCTGCTACCTCCATTTTGTATGCCCACCAGTCAGAGAATGTAGAAGCGCTGATGCCACGAGCCTTCATCTTGTCGGCCACTTTATATCCTTCCAGAATGTGGGTAAAAGTATTTATCCTGAAGCCAAGGCTATCGGCTACCTTCATCAGCATGTTGATTTCAGACTGTACATAAGAGTGGCAGGTAATGAAACGTTTGTTGTCCAGTATTTCAACAATAGCATCAAGTTCCAGGTCGCGGCGGGCCATATTGCCTTTCTTTGCCATTTCAATCTTATAGGCTTTGGCACGTGTAAACTGATCTGCAAAGGTTTGTTCAACCCCCATTCTGGTTACCGGAAAACGTGCGCCACTGCCACTAAAATTACTCTGCTTCACATTTTCTCCGAGTGCAAACTTTATAAAACCATCAGCGCCTTCAAATTTAAGTTCATCCGGCAGTTTCCCCCATCTGAGTTTAATGAGTTGTGATTGGCCGCCAACGGGGTTTGCAGAACCATGGAGAATTTGTGAAGTGGTTACACCACCTGCAAGCTGGCGGTAAATGTTTATATCTTCAGAATTGATGATGTCGCCCACCCTAACCTCTGCAGAAGAGGCCTGGGCCCCTTCATTGATACCGCCGGTCATGGCAATGTGCGAGTGTTCATCTATCATTCCCGCGGTAATGTGTTTGCCTGTAGCATCAATTACTTTAGCATTACCGGCATTCAGGTTTTTGCCAACAGCTTTGATTTTGCCATTTTCTATAAGCACATCTGCATTTTGCAGGATACCTTCCTTTTCGTTGGTCCATATGGTTGCATTTTTCAGCAAAACGTTTTCCTGCTTTAGTGGGGCGAGGTTGCCAAAACGGGCAAAAGGGAACAATAGTGCTCCCGGGCTATCCGTTTTTAGCTCTTCCTGTTTTTTGGCCACAAGCTTTGAGGTGTCTTTCCCGGTATCTTTTTTAAACACGATAAAACGCTTACCCTGTATCCAGTTCTCTTCAATAACGGTTTCTTTGTTAAAGAGGCTATCTGATGTAATGATAAAATTGGCCAGCTTACCGGTTTCCAGCGTGCCTGTCTTATCGGCTATTCCAATCATTGCAGCCGGAATTTCTGTAAGGGCCAGTAAGGCTTGTTTTTTTGTTAACCCATTGTTGATAGCCTGGGCAATGTTTGGCCAGAAATCCTTAACACTCTCGAGGCCATGCGTACTGAGTGAAAACCTGATGCCGGCTTTTTCAAGTGCTGCGGGGTTTGTAGGGGCCAGTTCCCAGGCTTTCATCTGGGCCAGGCTAATGTCCCTTGCTTCAACCGTATCTTCCACGTTGTATGCCCGAATAAAATTTACCGGAACAATGAGGCTGGCACCGGTTGCTTTAACCGCAGTTATCCGTTGATACTCATCTCCGTTGGATTTGATAATATATGATTTGCCAAACTCTTTAGCGATTTTATCTACGCGCAGTATATTTTGCCAGCCATCTGCCTCAAAGATCTGGGGAATGTTTTGCTGCTTATTAAAGGCATCCAAAGAGATGTTGTATTCCTCCTTCTGTTTACTGTACCATTGTGCATCGTAATAGGTTTGACGCAACAATGCAACTGCCCCCATTAAAGATGTTGGATAGTCGTTTTGTGAGGTCCCTTTGTTAAAAGAGTAATTGGCGGCCGACTGGGGGTTCAATATGGTATTGTTTTCTTTTTCATCACTTAAAGTTACTGCGGCCGATGTGCCGCGGGCAATGCCATCACGGTTAACCACATTAACACTGCCGAAACCAGCTTTACGCAGTTCGTCGGCCTTTTTATTATCGGCAGAAAACATGGTGCTGGCCTGGGTTTCTGCCTTTATGGCTTCGTTCCACCCATAGGCCCCTTTTTTGGTAGAGGTAAAAATAGATTGCCGGCCACTGCTTCCTGTCCGTGTAGCTTCTGGCATTCCATAACTGGTAAAAGCATCAATAAGTGAGGGATAAATGAATTTGCCTTTAAGGTCGATCACAACGTAGCCCTTAGGAATAGCCAGTCCACTACCTGTGGCTTGTATGGTTTGTCCTTTAATCAATAGTGTACCATTACTAATGGTTTTTTGAGCGCTGATTACAATACTGGCATTTGTAAAGGCGTATAAGCCCTGTCGGATATCGTAAGTGCCATTAACCGGATAAGTTTGCTGTGCAAAAAGATAATTTACAGCTAACAAAAAGGCGAAGAGGAGCAGGATTTTCTTCATAAATAATTTAGATAATGGCTAAATCTATTATAAAAAAATGATTTATCCTGCCTATTACAGGTTTTTTACCCGCTTTGACTCAGCCATTTCCACATTTTCTTTTACTCTGAACCTTGTCAGTTCTCCTATCAATGTTAGTGGTAAAGGACTGTCGTTGGGCAGCTGAATGGCCGATTTACTGACTTTATATACGGATAATTCCTTTTTAAAGGCTTCGTATACTTTAGAGGGTGGTATAGAAATGGAAATGTGATGGGTATAGGCGGAGTAAAAGATCAGCATGCCCTGTAATTTAAATGCGGGTATGTTGTAGCTGATCATTTCTTCTGCATCGGGTGCATTTTCCTTAATGACCTGCCTGATGTCCTGTAACCGTGATTGTATGTCTTTGGAAAAAGTGCCGATGTATTCGTCAACTGATGTAAATTTTGTTGTAGCCATATGGTTCCGTTTTTATTGCTAAAACAAATATCGCTTGGATTTTTGATATCTGAAGGGGGGATTAACGACAATAGCAGGGGCATATAGCGTAATTGCTTTTTTATAGTGTAGGTTTGATAAAAAAAGCCATGGATGAATTAAGACACAATATCAACCCTAACGATTTAACGGAGCTCCATAAAGCCTCCGACCCGGAAGCTGCACTTAAAGTTGGAGAAACTGTTGAATATGATGAAGATTATAGTGCTGCAATGCCCTCGCTGGACCGATTCAAAAAATATCTGGACCGGTTTTATGAATATAAACTGATCAGGGGAAAAGAACAGCCGCTTGATTTTCCGCTTTACAAGATCACTGCAATTAAATGAGCGCTGAAATAAAAATAGAATTTTGTAATTAATAATGATTCTAAAAATAAATTACTATTTCTGTTTTTTACGAATGAGAAAGTAATTGGTTAAGTTTGAAAGAAAAACGATTATGTATCAGATTTTAAAAAGCGCACACTCGGGCTGGCGTTACCTGGTTTTAATTTTACTGGTGATCGCTCTTATTCAGGCACTTTCAGGCTGGCTTGGTAAAAAGCCATATACAGAAGGAAACAGAAAACTAAATGTTTTTACATTGATTTCCGCGCACATTCAGCTCTTATTAGGTTTGATCCTCTACTTTATGAACGACTGGTATAAGGTTGATAGCAGTATTGCCCTTGGCCGTTACTGGAAAATGGAACACATCAGCATGATGATTTTTGCTGTTATATTGATTACTGTAGGAAATGCACGGTCTAAAAAAGGTACAGATGCAGTAGTAAAACACAGGTCGGTAGCACTTTATTTTGGCCTGGCACTCCTCTTAATTATAGCTGCAATTGTAGCCATGGTTAATGCCGATCCCTCGCGGTCTTTCTTCGGTGTTTCATAAAAATTATAAAATTAATTTTGGTTTGTTAGATTTATTTATATTTTTGTGACACATGATTAACAATATACACACCTGGCAATGGCGTAGTACTTTTCAAAAAAGTCTAGTCGCAGCTTTGTGTACCTTATAGTTTATCAACCTAAACCAAACCACATTGAGAACCCGACGTAGACCACACGTCGGGTTTTTTTATATGATTAATTTTTAAAAAGACCCTGAACCGGATTCAGAATAATGATGCATATGAGTAATTACATAATTAAAACAACTTACAAGAAAAGACTGGCAGATACGACCACACCGGTGAGTATTTATTTGCGCCTTCGGGATGTATTCCCCAATACAATTTTGCTGGAAAGTTCTGACTACCATAGTCGTTCCAACTCGGTAAGCTATGTTTGTGCCGAGCCCATAGCCGGTATTGTTTTGCAGGATGGCCTGCTTTCAACCTATTTTCCCGATGGTAAAAAAGAGGAAAAGAAGGACTTTACGCTTACGGCAGAAATTGATGCCTTTAAAGCAGCATTTAAGCCGGATGTAGTGGATGATACAAGATACATATCCAGCGGCTTGTTTGGGTATTTTACCTGGAATGCCGTACAGGAGTTTGAAGACATTAAATTTACTGCAAAATCGCCAAAGGATCAGGAAATTCCAATAATGCAATACCATATTTACCGGTATATTATTGCAATAGACCACTTTAAAAATGAGGTCACCCTGTTTAAAAATACCTTTAACGGGGATGATAATGAAGATCTTGAAAAGATAGAATACATCATTCAGAACAAAAATTTTCCGGAATACAGCTTTAAAACGGATGGAGAAGAGCATTCGAACCTGAGTAATGAGGGTTTTATGGAAATGGTAGAGCAGATGAAGAAGCACATTTTGCGCGGCGATGTATTCCAGATTGTGCCTTCCAGGGCCTACAATCAGGGCTTCCTGGGGGATGAATTTAATGTTTACCGTTGCTTAAGGTCTATTAATCCATCACCTTACCTGTTCTATTTCGATTATGGGAGTTTTAAACTTTTTGGTTCTTCTCCGGAAGCCCAGATCACCATAAAAGATAATGTAGCCAATATTTTCCCGATTGCAGGTACGTTTAAGCGGACGGGAAATGACGAGGAGGATGCAGAACTGGCGCGGAAACTGGAACAGGACCCTAAAGAAAGTGCCGAACATGTGATGCTGGTAGATCTGGCCAGGAATGACCTGAGCAGGCATTGCAGCGGGGTTGAGGTGAAATCATTTAAAGAAGTTCAATACTATTCTCACCTGATCCACCTGGTGTCTAAGGTAAGTGGTAACCTGCAGCCCAATGTATCGGCCTTTAAGGTAGTTGCCGATACTTATCCGGCGGGAACATTAAGCGGAGCCCCTAAATACCGGGCCATGCAACTGATTGATGAGTATGAAGGTTTGGGACGTAATTTTTATGCCGGGGCCATTGGATACATGGGCTTTAACGACCAGTTTAACCATGCCATTATGATCAGGACTTTTATGAGTAAAAATAACCAGTTGTATTACAGGGCAGGGGCAGGTATAGTGGCCGATTCTGTTGCTGTAAACGAACTGAATGAGGTAAATAACAAAATTGCGGCCTTGCGCAAGGCCATACAGATGGCTACAGATATTTAAGAAAATGAACAACGAGAGCATACAAAAGAAAGTATTGGTTATTGATAACTACGATTCGTTTACGTATAATTTAGTGCACCTGGTGAATGAACTTGGCAGAGATGTAGAGGTATGGAGAAATGATAAATTTGAGCTGGCAGATGTGGCAGAATATGATAAAATAATCTTGTCACCTGGTCCGGGTATTCCTGAAGAAGCAGGCCTGTTGCTGGATGTGATCAGAGCGTATGCCCCAACCAAAAGTATTTTTGGGGTTTGCTTAGGTCAGCAGGCCATTGCGGAAGCTTTTGGAGGTACTTTGCTGAACCTGGGCCGCCCAATGCATGGCATTGCTACACCTATTACAGTTTTGGATAAGACAGAACTGTTGTTTAAGGATTGTCCTGATACGATCAATGTAGGACGGTACCACTCATGGGTAGTGAGCAGTGAAGGCTTGCCGGATTGTTTTACTGTAACCGCTACGGATGCCGATGCAGAGATTATGGCCCTGCACCACAATGATTTTGATGTACGTGGGGTTCAGTTTCACCCGGAGAGTGTACTTACGGAGTATGGAAAACAAATGATGAAAAACTGGTTAGCGCATTAGATATGACTATTTTAGATAAAATTGTAATTCGTAAAAAGGAAGAGGTAGCACAGGCAAAGCAGGTCGTTTCTGTTAAGCAGCTTGAATCCGGCCTGCACTTCAACCGTGATCCTTATGTTTTTAAAGATTTTTTACTGGCTCCGGACAGGACCGGGATTGTTGCGGAGTTTAAAAGGAGATCGCCATCTAAGGGCATCATTAATGATCGGGTAACTGTTGAAGAGGTTACGCAGGCTTACGCTGCGGCAGGGGCCTCGGCCCTATCGGTTTTAACAGATGTTGATTTCTTTGGCGGCCATGCCGACGACTTGCTGGCAGCAAGGGCGGCAAACAGAATTCCTGTATTGAGAAAGGATTTTATGATAGATGAATACCAGGTACTGGAAGCAAAGGCACTTGGGGCTGATATTATTTTGCTGATTGCTGCTATTTTGACACCTGCAGAGATCAGAAACCTGTCGGCCCTGGCCAAAAATCTGGGATTAAATGTATTGCTGGAGGTACACAACCAGGAAGAGCTGCAGCGCAGTATTTGTAAAGATTTAGATGCGATTGGTGTAAATAACCGTAACCTGGCCGATTTTACAGTGAATATTCAAACTTCTTTTGAACTGGTGGAGCAGATACCGGATGAATTCATGAAGATATCGGAGAGTGCCATAAGTGCAGTTGAAACCATAAAAGACCTGAAAAACGCAGGTTTTAACGGTTTTCTGATAGGGGAGAACTTTATGAAAACCACCAATCCGGGACAGGCAATGCGCGACTTTGCCACACAATTGATCTCGGTATAACTTTTGTATCTTTGTATTTTACATGGGAAGACAGAAATATTACGATACAGCGGTTAAGCAGGAACGGGCAGTACTTGTTGGGGTAATCAGGCCTGGTGAAAAGCCTGAGGAAACCAGGGAGTATCTGGACGAACTAGCGTTTTTAGTGGATACTGCAGGTGGTTTGGTGGAGCATGAATTTACCCAGAAAATGCTGAAGCCAGACCGTGCAACATTTGTGGGTACAGGTAAACTGGAAGAGATACAGGCTTATGTTAAGTCGGAAGAGATTGACATGGTTGTTTTTGACGATGAGTTATCACCGTCGCAACTTAGAAATATAGAAAAGGAACTGCAGGTTAAAATATTAGACCGAAGCAATCTGATTCTTGATATTTTTGCCGGCAGGGCACAAACTGCACAAGCCAAAACCCAGGTAGAGCTGGCGCAGATGCAATACTTACTGCCCCGGTTAACCCGTTTATGGACCCACCTGGAACGTCAAAAAGGGGGAATCGGGATGCGAGGGCCTGGTGAGACACAGATAGAAAGTGACAGAAGGATGATCCTGGAAAAGATATCTCTTTTAAAAACACGGCTGAAACAGATTGACCGTCAGAATGAAACACAACGTAAAAATCGTGGTCAGCTGATCCGGGTTGCATTGGTAGGATATACCAACGTGGGCAAATCGACAATCATGAACATGCTTTCCAAGTCGGAAGTATTTGCTGAAAACAAACTTTTTGCCACACTGGACACTACTGTTCGTAAAGTGGTGATTGAAAACCTGCCCTTTTTGTTGTCTGATACCGTAGGGTTCATCAGAAAGCTGCCGCATCATCTGGTAGAGTGCTTTAAATCTACACTTGATGAGGTAAGGGAAGCCGATATCCTGATTCATGTGGTGGATGTTTCCCATCCTAATTTTGAAGACCAGATCAATGTGGTAAATGAGACACTAAAAGACCTTGGTGCCCGTGATAAGGATACGATTATGGTATTCAATAAAATTGATGCTTATGTAAGTCCTGAGCCGGACCATGAAGATGAGGAAAAGATCGTACTTACTTTGGACGACTTTAAGAAAAGCTGGATGGGGGCTGAAAATGCACCCGCTCTATTTATTTCCGCCCTGCACAAAGAGAATTTAGAAGAATTCAGGCAATTGTTATATGGTAAGGTGCTGGCTATGCATACTGAACGGTATCCTTATGATAAGTTGTTATATTAATTAATGCCGTTAAAGAAGAAAGAGAAAAATTATGGAAAGTAAACGTCAACAGAAATTTGCCGGTGTAATACAAGAAGAGTTAGCTGCTATTTTTCAACGTGAAGGATCAGCTTATTTACCGAATACACTGGTTACCATTACTAAAGTTCGTGTTTCTCCGGATCTGGCGGTAGCAAAAGTTTATCTAAGCTTTTTAAATACCAGCAATACCACCCTTTCTGTTGCCGAGGTAAATTCTCATTCCGGCGAAATCAGGTATAAGCTGGGCGCCCGCATCCGCCATCAGGCCAGGGTGGTTCCAACACTTACTTTTTTTGTGGATGATACCAATACGTATGTGGAACAGATGGACAAGTTGTTTGACAAGATTTCGAGAGACCGCGAAGAAAGCGGAGCGCGTGAAGAAAGCGAATAAGCCCTTGTGCTAATTTCTTTTTAAAATGTGTAAATTAGTGTATGACAAAGATCCTGATTGCATTTTTTGTACTGTTGGTACCTGCAGTAAGTGCCCAGCCGGTTATAAAGGGTGGGCTGGAAGCCTTTGTTACGGCAAATAACATTTATCCCCAGTATTCTTTGCAAAATTGCATTCAGGGTACTGTCACGATCAGCTTTAAGCTCAGCAAGAGTGGTCATGTCTATTATTCAAAAATTAGTTCGGGCATCGGTACAGACCTGGATGATGAGGCCTTAAGACTGATCAGGCTGAGTAGTGGCAAATGGACTGTACCTGAAAACCATGATACCACTGTGTTTTTGGTAGCCCCTATGAAATTTACATTATCAGGCTATAACTGTGCCGATAAGGATCCCCAGGAAATTAAACGGGCAATTGCGGTTTATAAGTCGAGCGAAGCACTGGCCAATTCAATTCAGAACTTTTATAAGAATAAAGAAAAGGGCGACATTAAAGCGGGGGAAGAAGCCCGTTTTATTGCCTTAAAGCGGGAATTGGGTTATGATGATGCTTATTTTAAGGAGAGAATAGCAGATGGGCTTAAAAAGATACAGCAGCAGGACAAACAGGGAGCCTGCGAAGACTTTCTTTTTGTAAAATACATGGGATCTGACCTGGCGGATGAAATGCTGGAAAAGTATTGCAGATAAAAGGGGTATTATGGTGCAATGATGTGGATGGCATCTTTGACGATGTGCGCTTTAATGTTGTTCAGTTTTCCTATATATTCTCCGTCGACCTGGAAATGGGCCTTATGCCGGGTTTTAATACTGAGATTGGTAGTTTGGAAGGACTCGATGTTTTTTGGATTAAAAGGCAGGTTGGTAAACTTTAGTTTAAGTATTTCCATGAAGGAGTATTCTTTAACAAGGATGACCTCAAAAAAGTCATCATCCAGTTGCCCATCAGGATTGATCTTAACTCCCGTACCATACATAGTGGCATTGGCTATAACCACCATGGCAGCCTTTGAGTGAATGGTTTTATCTTTGATCTTAAATTCAACTTCCATTTTATAATGATTCCAGAGGGCTGTCCAGGCTGCTTTAGCATAGGCAAGCATTCCGCGTTGCGGCAGGGCATCAAATTTCTTTACCAGGTAAGCATTAAAGCCAATGTCGGCCAGATGGATACAGAGCTCGCCGTTTACAATAACGGCATGTATCTTTTTAGCCGGGGCATTTATGGCGATATCAAGCGCTTCTTCTATTCTGGAGGGGATGTTTAGTTCGCGGGCCATGCCATTGGCAGAACCAGCCGGAATAATGCCTATTGGTATGTTGGTTTCCAGTACGCACTCTGCAACCAGTTTTAAGGTGCCATCCCCGCCTACGGCAATTACCCTATCGGCCATCGATTGCTGAATAACACCCTTGATCTTAGTTAGAGAACAGTTTTTTGTAAGTTTGTAAATCTCAAAATCCTGTGTTTTTTCGGCAAAATAATTGCCAATGACCTCGCTGAAGTTTATCTCTCCACTTCCCGAGCCAGGGTTCACAATAAACAGCAATTTTAATTTGGAAGTCTTTTTATGCATCAGTAAATATCTAATAGCAAAAACAACTGCTGCCCTACTCTGTTTTAATTATTAATGAATAAATCTGTCAGCGTTAAAGTATATCATGGTTACGGGCACACGCACAATCTGGTTGTATACGGACATGTATTCCGTTTTAAAGCCCGAACGAGACAGATTTATAGCAATAATCTTTTTGTTAACATTGTTCACCTGCTAAAACTATTTATTTTAAAGCCTTATCCTTACGTTAAAGTAAGGTTAACTTTTAAAGGGCAGCAGGTATACAACACAACCGAATATGATGGGTTCTTTAAATTTGAATGGGCGGCTATTGAAAATGTTCAGGCAGGCTGGCATAGTGTTAAAGTTGAGGCATTGAATGATCATGGTGTTGTGATGGCAGTAGGACACGGACAGATATTTGTACCTCATATTACCCAATATGCTTTCATTTCAGATATTGACGATACGGTAATGGTTTCCCATTCGGCAGCCATTGGAAGAAGGCTAAGAGAGCTGTTTATCAAAAATCCGAGGACGAGAAAAACTTTCCAGGATACTTATACGCTCTATAAATCGCTGTCACTGTCACATACCAGCGCTGATCAGCCAAATCCTTTTTTTTATGTTTCCAGTAGTGAATGGAACCTGTACGATTACCTGGTAGAAACCTTCAGGTACAACAAGTTACCTGAAGGTGCATTTTTGCTGAACCAGATCAAGCGTTGGAAAGACCTGATCAAAACAGGTAAAACAGGCCATCAGGGTAAACTAATGCGGGTAATGCGGATTCTGGATGCTTTTCCCAACCAAAAGTTTGTTTTTCTTGGCGACAATACCCAAAGCGATCCTGCTATTTATACAGCTATAGCAGAAAAGTATCCTGAAAATATTGAAGCCGTCTACATCAGGAATATCCGTAAAGAAAAGGAAGCCCTTACCTGTGAGTTCCTGAAAAAAATTGAGGCCCGGAACATCAGGACCTGCCTTTTTGAAACGAATGAGGAGGCCATAACGGATGCTCTCAGTGCGGGACTGATCTAATGTTTCGAATTTGTAAAAGAACATAATGGAGATAATTTTTTAGTGCGTAATATTGTAAATGGTTTTTAAGTTAGACGATCAAACAATCGTTTTTCCAGCCCCGGATCTTGCAGATCCCGATGGGTTACTGGCAATTGGGGGCGATCTGAGGCCCGAAAGGCTTATTTTAGCGTATAAAAATGGAATTTTTCCCTGGTTTAGTGAGGGGGATCCGATCTGCTGGTATGCGCCCGCTGAGCGTTGCGTGATTTTTCCTGAAAATGTAAAGGTGAGCAAAAGCATGGACCGGATATTTAAGCTTAAGCTGTTTGAAATTACCTATGACCAGGCGTTTAAAGAAGTGGTGGAAAATTGTGCCATAATTAATAGAAAAGAACAGGATGGCACCTGGATTACGAAGGAAATGCAGACCGCTTACCTGGATTTACATCAGCGTGGGCATGCACATAGTGTAGAGGTATGGCAGGATGGGCTACTGGTTGGGGGCTTATATGGAGTACAGATCAATCAGGTTTTTTGCGGGGAAAGCATGTTTAGCAAAGCAAGCAATGCTTCTAAAGCGGCTTTGATCTGGCTTTGTCGGTACAAGGACTTCAATGTCATAGACTGCCAGCTGCCAAACAATCATTTAATGAGTTTAGGTGCAGAAATGATCAGCAATGGACGTTATCTTAACTTATTAAAGACTAATTGAGCAGCTCACTAATGTCTTCTTTGCTCAAGGATTTAAAAAAGCTCTCTTCTGTAGTGATCAGCGAGCTGGCCAGTCTTTTTTTACGGTTTTGTAAGGCAAGTATTTTTTCCTCTACAGTATCTTTTGCAATGAACTTATAGATGAAAACCTTTTTGTCCTGGCCAATTCTATGGGTCCTGTCAATGGCCTGCTGTTCCACAGCAGGGTTCCACCAAGGGTCAAGAATGAAAACATAATCAGCTTCGGTTAAGTTCAGACCTACACCTCCGGCCTTAATAGAAATCAGAAATACTTTTAATGCGGTATTCTTCTGGAAGTCGGCAACAATCTCTCCCCGGTTTTTTGTGGCACCGTCCAGGTAAGCGAAGGAAATGTTTTCTTCTTCAAGGTATTGTCTGAAGATATTGAGGTGTTTCACGAATTGAGAAAAAATGAGCACTTTATGCCCTCCTTTAAGCACATTGTCTAAAGTATGGACCACGTTCTCAAACTTACCCGAATCTGAAGTATAGGTTTCATCTATCATTACGGGGTGGTTGGCCAGCTGACGCAGGGCCGTTAAGCCCTGTAAAAGCTGGACTTGTTTTTTTGCATAAGTGCCGTCATCCATGCTGTTCAGCAAATCATTTCTATAGGCTGATTTGGTTTTTTCATAATAAGCAGCCTGGTCTTCACTCATGTTACAATAAAATACCTGTTCGGTTTTAGGGGGAAGTTCAGATGCCACCTGCTCCTTTGTTCTGCGGAGCACAAAGGGCTTAATGATGGCCTGTAATTTCCTGGCTTTTTCTTCGTCTTTTTTCTTTTCAATGCCCTGCACATATTCTTCGTTGAAGAAGGCCTGTGTACCCAGTAATCCGGGATTTAAGAAGGTTAGCTGTGTCCACAGATCGCTGACCGAGTTTTCAACCGGTGTACCACTTAGGATTAGCCTATGCCTGGATTTAAGGGCCCTTACCGCTTTAAAAGATTTGGATGAAGGATTTTTGATGTTCTGGCTTTCATCCAATATGATATAACTGAAATAAAAGTCTTTAAGCACCTCTATGTCAACCCGAGTAATGCCATAAGTTGTAATAACGATGTCGAAGTCAGAGAAACGGGCAACATCCTTATTCCTTGAAGTGCCGGTATGTGCGTGGATCTTTAACTTTGGTGTGAATTTTTTAGCCTCATTTAACCAATTGTAAATCAATGATGTGGGCATCACAATAAGTGATGTGCTGTGTTTAGACTGCTCCAGGTCTTCTTCTTTTAGTTTCTGTAACATGGCCAGCGTTTGTATGGTTTTTCCCAAACCCATGTCGTCAGCCAGGCAGCCACCAAAATTATATTCCCTTAAAAAACTAAACCAGTTGTACCCGGCCTTTTGGTAAAGCCGCAAATCGCCCTTAAAGTTAAGGGGCATCTCTGTATCGGCAATATTCTCAAAGTCGTTCAACCTTTGCAGCTTCCTGCTCAGGGTGATATTGGCGATGCCGTCTTCAGCCAGTTCATTGATCAGGCCGATATGATGTTTTTTAAGTTTTAATCCTTTGCTACCATCCGAAAGACTAAACAAGCTTCCATATTGGGTAAACCATTTGTCTGGAATAATGGCAATTGACCCATCTGGTAAAAGAAACTCCCTTTTTTTGTGCAGAATATGGTTTTTTAATGAAATGAAAGGAATGGGGTGCTCGCCAAAATAAACAATGGCATTGATGTCAAACCAATCGTTGTCTTCCTTAATGTCAAAGCTGATCTTATTTACGGCAAATAAAAACCTTTTGGTTCCACGGTGCTGCTCTATTTCAAAGCCCTCAGCCTGTAGTTGTTCAAGGTGTTCGTTTACCCAGTTGATGATTGCATAAGATTGGTCTTCCTCCATTTCTGCAGGGATTTCCAGGTGATGGTAAAGCGCGCTTGTTTTTTTAAGACCAAGACTTAAAAGATAATTGAACTTCTGTTTTTCCCAGACCGCGTCTCTTTTAACCCGGGTAAAAACATAATTGTCCTGTTCCTTATGAAGGTGTACAGTTACTTTTTTCTCGCTGCCCATTGCAAAAGCATGCTCTCCGTATTTAAAGTTAAGCTGTAGCTGAGAAATCCCGGCATCTACATAAATTACCTTTATAACGGGTATAGGCTCATGCTTTTCTGTCCGGATATCAAAGCCTTCGGCATAAACGTGGTATTTCTCTATCAGGGGAGCCACAAACTTTCCGAAATAGGCATCTTCTGTCGCCTTAGGAATGGTGATGTAGCGCTTATTCAGAAAAGGGAGAAGTTTTTTACCTTCAATATCCTGTTCAAAAAAATAAAGCATATCATTAAGCAGGAGCCAGGAAGGTTGGTTGCTGATCACCTGAGCATCTTTAAACATGAAATCGATACGTAATCCCTGGTATTTAATGGTTGGAAAATAGCGGGTCTCTATTTCATTTCTCCTGAAATGAAACAATACAGTTGAAGGTTCTGTAGCAATATCAATCTTTCTTTCCGCGGGCCATCCATCCTTGTCCATGAGGTATAAGGAGCCTTCAGTTTTTAACATCTCCAAAACTTCGGATAATTTCTTTTCAATTTTTGGACGAACATTATCATAGAACTTGTCATTGAAAAACTTGCTGAAAAATTCTACCGGTCTGATCGCTTTTTTGTGAAATTTCTTGATAATGAAGTCCTGCTCCGTTTCGTCCAGAATTTTGATGAGTTTAAGATCAGTTTCTGTCAGATGTTTGGTGAATTCTTTTGCAGTATGTGAAAAAATACGCTGATAGGTTAAGGAAAAGTCGCCCTGCGGATTTAACTGTACAATATGGGGCTCAATCAAATAGCCCAAATATGCATGTTTACATAAAGAGTATACAATTTTGCAGGGTTTGGCACTATCTACACGTAACATTGGCAAGAGATTAAAACAATCAGAGGATAAGCATTTAAAAATCTCTAAACTTACATCAAATTGAAATGCTTTCAAATAAAATTGCGCTGTTTTTTTAACTATTTAACGAAAGACTGATCAGTATTCGTTGCATTGATGTCTTTATTGGCTGTTGGTCGAAAAAAAATGCAGGTTGGTCGGTTATTCTGCCAATCTTGCCTAAAAGCTTAAAAAACGCTGTAACGTTTCTGGTTTTAATGTGACTTATAGGTAAGTATGCTAACAAAATAACAAAAAATATGAAAACTCTGGTAAAAACATTATTCGCATCAGCTTTAACAGCTATTGTGCTCTCCTCATCAGCATTTGCTTCGGCGGTAACTGATAAAAAAAATAATCAACCGGAAATATCTTCAACGATAGATTTTAATAAGGTTGTGATCACGGGAAATGCCCGGGTTGAACTTGTCCAGTGCGACAAACAAAGTGTGGCAATTTACCAGGATTACAATAAAAAACTTACTAAGATCATGCAAAAAGGCGATAAACTATACATTAGCTCTACCGAACTGGAGCCTGTTGTTATAGTCGTATTTATGAAGGACTTACAAAGGATTGACGCTGCCAATACAGCTACGGTAACTACAAGGGGCAGGTTTTCATTAAACGTACTTCAGGTTTTTCTGAAAGATGAGGCAACAGCCTATGTAAATGCGGATGCCGGAAGTTTATATACGGTTATAAAAGACAGTTCGGCGCTAAACCTGAAAGGCTCAACAAATGAACATACCCTGGTTAAAAACAAGGTAGCAAAATTAAAAATGGAACAGTTTGCAGCAGTAACAACAACAGTAGCCACACAAGAGGTTCAATACCAGCTGCCAGGCTACAGGAACAGAATGTTGAAAGACACTATAATCGCAGAGCGCATTATTAGATAAATATAAAGCTATTTACACAGTTAAGGTGGGGCAAAAGTTTCTCTACCGTTTTCCTTCTACATATAGTAAAATGGTCAGGTATACAAATCAACAAAAAATAACGAAACGATGACAGGTTGGGTAGTTAAATGAGTTTCGTGACCCGAATTTTACTTGTTTTAATATAATGTTGTGTTCCTTTGTAAAATATTTCTGATCATAGCCCTCTCGCATTATTAATATAATCAGCTACTTAACAGATAAGTTGTGTGTATGTTGAAAATTATTTGGCGTATCCAACACATAATAATTGTAAACTTATAATGTATTTAGCAACAAGGGGAGCAGTTCTTTAATTATTCAATACATGGAAGAGGAATTTTACTTTGATTTTAGTGATGACGCCCAACGGTCTGTTGAGCGTTACGAGGAGATGATACGCAATCAGGATCAGTACTTTTTTGATGCCCAGGCTTTTGAGAATATTATTGATTACTATATTGAGAAGAGTGACCCTGTAAAGGCCCTTCAGGTAATAGAATATGCACTTAATCAGCATCCTTATGCTGCGGTATTTCTGGTTAAACAGGCGCAGTTGCTGTTTATAACCGATCAGACAGAAAGGGCATTCCTGTCGCTGCAGAAAGCGGAAATGCTGGAGGCTTCTGAAGCAGAGATCTATATTTTAAGAGGGAATATCTTTAATAGCCTTGAGCGTTATTCTGAAGCATTGGATAATTTCCAGAAAGCATTGGAATTTGCTGAAACAACAGATGAAATTCTTTTGCAGATTGCTTATGTATACCAGAATATGCTGGACTATGAAAGCGCGATTATATATATTAAACAGAGCCTGGAGCAAAACATGGAGAACAAGGACGGTTTGTATGAGCTTGCTTTTTGTTATGACATTTTAGATAAACAGGAAGAAAGTATTAAGTTTTATCAGGAATACATAGATAATGATCCGTATTCTTATGCCGCATGGTATAACCTGGCCAATTCTTACCATAAACTGGATTTGTTCGAGAAAGCAATTGATGCTTATGATTATGCCATCTTAATTAAAGACAATTTTGCTTCTGCCTACTACAATAAAGGGAATGCACTGGTTCAGCTTGACCGCTACACGGAAGCTATAGAGGTTTATAAACAAACCTTTGAATACGAACCACCCAATGCCGATACCTATTGTGCTATCGGGGAATGTTATGAAAAGCTTGAAAGGATGGATGAAGCGCGTTCATACTACAAAAAATCTGTTAAGATGGATGCGAAGATGGCCGATGCCTGGTTTGGCATAGGTGTTACCCTGAATTTTGAGGAACGCTACTTTGAGTCGCTGCATTTTTACAGAAAAGCGCTGGAACTGGATGCAGAGAATCCGGATTTTTGGTTTGCCATGGCCGATGCCCATTATAAGCTCGGGCAGATAGAACAATCTGTTGAAGCCTATTATAAAGTTTTGGAGTACAATCCGGTAGATGTAGAAGCCTGGCTTGATTTTTCAACTGTATTGTACGAGCAGGGAAAACTACTCGAAGCTTCAGAGACGATGTCTGATGCGATAAAAAATAATCCTGATGCCGCAGAGCTATATTATCGTATGGTAGCTTATTTATTTGCCCTTGGAAAAAAGAGCGAAGCCCTCTTATATCTTGAAACAGCCCTGGTTACAGATCCTGAAAAGCACTATATTTTGTTTGAATATTTACCTCAATTACAAGATAACAGCTCAATAGTGGACGTTATCAATAGGTATATAAAATAGTATTGTGCCTTTTATTAGATAGTATTGATAAAACTGTCTAATTTTTTTTCACCTTTGTGACCTATATGAATTACCCATTGAATAATATACCGGAGCGTCCTGCAAAACCACGTAATAAAGGAATTACAATGGTTATGGATAAAGGATTAAGCTTAAGACAAACTGAAGATTTTATAGAGGTAGCCGGAATACATACTGATATTGTGAAACTGGGCTGGGCAACTTCCTTTGTTACCCCCAACCTGAAAGAGAAACTCCGCATCTACAGGGATGCAGGGATCCCTACGTATTTTGGAGGAACACTTTTTGAAGCATTCATTATACGGAACCAGTTTGATGATTATTGCAGGGTGCTGGATCAGTTTGGTATGGAGTATGCCGAGGTTTCGGATGGTTCAATTACAATAGAGCACGACCAGAAATGCGAGTTCATCCAAAAGCTGGCCAAACAGGTTACTGTGATTTCTGAGGTGGGTTCTAAAGACGCAACCAAAATATTTGCCCCCTATAAATGGATCAAACTGATGAATGCTGAAATTGAGGCGGGTTCTTGGAAGGTGATAGCAGAAGCCAGAGAAGGAGGGAATGTAGGTATATACAGAGGATCCGGAGAGGTTCGTGAAGGCCTGGTAGATGAGATCCTGACGCAGATACCAGAGGAAACAATTATTTGGGAAGCGCCACAGAAAGAACAACAGGTTTGGTTTATTAAGTTACTTGGTGCTAATGTAAACATTGGAAATATTGCACCTGCTGAGGTGATCCCATTAGAGACTATACGGTTGGGCTTAAGAGGAGATACCTTTGATCATTTTTTGAATCCGCAGAAGTAATTTCCTAAATCCATCCCTACTAATAATAATGAGAAAATTTGGTTTAATCGGCTACCCTTTATCACATTCCTTTTCAAAAAAGTTTTTTACAGAAAAATTCGAACATGAACAGATTGAGGGTTGTGCATACGAGCTTTACCCTATAGCTGACATCGGGCTTTTTCCTAAAATGATCTCAGGGGATCGGGAACTTTGTGGAATAAATGTAACTATACCCTATAAGGTACAGGTATTGCCATATTTGAATGAGATGGATGAGGCTTCCACAGAAATCGGAGCTGTTAACTGTATTTCGATCATACGAAATGAATCGGGGCAATGGCTTAAAGGATACAATACGGATGCTTATGGATTTGAAGAATCATTAAAACCTTTATTGGAAGTACACCACCGTAAAGCGTTGGTATTTGGAGATGGCGGGGCGGCAAAGGCTATAAAATATGTTTTAAACAAACTTGGGATTTCTTTCCTGGTAGTGACCAGGAAACCATCAGCAAGCAGCATTTTATACAATGAAGTGGATGAGGCTATGCTTCGGGAATATACCGTTCTGATTAATACCACTCCTTTGGGGATGTCTCCCGATACAGATACTTATCCGGACATTCCTTATGGTGCTTTAAATAAAAACCATGTGGCTTACGATCTGGTCTATAATCCTGAAGAGACCCTGTTTTTAAAACAGGTGAAAGAAAAGGGAGGCAAAACAAAAAACGGATTAGAGATGTTGCACCTGCAGGCCATCCGCTCCTGGGAGATTTGGAATCCATAACATGAACAGATATTTCTTTCTTTTATTTGTTGTTTTACTTACATTTTCTGCGTGTAACAGTAATAGTTATTCGCCTAAGCCAAGAGGATATTTTAAAATAGATTTTCCGGTAAAAGCCTATCAGCCTTACAATAAAGACTGCCCTTTTTCATTCGATTATCCAAAATATGCTACTTTGCAGCATGATAGCAGCCGGGATACCCAGCCCTGCTGGTACAACCTGTCGTTTCCGCAGTTTAACGGCCGCTTACATCTTACCTATTATGATATTTCCTCAAAAAAAGAATATGAAAACCTGGTAGAGGATGCCCGGACATTTGCCTTTAAACATACCGTAAAGGCAAATGCAATAGACCAGAAAATCATTAACTATCCGGAAAAGAAGGTATATGGGGTTTATTACGCAATAGAAGGCAATACCGCATCTTCTGTACAATTTTTTTTAACTGACAGTACAAAACACTATTTTAGGGCCGCATTGTACTTCAATGAACGCCCTCAATATGATTCCATTCAGCCGGTAGTCAATTTTATTAAAAAAGATATAGACCGGATGATCAGTACATTTAAATGGAAATAACTTATGATCAGCATTCAACAATTTACCTTTAATCCTATAAGCGAAAACACTTATATCCTGTTTGATGAAACGGGCGAATGTGTGATCATTGATCCGGGGATGTACGATGCTGAAGAGCAGAATACAGTAGTTAAATTCATAAAAGAGAAAAAATTAAAACCGGTTCTTTTGCTAAATACCCATTGCCATTACGATCATGTATTTGGCAATAAATTTGTTTATGACAACTGGGGGTTGAAACCGCAATTTCATAAAGGAGAGTTATATGTTTTACAGGCCATGCCTGGTTATGTACCTCAAATGGGCTTACATTACGAGCTTTCGCCTGAACCGGAAGTGTTTTTGCCTGAGTCCGGAAAGGTTAATTTTGGCAATAGCCAGCTGGAGCTTATTTTTGCACCAGGCCATTCTCCGGCGCATTTGTGTTTTTATGCAGCGGCAGATAACTTTTTAATCGGGGGTGATGTGCTGTTTTATTGCAGCATTGGCCGGACAGATCTTCCCGGAGGGAACCATTTGCAATTAATCAACAGTATCAAAAATAACTTGTTTATATTGCCTGATGATTGCAGGGTTTATCCGGGCCATGGTCAGTCTACAACCATAGGCTTTGAAAAACAGCACAATCCTTATTTACAATAAGCATTATACCATTAAATAAATATTGAATACACCTTTCTACATAGCTCGGCGGTATCTTTTTGCAAAAAAATCTACCAATGCCATCAACATTATCTCTACCATTTCGGTAGCAGGGGTTTTTGTAGGTAGTGCAGCGCTGATCATTATCCTGTCGGTATTCAATGGTTTTGAAGAGGTGGTGTTAAAAATGTTTAATACCATTACCCCGCAAATAGTGATCTCTCCTTTAAAAGGGAAAACATTTAATCCCAATACGACTTATTTTAATGAATTGAGAAAGGATAAGGAAATCTATTCTTTTACTGAAGTGCTTTCGGAAAATGCTTTATTAAGGTATAATGATAAACAGTCTGTTGGGCTGGTAAAAGGGGTAAGTACAGATTACCTGAAAAACAAGAGCCTGGACAGCATTACCATTGACGGTAATTTTGTGCTCGAAAGCAAGAGCCTGAACTACGCGGTAATTGGTTCGGCCATTCAAAATTTTTTGATGGTAAATACAACAGATCCTTTTTATCCGCTGCAGATTTTTTCACCTAAAAAGAAGGCGAACCAGGCCAGTTCAATCAATCCGGCAGATGATTTTACGATTCTTTCTATTCCGGTATCCGGAGTTTTTGAAGTGCAGCAGGATTTCGATAATATGGCTATAGTCCCATTGAGGTTTGCCAGAAAACTGCTTGAAGAACCGCTAAACATTTCAGCCATCGAGATCAATCTGCATAAAGGTGCGGATGCCGATCTGTTCAGGCAAAAGATAGAAGATCAGATCGGGGAAAACTTTGAAATAAAGGATAGGATACAACAGAATAAAGTTTTATATAATATTCTGGGCAGTGAAAAATGGGCCGTATACATCATTCTCACCTTTATATTGATCATTGCCATATTCAATATCATTGGTTCATTAACCATGCTGGTAATTGACAAGTTGAAAGACATTGCCATATTGAGCAGTTTGGGGGCTGGTAAAAAGTTAATTAAACGTATCTTTTTGCTGGAAGGGATGATGATTTCCATGACCGGTTGTATATGTGGTCTGCTTATCGGACTTGGCTTCTCTTTGCTTCAACAGAAGTTCGGACTCATAAAAATGTCCCAGGATAATCTCGTGATTACGAATGCTTATCCTGTGGCCTTAAAATGGAAAGATTTTCTGCTCGTATTCTTTACCGTGAGTATTTTTTCTTTTATGGCATCAGCTTTGTCATCTAATTTGAGTGTAAAGAAGATAAACCATTTAAATCAAGATCTATAAAATCATGAATATATTTAAAAGCCTGCTATTTTTAATAATAGCCGTTGCGGTTACGGTAATGGCATGTAATCGAAGGCCTGCAGAAGTTAAGCAGCATGCCAGCAGAGTACTTAAGGGCTTATATAGTTACGGGCCGGAAATGAAATCATTTACAGATTGTGAGGAGGGAACTGAGTATTGGGTTGCAGACAGTGCAAAGACCCTGGAACTGGCCTACAATAATTTTAATTTTGAAAAGCCCTATGAACCCGTTTATATTGAGGTGGAATGTCATGCCATAAAATCAGATAGCTTAAGCATGTCAGCCGATTTTGACTCTACGCTTGTTGTAACTAAACTTCTTAAGATCACAAAGGAAATACCGGACGGGCCTTGTAATTAATTGGTTAAGGTATCAGATAGATACTTTGTTTAAACGGAGGGATCAGTTCTTTTTTCAGTGCCATGGTAAACATCGTGTCAATGGCTTTTCTTCCTTCAATGCCCAGTTCAACACTGTATTGGTTTACATACAGGTCAATGTGTTTATACATCACTTCCTCACTCATTTCCTGCGCATGGAGTCTGATAAACTCAAGCCCTGATTTTGGATTGGCAAAGGCAAATTCTACTGATTTTTTAACCAGCCGGTTTACTTTTTCCATAGTTTTCCGGTCAAGTTTTCGGTTTACCACAATTCCCCCCAATGGAATGGCACAGCCTGTTTGCTGTTCCCAAAAGCTTCCCAGGTCAACTATTTTATGCAAGCCTTTTTCAGTATAGGTGAACCTGTTTTCATGAATGATCAATCCAAGATCAATCTGGTCTGCTAACAGGGAACTTTCTATAGCTGAGAAAACCATTTCCTGTTTATTAGTCAAATGGGGGAATGCAATACCCAATAAAAAATTGGCTGTTGTATACCTGCCCGGAATTCCAACTTTAAGATCGGGACTTAAATGGTCACTGTTTCGGATAAAGTTTTCCTTGTGACAAATCAATAAGGGGCCAACTCCAAAACCCAGAGCGCTTCCCGAATCAAGTAGTGCATATTGTTCTGCCACATAGGCAAAAGCATGAAAGCTTAGTTTGGTAATGTCCAGTTCAGCCCGGAATGCTTTTTGGTTCAGTGTTTCCACGTCATCAAAAAAGACTTCAAATTCTAAACCTTCCGTATCAATCTTATGATGGATGAGCGCATCAAAAATAAAAGTATCGTTGGGGCAGGGTGAAAAACCAAGACTAAGTTTCATGGGGTAAAGGTACAGAAGCCCCCCAAAAAACCAGTTATGTATTTGTCAAAAAATCAATAGCCCATTTATTCAGTTCCTTTATGGCAAGGCCAATCTGCCAGCTTTCTTTATTTCTGCGTACTATATAATTCGAAATGCTGCGGATCTGAAGACAAGGCAGGGATGCCTGATGACAACAATATAGCACAGCGGCCCCTTCCATGCTCTCTGTTTGGGGGTTGGCTTGCTGAAGTACTTTTTTAATGCTGCTTTCGTTGCCGTGAACAAGGTTAACAGTAATGCCTTTTACCTTTTTAAGTTTTGTAACAGATGCATGCAACAGGTTATTTGCTGCAATAAAGTTAGCCTTACCAAAGCCAAGCTTTTCAATGCTCAGAAACTCATCTCCATCTTCGGCGCCCAGTTCCGTAAATTCATCACTCGTCACATTCACAACAGCTCCTAATGAAATGGCAGGGTCAAAAGTACCTGCAATACCCAGGTTCAAAACCAATTTGTAAGCCCCCGACAAGTGCTTGCCCAGCGCATAAGCCGTTGCCGTCATTCCTACACCTGTAATCAGCAGGTCAAAATCCGAAGTACGTACAAAATCCTTTTCAGGCAAATGGAAGTGTACTGCTAATAAAGCTATTTCCTGCCAGGTGGCAGCAACCACTAGAATCTTCATGATGGCTAAGTTAGAGATTTAACCTTTCTACTTTAACCTTTCTGCGTATATTTGTCAATAATATAACATAGAATGATTTATATAACCAGAAAAGCATCATTTAACGCAGCACATAAATTGTCAAGGCCCGATTGGACCGAAGCTCAGAATACAGAGGTCTATGGAAAATGTGCCAATCCAAACTGGCATGGGCATAACTATCAGTTGTATGTAACTGTTAAAGGAGAAATTAATCCTGAAACGGGATTTTTGGTAGATCTTAAATGGCTTAAAGACATTACCAATACTTATGTAGTAGATAAAATTGACCATAAAAACCTGAACCTGGATGTCGATTTTATGAAAGGCAAACTTGCTTCAACAGAAAATCTGGCTATTGCCATATGGGAAGAACTGGTAAACCTGATCGCCGAATCGGGAGCGCAGCTGCACAGTATAAAAATTTACGAGACTGAAAATAACTTTGTGGAATATTTCGGTCAATAATTGTACATAATGGATAATCATACAAATCATTTAGATGAGGAAGATAATGGCTATATAAAAATAGACCGTTATAACGAAGGCAAAATCGCTGCAGTTGCACATCATTATAAAGACATCCTTGGCCAGCTGGGGGAAGATCCAAACCGTGAAGGTTTAATAAAAACGCCTGAACGCGTAGCTAAGGCCTTACAATATTTAACACATGGTTATGACCTTAACCCTGCAGAGATATTGCGTTCAGCAATGTTTAAAGAAGATTACAGCCAGATGGTTGTGGTAAAGGATATAGAAGTTTTCTCTATGTGCGAACACCATATGCTCCCGTTTTTTGGTAAGGCCCATATTGCTTATATACCAAATGGGCACATTGTAGGCTTAAGTAAAATTCCGCGTATAGTTGATGCCTTTGCAAGAAGACTGCAGGTACAGGAGCGGCTTACCAATGAGATCAGAGATTGTATCCAGGATACGTTAATGCCAGCAGGCGTTGCAGTGGTGATAGAATGCAAGCACTTATGCATGGCAATGAGGGGCATACAAAAACAAAACTCAGTTACCACCACTTCGGCATTTACAGGGGAATTTGCAAAGGACAAAACAAGGGCAGAGTTTTTAAGATTGATCACAGCCAATCTTCACTAATTAAAAAATTACATCAACATAGGGCAAATAGCCTTCATTAAAATAAACCAACAGATGAAAGCATATATATTTCCAGGACAAGGGGCTCAGTTTTCGGGCATGGGTAAGGAACTTTACGAGAATGAAGCAGCGAGGATCTTGTTCGAGAAAGCAAATGAAATTATAGGTTTCCGGATTAGCGACATTATGTTTTCCGGTTCTGAAGAAGAGCTTAAACAAACAAAAGTTACACAGCCGGCCATATTTCTGCATTCTGTAATACTGGCTAAAACGCTGGGCGATGCATTTAATCCGGACATGGTAGCAGGCCACTCTTTAGGAGAGTTTTCGGCACTTGTAGCCGCTTCTGCCCTGTCTTTTGAGGATGGCCTTAAACTGGTCATTACAAGGGCCAATGCCATGCAGAAAGCATGTGAACTGGAACCCTCAACCATGGCCGCTATACTTGGTCTGGCTGATGAGGTCGTTGAAAATATTTGTCAGGAAATTGATGCGGTTGTTGTAGCTGCAAATTACAATTGTCCGGGACAGATCGTAATTTCAGGTAGTATTGAAGGTGTAGATCTGGCCTGCCAGAAACTGACTGAAGCGGGAGCAAAACGCGCATTGAAGCTCAATGTGGGAGGTGCCTTTCACTCTCCCTTAATGGAACCTGCAAGATTAGAACTTCAGGAAGCGATCGAAAAAGTAACCATTCAAGTGCCTGTTTGTCCAATTTATCAGAACGTTGACCCTGTGCCAAATACGGATCCTCAAAAAATAAAGGCCAACCTGATTACCCAGTTGACGGGTGCGGTGAAGTGGACGCAGACCATTGAGCGGATGATTGCGGATGGAGCGGATGAGTTTATTGAAGTTGGCCCGGGAAATGTATTACAAGGCCTGGTAAAAAAGGTGAGCAGGGCAGTGCAGACAAGTTCTGCCAGCAGTTAGCTCATAATGTTTTTATAATGAACACCTAAAAATATAACAAGCGTGAGTATAAGAGGTAAAATCAGATTTCTTTTATTGATACTGGGCGCTTGTTGTATCGTTACTGCTTTATCTTTAAAGCATTCTATTACTAAAAAAGAACTGCTTGCTTATGAGGCCCGTCAGCTTCAGGAAAAGCTAGAAGCTAAGGAGCGGATTGTCTATGATTTTTTATCAGATGATAAACAGGTAGAAAATGCCAAAAGGTATGACCAGGATGAAAACCATGGTTTAAACTTTATTAAAACTTACCGCAGCCAGGGTATTAACATTTTGGTATATAAAGAGGGGAACCTTAAATTCTGGAGCTCATTCCGGGCCTTTCCCTCAAATTTGCAGGGCATTAAAGAGGGAACCTCCGTGGTGACGTTGCGCAATGGCGTTTATGAAATTATAAAAAAGACCTCAGAAAATTATTCCATTATTTTTTTGATAGATATCAAAAGTCAGTTTGATATCCAGAACCAGTACCTGGAAAATATCATTTCCCGGCATCTTTGCCCTTCCAGCTCATTAACCCTTGCAACCTATGCAGACCGGGAAGTGTATGGTATAAGAAACATCAAGGGTGAACCTTTGTTCGAAGTTAAACTAAAACAGGGCTATTCCAAAAGTATCTACGCAACCATTGAAGTATGGCTTTGGGTAATAGGAATTTTCAGCTTTTGTCTGTTTTTCAATTCCCTTTCTGCCTGGTTGGTCAGAGCGGGGAGGCCAATTGCAGGTACCTTGTTGCTGATCCTGTTTTTTGTCGCCATTAGGGTAACAGATCTGGAATATGGGTGGTTTAACCATCAATTTAATTTGCAGATATTTAGCCCGACTATATTTGGAGAAAGCTTTTTCCTGCCTTCCCTGGGCGATTTCCTGCTCAATGTAATTGCCTTCACCTGGGTTGTAATGTTCATGTACACCTATAGTGATAAATTCAAGGTGCCGCAATGGCTATTGGACAGCAAAGTAGCCGGCCTGATCTTTCACCTGGTTTTATTAATTGCTTTTGCAGCATTGGCATTCTTGTTCGATCAGGTTTTTTTCGGATTTATCATCAATTCAAAAATAAATTTTAACATTACCAATATTATCAATCTTGGTTGGATCAGCTGGGTTAGTATCATCATTTTATGCCTGGTATGGTTTGATGTTTACCTGCTGGGCAATGTATTTATGCAGCAAACGCTGCAGCTTAATGTAACTAACCGCGAAAGACTTATCCTTTTTCTGTCTGCCTTTTTTGTCTACCTGATTTATAGGATGGATACAGGTTTTAGTATATTTTTCATCGCTTATGCCCTGCTCATCTTTATTATGGCATGGAATATCTATATCAGGAAAAAGAAATTTTCTATTGGCATATTTGCTGCACTCTTCTTTTGCCTGGCATTTATAACCTCTATCAAATATCTCAGGTTTACCGATGTTAAAGAAAAAAATAAAAGATATACTATTGCCCAAAAATTGGGCTCGACAGATGATCCTAAAGTGATCAGTTCTATCGAAAGCCTGGAAAAAGCCGTTTCTACAGATGTGTTTATTGCAGAATATTTTAAACAACCTAAGCTGGAGGAGACTTTTGATCTGCAAAAACATGTTAACAAAATATTGCTGGGTGGCTACCTTACCCAGTTTGAATATAATTTATATGAGTTTAACGGCCAGGATTCTGCAATTTCCAAAGAAAATCCGGTAGCTTTAAGCTATTATAAAAACCTGGTCCAATCCGGCTCTGTTAAAGTACCTGAATCAGATTTCTTTTACAGGATGAATTATACCTTTGGTTATCAGAACTATTTTGGTATCATCCCCATATTTGTTGACTACAGGATATTGGGTACATTGGTGATAGACCTTAAATCTCCGCAATATAATTTCAATAGCCAGCTTCCGGAGATACTGGCCGATGGCAGAATTAAAGGTGAGGATGATTATAGCAGTTATTCTTTTGCTTTCTACAATTCTGGTAAGCTGGTAAATCAATCAGGTAAATACACCTATAAACTTTCGAGTGTTGATTTTAAAGGTAAGGTAGGAAAGGGCGAAATCGTAACCGATACCCTGGGATACACACATCTGGTATATATGCCTGCCAGCTCAAAAATGATCGTGATCAGTAAAGAGAAAGTTTCTTATGTGGCCAGGCTGGCTACGCTGTCGTTTTTCTTTCTTGTTTTCATCATCTTTTCAATCACACTTTACGCCCTGATCTGGTTGCTGAAAAATATTGACGAAAGCTGGGGTAGCTGGTTCAATATCAACAGGTCACTCATGATCAATGCCAATAAGATTCTTTATAAAACCAGGATACAGTTCTCTATCGTACTTTCGGTTGTGGCTACCTTGGTGATCGTTGGCTGGACAACCTATTTTTACATCAGGGAAGAATATCGTAAACAGCAGGAAAATTTTATCAAAGAGAAAATCAGAAAGGTACAACTTTCTTACGAAAAGCAAATTTTTAGTATAGGAGTTATTCCTGAGGTTACGGACCAGAGCAATGCCGATTTTAATCAGTTTGCCAATATCAATGCTACATACCTGAACCTTTATGATACGGCCGGGAATGTGCGGTTTACCTCGATCCCCAAAATTTACGATTTTGGTATCATAGGTAAAAAAATGGGGCCCGAGGCTTATATCTACCTTAAAGCCCAGCAAAAATCTGAGTACATTAACCCTACAGAACATATTGGCGAGGACTTTAAATATGCCTCAGCTTATGCACCGATCCGAAATGCCCAAAATAAAACGATAGCCTATATCGGTTTACCTTATTATGCAAATGAAGCGGATTATCAGAGTAAAATAGGTCTTTTTATCAATACGCTGATCAATATTTATGCATTGGTGTTTGTAGCCATTGGTATCCTTGCTGTTTTTCTTGCCAACCAGATTACGAGTCCGCTAACTTTTATACAGGACAGCATCCGTAAAACCAAACTTGGGCAAAAAAACCAGCCCATTCAATGGTCCCGTCATGATGAGATCGGATCCCTGATAAAAGAGTACAATAAGATGATTGCTGCACTGGAAGAAAGTGCAGCTAAACTTGCCCGGTCCGAACGTGAAAGTGCATGGAGAGAAATGGCCAAACAGGTAGCCCATGAAATTAAAAACCCCCTGACGCCATTAAAGCTAGGGGTACAATTGCTTGAGAAATCCTGGAAAGAACAGGACCCAAATTTTGAAAAGAAATTTGAGCGGTTTAACAAATCATTTATTGAACAGATCGACAGCCTGTCTACCATTGCCTCTGAGTTTTCTAATTTTGCCAAAATGCCCGACACTAAGCTGGAAAAATTACAACTGTTGCCAATCATTGAACAAGCCAGGAATGTTTTTACCAATGCGGAAGATGCGGAAATCTATATTTTTAATCATACACGCATGGATATAGAGGTGCTTGGCGATAAGGACCAATTGCTGAGAACATTCAATAACCTGCTTAAAAATGGAATTGAGGCCGGCAATGCAAATGATAAATGTGTGATCAAGGTAAGGATCAACCACAATGATACGCATGTATTCATTGAAGTGGAAGACAATGGCAAGGGAATAGATCCTTACTTACAGGATAAAATATTTGTGCCCAATTTCACTACCAAATCATCTGGTACAGGCTTGGGCCTTGCATTTGTAAAACAGGCGGTAGAAAATGCAGGTGGTACGGTAGATTTTAAATCTGTAACAGGCATAGGAACTACATTTTATCTTAGTTTTCCCTTATCTTAAAAGGATTGAAGCTTTGCCCATTGTAAAGCCGTCAGTGTATAAAATAATGGAATAATTCCCTTTTATAAATTCATTTGGATTAATCCAGTCCATCTTATAGGCCGTATTGTCGTCATTATAGGATATAGAAGTAGATGAAGTATATTGCATTTCCTGTCCGTCTGCTTCAAACATATTATTTTCATCGGCAATCAGGTTTCCTGCCGGGTCAAAAATTCGGAGATAGATCTTATGATAGTTTTTTTCTGCCAGTTGATTGGGTACAATACTAAACCGCACACTTAGTTTTTTTGCTGTGCTGGCACGAGTCACCTCTATGTTCTTTCCATTGCTTTTTACTTTGTAGGCAGCAACCTGAACATTTGTAGCCTTTAGGGACGCGCCGGTTTTTACTTTGGCATTCAGTTCAGAATTCTTCCTGGCCAGGTCTTGCGCTTTGCGGCTTTCGGCATAAGCAAATTCTTTTAAACTGTCACGCTGGTTCTTTAAGTCTGCATTTTCTTTTTCCAGCCTGAAAATCTGATCGTTATGATTTTTAACAAATTCCCTCAGTTCCTGTACTTCCCTTTGTGCTGCTGCCAGTTTACCTTCTGTTAGCGAGCTCTTTTGTAAGGCTATTTTTAGCGCTGCGATCTTTTCCCTTGCTAACTTTTGCTCTTCCTGCAATTTATCACTCAACACCAAATTCAGGCCATTTGCTTTATCCAGCTCCACTTCTATCTTTTCTACCTCAAGCTTTAAACGGTCCTTCTCTGTACTTACAGTCACAAAACGCTGGTTCTGCTGCCTGTCATTAACATATAAATAAAGATTGGTACCTAATAATGCAACAATAACCACAACAAGAAAATAGATTTTATTGCGGTCACCTTTATTTACAATATCATTTTGGTTCGACATTTCTCTGGTCTAATCTAAAAACAATTTAAAAAAGGAGTAGAATTAATTGCACGGTTAAGTAAAAAAACACTCAATTTGTATGAGACTTTAAAAAAAATCGTTTAATTGGCAGATCAGCTATTGTACTGTAGACTGAAAACGACAAAATGAAACCAAAATTTTTATCTCTAATTGTAAAAGATGTTTAAACTCATAATCTATGCGCTATTAACAGTAATAATAACCCCTATTTCCCTAATAGCACAATCCCCATCAAAAATTGCTCCAAAAAGAGAGTTTAGAGGAGTTTGGGTTGCAACTGTTGCAAATATAGACTGGCCGTCTAAACCAGGTCTAAGCATTGATCAGCAAAAACAGGAACTCATAGGTCTGCTTGAACAACATAAAGCAAACGGGATGAATGCGATCATTTTACAGGTCAGACCTGCTGCTGATGCATTTTATTTAAAATCAAGAGAGCCCTGGAGCCAATGGTTGATGGGTAAACAGGGCATGGCACCGGCCCCCGGTTATGACCCGCTTGCTTTTGCCATTAAAGAAGCGCATTCCCGGGGTATGGAGCTCCATGCCTGGTTTAATCCTTACCGGGCAACGATGAGTGCAAGTGCAGTAGTGAGCCCGGACCACATGACCAGAAAAAGGCCGGACCTGTTTTTTGTATATGGCGGGAAAAAACAATTTGACCCTGGAATCCCTGAGGTTAGGGAGTACATTGTTCAGGTAATTCTTGATGTAGTAAAAGGCTATGATGTAGACGGAATTCATTTTGACGACTATTTTTATCCCTATAAGATTGCCGGACAGAACATTAATGATGCTGCAACATTTAATAAATACCCTAATGGTTTTAGCAATATTGCCGACTGGCGCCGTAACAATGTGGATTTGCTGATCAAACAGCTGGACGATAGCATTCATCATTATAAAAAATATGTGAAGTTTGGTGTGAGCCCATTTGGTATCTGGAAAAACCTTTCTGAGGACAGTTTGGGCTCGGCTACCAATGGACTATCCAATTACGCAGAATTATATGCAGATTCCCGGAAATGGGTAAAAGAAGGCTGGGTTGATTATATCAACCCCCAGGTTTACTTTAGCTTTACCAGAAGGGCTGCACCCTTTGCCACTATCGCAGATTGGTGGACAAACAATGCTTTCGGAAGGCACGTTTATATTGGTCATGGTGCTTACCTGATCCATAATGGCAGTACCAGAAAAGAAGCGGCCTGGGCTTTTCCTAACCAGATCCCCAACCAGATCAGGCATATACGTGGGAGCAATCTGATCCAGGGTAGTGTCTTTTTTAGTTCCAAGTCATTCTCAACGGTTGCGCGGGCTCTTGGAGATTCATTGAGAAACAATTACTACAAGTATCCGGCACTCCCCCCTCAAATGCCCTGGCTTGATGATGTCGTGCCGAATCAACCGCTTAACCTTAACGCTGAAGCGCATGCCGATGGGGTTCATCTGAAATGGGAAAGGCCGTTAAAAGCAAGCGATGGTGAAACAGCTTCGGGCTATGTTATTTATCGTTTTAATGAGGGAGAGAAAATCGATGTGCTGGATGCGAGGAATATAATGAGGATCAGCTTTGAAGATTTTCCCAGCTTTATAGATACTAATGTAGAACGGGGGAAAAGGTACAATTACATGGTTACTGCATTGGACAGGTTAAAAAATGAAAGTGAACCCAGTGGTCCTGTTGGCGTGCAGACAAAAGAGCTGGCCAGTGTAGAATAAAAAATACATCTCGATAAGAGGAGAGACCTCTCCTCTTATCGAGATGATGATCGTATTTTCTTTATTTCTGTGGCAGTAATACCAAACGAATATAGTTGTCTTCGTTTAAATACTTTTGCGCTGTTGCCCTGGTAGTTTCTACAGTAACATTGTTTATTCTTTGCTGGGCGTCCAGTAATTGTGTAAGAGCTTCTCCGTTCTTCAAACGGTTGGTCAGGTAGCTCAGCCAGTAACTATTGTCACGCAGGCTCAGCTCTATCTGGCGCTGTTCTTCCGATTTAAACTTGCTGATGTCATCTGCAGTTGCGCCACTATCTTTAATCTGTTTAACCTCATCTAATGCGGCTCCAATCAGTTTTTCAACATTGGCTGTGGCACAGCTAAAAGAAATGGTAAAATAATAATGGGCTTTTGGGTATTTCTTGATGCTCAGCCCAACCCTGGGACTATAAACGCCGCTTTCCTTTTCACGCAGGCGTTCGAGTATTTTTATCTCAAGTGCCGCTTTTAATGCCTCCAGCTGTACATTGTTTTGGGCATTAAACTCATAATCCCCATGCAGATACAGTTCAACCGAAGCTTTATCTTCTAGTCCTTTGTAAACAGTTTTACTTACTTTTCCAAGGGGAGGGTATATTCCGTTGTCGACAAAGTTATGTGCCTGCCCTGAGGCTGGTAAACTGGCAATATAAGTTTCAATCAGGGGCTTAATGGTTTCCATATTAAAAGCGCCCACAATTACAAAAGTTTGCCCGCTGTTATCTGCAAACAGGTTCTTATAAAAATTAAAACTTTCATCTAGCGAGATTTTGTCTAGGTCAGACAAATTTGTAGGCATGCCCCGTTTGTGATAAGAAGATAATACTGCCTGCACAGTATCTGCAAAAACGCTTCCGGGATCAGCGCTTTTATTGGCCAGTACTACTTTATAATCGCTGATGCTCTTGTTAAAGAGCTCCGCATCTTTACGTGGATTTGTAGCATAGGCATATACCATTTGAAAAGCTGTTTCCAGATCTTTGGGCGATGCGCTGCCACGATAGCCCTGGTATAAACCATCTATATAAGCACCGCCCCTTCCTGTATTCCCAGCAAGAAGCTTGTTCAGTTGCGAAGGGTTAAAGTCGCCCACACCACTTTGCGGAATGAGGCCAACTGTTTCGGCTGACTGGAAATTGGCGTCTGTAGCCAATGAGGTGCCCCCTTTAGAAAAAGAACTGAAAATGATCTGGTCATTTTTGAAATCTGTTGGTTTCAGTAACACTTTGATGCCATTGCTTAAGGTCAGTTCTGTAACGCCGATCTGATCTATTTTCTGTTCATTAACAATCTTTCCGGCAGCAGGTTTTTGCTCCAGCAAAGGTTTGTTTAAGGAATTGTCTACATAAGCAGTTACGCCATTGCCAGCATTTTTTAAGGCAGCAAGCAATTGCACCTCAGTAGGCAGGCTTGCTTTTTCTTTTTCGGGTGCCTGTACAATAATGATTAGGTTTTCTGTAGTGATCAGTGTTTTTGCAAGTGCATTTACCTGTTCCAGTGTAATTTCTCCAACCAGCTTATTCGTCAGTTCATAAGCAAATTCAGTAGAAGGGATGCTGGTGCCTGTCAGAAAATTGTTAAGGTATTTCTGTACAAATGAGGAGGAAGCTGTTTTGTCTTTTTCTTTTAACCTTTTTTCGTTTCCGGCAAGGATGTTTTTTCTGGCTACATCCAGTTCAGACTGCAAAAAGCCGTATTTGCTCATCCTTTCATTCTCGGCAAGTACAGCAGTCAGTGCTTTTTCTAGTGTAGCTCCCGAACTTGAAACGGCAAATGATTGAAAAGCATTGATACCTGGGACCAGGCCGCCCTGGTATGGACCGTATCCGCTTTGTGCCTGGATAAAAGGTGCATTGCCTTTTTGCATGATCTCCTGCAGCCTTGCCCCCAACATGCTGTTGATCATATTGTACATCAGACTTTTTTTGTAATCGGCAGAGGTTTTCATAATCCTGCCCCGTTGTTTGTACATTACTTGTGCAACATTATATTGCTGCTCCGGATCGGTGATTATTTTTACCAGCGGAGCTATATTGTCAGGAAGATCATAAGCCACACGAGGTCTTGGGTTTAGAGGATTGGTCAGTTCAGAAAAATTTGCTTTGATCAGCCGTTCTACTTCGTTTACGTCGAAATCGCCTACTGCAATTACAGCCTGCAGATTTGGCCGGTACCAATCCTTATAAAAATTTCTGATCTTATCATGTGTAAAAGAATGCAAGATGTCTAATTTACCAATAGGTAAACGGTTGGCATAGCGGGAGTCTTTTAAGAGCAGGGGAAGCAATTGCTTACTCATGCGCTCTTTGGCATTTTTACCACGCTGACGGTCTTCTTCTACAATCACACCACGTTCTTTATCAATTTCATCTCCTTCCATTACAATTTTACCCGCCCAGTTGGCCAAAATTTTGAAACCATTCTTAAATACAGCTACACTATCTGTAGGAATAGGCAGTTGGTAAACGGTCTGATCAAAACTTGTGTAGGCGTTCAGATCGGCCCCAAAACGTACACCTGCCTTTTGCAGATAATTGATCATTTCGTTTTTAGGGAAATCTTTTGTGCCGTTAAAGGCCATGTGTTCCGTAAAGTGGGCAAGTCCTTGCTGGTCGTCATTTTCCATCAGCGAACCAATCCGGGTAGCCAGATATAATTCTGCCCTGTTCTTAGGTTCTGTATTTTTCCTGATGTAGTAGGTAAGACCGTTTGCCAGTTTACCAATTTTTACATCAGGGTCATTGGGAATTGGTGTTCCCTCATTTTTTTGCGTAGCAACAGCTATTGTTTTTTTAGCGGTTACAGTTTTCTTTTGTGGATACGCTGGTGCATAAAATGATAAATTCAGCACCAGGCATATCGCAAGGATATTAAAAGGTTTTTTCATGAAAAAAGGTTCAATTAGTTGCGGCTAATTTAAACTTTTATAATGATTTTTTTGTTGTACATCACCCATAGAATCACAAGCCAGAACAAAATAAAACTAATGGCCCAGGCCAGCGAGGCATTGATGGGCGAAAAAGATGCCGCAAAGCCTGAATACAACCAGGACTGAAGGTTCATATCCGATCCGTTGGACCCCTTAACTGTAATCATGCGGAATATTCTGGGGATCAGACCGGATAAAAAGAAAACCGTAATTGCATTTACTCCATATACCACAAATGGCTTGGTAAAACGGTTGTATTGCTGAACGTCGATGATCCAATAACATAAAGAGAGGATCATCGTGGCCAGGCCACCTGTATAAAGTACAAATGAACTGGTCCATAAAGATTTATTGATCGGGAACTGAAGGTCCCAAAGCAGGCCTAAAGCTACAGCGGCACATCCTGTACAAAACAACCAGGAAATTTTTGTTGCGGCATCCACATCTTTGCGCTTTAAATACACGCCAACCAAGATTCCAAACAGTCCGGTTGCAATAGCGGGCAGGGTACTCAGTATACCTTCCGGATCCCATGTTTTGGCCGATTTCCATAAATGGGCTTCTGTAAGGATGCTCCTGTCCAGCCAGGCCCCTAGATTGGTTTCTTTCTCCAGGTTGGCATAGCCGACCCCGGGTACCGGAATAAAGGTCATTAAAGCCCAGTAAACGGCCAGTATAGCTAATAAAATTTTAAAGATATTTTTCTCTGTGTTTTTAAGGAAGATAATGGCTGAAATCAAGAACACTACCGCAATACGTTGCAATACACCCGGAATGCGTACCTGTTGAAACGCTTCAAGAGGTGCTGTAAAAACTTTAGGGAAAAGGGATAAAAACAAACCCAGTCCGAATAGGATCGATGCCCTTTTTAAGGCCTTAACAATAGTTTTACCATGAGATGAAGGATCGGCTTTTTTACCGCCCATTGCATAGGCGATAGACACCCCCACAATAAACAGGAAAAATGGAAAAATCAGGTCTGTTGGCGTACAGCCATTCCATTCAGCATGTTCAAGCGGGGCATAAATATGGCCCCAGTCTCCGGGATTATTAACCAGGATCATCGCGGCAACGGTAGCACCCCTGAAAAAATCAAGGGATAATAATCTTACTGGCTTATCCAGGGCTGTTTGAGCTGTCATAAAAATGATTTTAAACAAAAAATCCGCTATCGCCTAAGCAATAGCGGATATAAATATAATAAATATAACTAAAACTTATAGCGGACAAAAGCTTCCATCGCTTCATATTCTGCCAAACCTAAACTGTCATAAGCCTGAGCGGTTTCTCTGTTCCTGTCTTCGGCACGTTGCCAGAATTCCCTTGCATCATCACCAGGGAATACTGCCCTGTCTTTTTGAGACTGGTGTTTGAAAATAGCAAATTTCTTGCGTTCAACTTCCTGCGGACTAAGCGGCACGGCCATTTCAATTTCATAGGTCTCAAACTCCTGCCACGCGCCGCGGTACATCCATAACCAGCAATCTTTAACCCAGGCCTCCGTTTTCGAAAGGCGTCTTAAGGCTTCCAGAATGATGTTAAAACAAACAATGTGTGTACCATGCGGATCCTCAAAGTCACCAGCAGCAAATACCTGGTGTGGTTTTACCTTTTGCAGTAGCTCCATGGTCAATACCACATCCGCATCGGTAACCGGGTTCTTCTGGCTTTTGCCGCTTTCATAAAATGGCAATGCCATGAAATGAATGTGGTCGTCTGCCAAACCACAATAACGTGCGCCGGCAATGGCTTCACCTTTTCTGATCAGCCCTTTTACCGTTTGTATTTCTGGTGTGTCGATCTGGTTGGGTTTCTTTTGCTCAATAAAAGAACGCATGTTTTGATACAGTTTCTTTAACTCAGCTGTTTCAAGCCCCATTTTCTCTGAGAAATCGATGTTAAACTCTACAAAACGCAGGGCATCATCATCCCATACTGCGGTATTACCCGAAGTTTGGTACGCTACATGTACATCTTGTTGCTGATCTACCAGGCGTATAAATGTCCCGCCCATAGAGATCACATCATCATCAGGATGTGGAGAGAAAATGATAGAGCGTTTTTTAGCAGGCTCTGCTCTTTCCGGTCTTTGTGAGTCATCTGCATTAGGTTTACCACCCGGCCAGCCCGTAATGGTATGTTGCAGTTTATTAAATATATGAATATTGATGTTGTAAACAGGGCCCTGTTCAACAGCAAGCTGTGCCATACCGTTATTGTTGTAGTCATCTTCGGTAAGTTTGAGCACGGGTTTTTTAAGCGTATTGGCTAGCCAGATCACCGCTTTCCTGGTCAGCTTTTCATCCCAGATGCAATCCTTAACCAACCATGGTGTATCAAAACGTGTCAGCAAGGAAGCGGCATCTTTATCTAAAATAAATTCAACATTATCAGATAGCTGTAAATAGGTCGCTGGTACCTCACTCGAGATTTCTCCTTCAACGGTCTTCTTAATAATGGGTGCCTTTTTCTTGTTCCAGGCCATCAGAATGATTTCCCTGGCTTTAAAAATGGTACCTACCCCCATGGTAATAGCTTTTGTGGGAACAAAAGATTTACCGCCAAAATCTCTGGCCGCATCACGTCTGGTCAGGTCGTCCAGTGTAACCAGGCGTGTTCCTGAGTTAGGTGCAGAGCCAGGTTCGTTGAATCCGATGTGACCTGTACGTCCGATACCGAGGATCTGTATGTCCAGTCCTCCAAGGTCTCCAATCTTTTTCTCATAATTCAGGCAAAATGCAGGGATCTCCTCTAAGCTCAATGTACCATCAGGAATGTTTACGTTTTTCTTATCGATATCGATATGATCAAACAGATTTTCATTCATGAAAGTAACATAGCTCTGTGCAGCGTTCGGTTGCATAGGGTAGTACTCATCAAGGTTAAACGTTACTACGTTTTTAAAACTTAAACCCTCCTCCCGGTGCATTCTAACCAGCTCAGCATACACAGCAATAGGGGTTGCGCCTGTAGCCAAACCCAAAACTGCCTGGGCATTGTTTTTTTGTTTTTCTTTAATGAGGTTCCCGATCCGGTGGGCAACACTTAAAGATGCTTCTTTGGGGTTTTCAAAGACAGAAACAGGCAGTTTTTCAAAGCGAGTTTCTTCCAGAAGATTTAATCTAGCCATTTTTTGTTCTTAAATTTTGTACGGAGCAGTAAATATAGGTACTCTGCTGACTTTATCAAATTTTTTAAGAAGTATATCCCACTTATTTATCGGAGGTTTTGCTGCGCAAACGGTTGAAAAGAAATAGAAAACCATTTTCGTTTGTTACCTTGCGGTAGAAAAATGTTTACAAAATGAACGCAACCTGGGAAAAGTTTTTTCAAATTATTCAGCAGCCGGAACGGTTAATCATAGGCCTCATGTCGGGTACTTCAATGGACGGCTTAGATATTGCTTTATGTGCAGTGAGAGGTAGCGGAACGGCAACCCAGGTAAGACTGGTAGAATTTAAAACAGTTTCCTATAGTAATGAATTTAAGGCGGAGGTAAAATCTATTTTTTCAAAAAGGGATGCTGATCTGCAAATGGTATGCCTGATGAACGAGAAGGTAGGTTTGCTGCATGCTGAAATGATTCTTGAGGCCATTGCTTCCTGGGGTTTAAAGCCATCAGATATTGATGTAATAGCGAGCCATGGGCAGACGATTTTTCATGCGCCGAAATCTTTGCATAGACTGGATGATTATCCGAATGCAACTTTGCAAATAGGGGACGGCGATCATATTGCGGTTAAAACAGGTATCATTACCATTGCCGATTTCAGGCAAAAACATATCGCCGCTGGCGGAGAGGGGGCACCTTTGGCTGTTTATGGGGATTACCTGCTTTTTTCTAAAAAAGGAGAAGACCGCATTATGCTTAATATAGGTGGCATTGCCAATTTTACCTATTTGCCGGGCGACAATGATGCGGCTAAGGTTTTTTCGACTGACGTAGGGCCCGGAAATACATTGATGGACCAGTTTGTACAGCAACATTATAAAGGCTTGTATTATGATGGGGATGCCCGGATTGCGAGTGCTGGAATGGTAAACGAACAGCTTTTAGCAGAGCTGATGCAATCCGAATTTCTGCACGCAGGCTTTCCTAAAACAACAGGTCCGGAACTTTTTAACCTCGAATATCTGGCGCAGGCACAGGCAAGGTCTAAAACAGAACATATCAGTAAAGAAGATATTATGGCTACGCTCTGCAGGTTTTCTGCTGATGTGATCATCAATGCCATTGAAAAATGTTTCGGAAAAGCAGAAACACCTTCAATCTTTATCAGTGGCGGAGGTATGCATAACCCATTGTTGTTGAAACAGCTTAAAACAGCGCTTAACAATGCCAGTTTCTTTTCAACAGATGAACTGGAAATAAATCCCGATGCCAAGGAAGCCGTACTTTTTGCCGTCCTGGCAAATGAAACCATGGTTGGCGGTAAAACCAATTTTGGGGATAGGGAAGGCGTGCCTTCAGTATTTATGGGAAAAGTTTGTTTGCCAGAATAGTCATTTCTGAGTAAAATATTTGGTTAGATAGCCGATTTTAATGTATCTGTAAAGTCTTCACCCTATATGGATTAAGTTCTATTGCTTCAGGTTCAAGCTCTGTGATCAGGTAGTCTATATTTTCTAATGAAGCGACCTTTAATCTTAATGAGATGTTCAGTTTTTCTGAAATACACAGAATTGCTGCTCTTTTTGAGGAACTGAAAATGGCTTTTTTAAGCTGATTGATTTCCCAGTCTGTATCAGTTAATCCATCTTGCGGGTGTATGGCACTGGTTCCCAGCAGGCAAAGATCGGCATTGATCTCCGAGAGCTGGTTGATGACATGGCCCCCATAAGTTACCTGCGAATTTTTGGAAAATAAACCTCCTATAAGAATAACTTCAACTCTGGTATACTTAGATAGCTCTATAGCTACAAAAGGACTAATGGTAAAAAATGTAGCAGTTAAATTTTCTGGTAAGCGTTTTACCAACTCTATAATGGATGTTCCGCCCCCGGTCAGGATCACCATCCCATCCTTGATGAGCTGTAACGTCTTTTTAGCAATAATGATTTTAGCGTCTTTCGCATAAACTTCGCTGTCGTCAAAAGAAGATTGGTAAGACTTGGACAGTGCACCGCCATGAACTTTTGAAAGCTGTCCCCATTCTGCCAACTCCTGGAGGTCCCGTCGGATCGTATCCTCTGAAACGTTTAATAACTGTACAAGATCTGATGTGAGTACGCGGTTATGCAAATTGATCTGGCGCATCACAAAATCATGGCGTTCCTTTTTAAGCATTGGTTTAATTTTTTGGCTAAAATGGTTAAAATTTCGTATATAAAACCTGCACGTGTTTTTGCGTGTTTTTGCAGAGTTTGTCCGGCTTTCGATAAAAATATTTGTATTTTAAGATAAAAATAGTATTATATTTTGTAATAATGTGAAAACTATTTATGATATTTATTCTAGGTTTTGTTTTTATGCATGTAATTGCGTGTTTTAAAAATCAGACCAGCTAATGCTAACTAAACTAAAAAAGCTTTTATGAAAAGAAAACTACTATTACTTTTTGTGGGCATTTCTTTGTTGTTTACGCAAACGTTTGCGCAACAAATTACAGTAACCGGTATGGTTACGTCATCAGGTGACGGGTTGCCCATACCCGGAGCTTCTGTAAAAATTAAAGGAACCCAGATTGGTACCCAGACCAAAGCTAGCGGAACCTATTCTATCAGTGCAAAAAAAGGAGATGTACTGGTCTTCTCTTACATCGGCTCCTTAACACAGGAAAGAACAGTTAGCGGGACAACTCTTAATGTAGTCCTTAGAGAAGATGACAAGGCGCTTAATGAAATTGTTGTGGTGGGTTATGGTACGCAAAGGAAAGCAAACCTGACCGGTGCAGTTACTTCTATCGATGTAAATAAGACCCTTTCTGGGCGGCCTATTGCTGACGTTGGAAGAGCGTTGCAGGGGGTTGCGTCAGGATTAAGTGTGGTTGTTCCAAGCGGAGAGGTAGGTTCAGATCCGCTGATTAAGATCAGGGGGCAGATTGGATCATTCAGAGGTACCGCACAGCCATTAATTTTATTGGATAACGTTGAGATACCCAGTATTCAATTGGTTAACCCTGCTGATATTGCCAGTATTTCTGTGTTAAAGGATGCTGCTGCTTCATCTATTTATGGTGCCAAAGCCGCATTTGGGGTAATACTGATCACTACAAAGACAGGCTCAGGCTCTGACAAGCCTACCATCACTTATACCAATAACTTTTCTTTCCAGAATCCATGGAAAGACCTGAGGATGGGTGAGGTTAGTGCCTTAAAATATACGGTGGATGCTGCTGAGCGTATTGGCACATTTACACCTACAGGAGCATTTTATTATGTAGATCGTGCCAGCTATCAAAAAGCAGTAGAATGGCAGAATAAGTATGGGGGTACAATAGGTTCCAATGATCCTACAGTTTTTGGAAGAGATTGGTACGTGCAGGGGCCAGATAACCAGAAGATGGGGGTGAGGACCTATAATCCATACGACTTGATGGTTAAAGAGTGGGCGCCAACCCAGCAGCATAACCTGTCAATTGGTGGTACCACAGGTAAAACCAGTTACAATATTGGCTTGGCTGCATTGAACCAGAGCGGTATGATGAAACCTGCCAAATCGGATAAATTTACCCGGTACAATGGTTCGGTAAAAGTTTCAAGTGAACTTAACGATTACGTTACGGTTCGTGGAGGAGCTATTTTCTCTCAAAGAAACAAGGAGTATGCCTATATCACCAACTCTACTACCGCCGATCCATGGTTGTATCTTTACCGTTGGGGCCCGTTATATCCGTTTGGTAATGATGAAAATGGAGACCCGATACGAAGCCCTGCAAGCGAAGCTGCCGCGGCCAATACAGCCAATATTCTGCAAACTTATTTTAACGCGAATGCGGGTGCTACAGTTAACATCACAAAAAACTGGAAAGTAGATTTTGATTACACCTATTCCAGACAAGATACAGCCTGGCGGCGTCCGGGTACCAGGTATACTGCCAGAAACTCCTGGGTTGCGCCCAGAGCCAGGGTAGATGCAAGTGGACAACCTGTTTATGTGAACTCAGAGGGCCAGGTAGTGTCTAGTACTACTCCTGGTGCTATCCGTGCATTTGATCTTTTAAAAGAAACTTATACTGCTTCAGGATCTAACCCGGACCACATGTACAGATTTGTGGGTAACTGGTATAGCCATACGATTAATGCTTTTACTACTTATAACCTGAAATTAAAGGAAGACCACGATTTTAAATTTATATTAGGTTTAAACCGGGTTGCTGTTACCAATGAGTCGCAGTTTACGCAGATTACAAACCTTACAGATATCTCAAATCCTCAGTTTAATTTCGCGGCAGGTACCACTACAGGTGGGGGAAATTTGTATAAGGAGGCGCAACTTGGCTATTTTGGCCGTGTCAATTATGCCTTCAAAAATAAATACCTTTTGGAAGCCAACTTACGTTATGATGGAACCTCTAAGTTTCCGCGTGACTTATGGTGGCGGTGGTTTCCATCTTTCTCTGCAGGATGGGTAGCCAGCGAAGAACAATTTATGGAGTGGGCTAAACCTTCCCTGTCTATGTTAAAGGTAAGGGGCTCCTGGGGTTCTATCGGAGATCAGACCGTGTCTCCGGGCTTGTACATCTCTCAAATGCCTAATGGACTTTCTAACTGGATCAGTGGCGGAATACGTGCACCTTTTGTTGGAACGCCAACAGCCGTACAGTCTTCTATTACATGGCAGGATATTGAAACTAAGAATCTTGGTCTGGACCTGGGCTTCTTTAATAATAGTTTGACTGCAACTGTTGATGTTTATCAGCGGAAAACAAAAAATGCCATTGTTCCTAAGGAAGGGATCCCGCTTACTTTTGGTGTGACTGCGCCGGTTGGTAATTATGGGGAGTTAAGTACTAAAGGTTTAGAATTGGCTGTTGAATATAACCATAAGTTTGGAAATGGTGTTGGAATTAATGTCCAGGCCAATTATACGGATGCAAAAACTACCATTACCAAGTATGGTACGCTTACCGGGGTGAATGACAATTATGTAGGCCGAACCATTGGTGACATCTGGGGATACCGCACAGATCGGTTGTTTCAACTGAGCGACTTTGACCTGGATGCCAACGGAAAGCCTCAGTTGATTACTTTAACTGCTGCTGAAAGTGCTTTGAATGCTGGTAAAAAAGCTTATAAATTAAAACCTGGGCCTAATGGTGAGAAGCCGGTTTATCAGCCATTTCTGCAAACCTCTTCAAACTTTTATTTTGGACCTGGGGATGTTAAGTTTGTGGATGTAAATGGGGATGGTGAAATCAGCAATGGAAAAGGATTGCTGGCTGATCATGGCGACCAGGAGATTATTGGTAATGCCAATCCCAGATATGAATATGGTTTCAGATTAGGGGCCGACTATAAAGGATTTGACATCAGTGCTTTCTTCCAGGGTGTAGGCAGTCGTAAGATCTGGGGAGATGGGTTCCTGGCCATTCCTGGCTATAACTCTTCTGATGGTGCAATGCCGGCAGCCTTTTCTGAAAATTACTGGACTCCAGAAAATACCGGTGCTTTTTATCCGGCAGCCTATAATAACGGAGCTAGTAATAACGCAAATAACATGCAGATTCAGGATCGGTACCTGTTAAATATGGCTTATCTGAGGCTTAAAAACTTAACATTGGGTTATTCATTCCCGCCTGCTTTATTGAAAAAGATAAGTTTAAGCTCGCTTAGGGTATATGCAGCTGTAGAGAACTTAATCACATGGGATAAACTTGGAGATCTGCCTATCGATCCGGAAGCGATCAACGGTTATTCTATGTGGAACATTTCCAATTATAACTCGGGTCGTACAGCCACAGGGGTACCTGCTTTTAAAAGTATATCGTTTGGTGTTCAATTAAACTTTTAATACATAGAGATATGAGATATTTTAGATATATATATAGCCTGGTTACAGTAACAGTTTTATTTGTTTCTTGTAATAAAGAGGTTTTAGACAGACCTCCACAGTCTTCTTACAGAAATGATAATTTCTGGAGAAACGAAGATGATCTTCGTTTGTATGCCAATGGTTTTTATGCCAATTATTTTAATGGATATAATACCAGTTTTACTGTTGATTATACACCGGTAAGGGGATACACATTTTCAGATGACCTGACCAGTAAAAACGTACAGGCAGCTTTTGAAAGCAGTGTGCCAACTACAAGAGGATCTACATCCGAAGTTGCAGATTGGTTAGGTACGTATGCGGGCCCTACCTGGGATTTCGCCTGGGTCCGTAAGGCGAATCTGTTCCTTAACCGGATAGATAATGTTACCAAGCCAAATCTTTCTGATGATGCCTATAAACACTGGACTGCGGTGGCAAGGTTTTTCCGTGCATATGAATACTGCCGTTTGGTAAGTGTGTTTGGGGATGTGCCTTATTTTGATAAGGATATTGAAGAGAGTGACCTGCCTACCATGTACAAAGACCGAGATGATCGTGGTTTGGTTATGGACAAAGTATACGACGACTTCAAATATGTAATGGCAAATATGCGTGAAAGCGATTTGAATGTGCAGAACCTGAACAGGTACGTTGCGGCTTCTTTTATATCCAGATTCATGTTGTTTGAGGGAACTTTTCAGCACTATCATAACCTGGATGCGGCAAGGGCAAAAAAATACCTGGAGTTTGCAGTGGAGGCGGGGAATTATGTGATGGCGGGAAAATGGACATTTGGCAGTGATTATAAAGCCTTGTTCTCTTCAGATAACCTGTCAGGTAACCCCGAAGTTATTTTTTATAGAACATACGATGCTGGTTTGGGTATCATGCATTCCATTGGCTCCTATAATAATGGCACAGAGGTGCCGGGTGTAGATGCGAACCTGGTGTTTATTAAGTCGTTTATTGTTAATGACGGTAAGGTATGGCAAAATTCGGCAGTGCCTAATGCAAGTTCATTTGCCATTGCTGATCTGGTAAAAACCAGAGACCCAAGGTTTGAAGCTTCATTTATTGACAGGGCGCTAGGAACTTCAGCAACGTTATTGTATAGTTTTAAATATGCATCCAGAGAGGCCATTACCTATATTGGTAAGAGTTATCCCGCTGCCTGGGGCAGTAATACCAATACCAGTGATGCGCCTGTAATGCGCTTAGGTGAGGTGGTATTGAACTGGATAGAAGCAAAGGCTGAACTGGCAACCTATTACGGTGGTGCTGCAGTTGGCCAGGGTGATATCGATAAATCAATTAATGCCATTCGCAACCGTCCGGTAGATGCTGTTGCTGTTGGAAAAGGCGTGGTAAAAACAGCGCCGTTAAGTTTGGCCGCTTTGCCTACTGATCCTGCACGTGATGGAGATGTACCAGCTTTAATCTGGGAAATTCGTAGGGAAAGAAGAATGGAGCTGATGTTGGAACATTCGCGTTTACTTGATCTGAAGCGTTGGAAAAAATTGAGTAATATGAACTTTACCAATCCTGATTACTTAATGGGACCATGGGTAAATGTTCAGGCAGAGGTTCCTGCTTTTCTGACTGCAGCAAATGCGACTGCAAAAACAGTAAAAGTAAGAAAGCTGGACGGAACTGTTGTTACGTATGATGGCACCAATGCGGCCGCAATGGTGGGTTTCTGGATGGTAACCGGCGCAGCGAATAGAAATGCTTTTACCGATCGTGCTTATCTTGCCCCGGTTGGGCAAACGCAGATTGTTCAGTATCAGGAAAAAGGTTATAAATTAACGCAGACCAAGTTGTGGTAATCCCTGTTTTTTGTTAATGCTTGAAATGAGGGTGCCTGGGAAGGCACCCTTTTTTGTTTGACCTGCCGGCAGCTTTGGTCAGCCCTGGTTATGCCTTGGTTCGGCCTTTCCTTCGGAAAAAGGTGCTTTTTGTGAGCAAAGGCCGAATCATCCCCGAACAAAGGTACAAGATGCCCTATTTGTCATTAATAAATCAGGCCCTGTATCACACTCTTACTGATCAGCTCGGCTGTATTTTTACAATTGGATTTCATCAAAATGTTTTTCCGGTGTTTTTTGACCGTTAGTACCGCGATGAACAGATTTTCAGCAATTTCATTGTTGTTCAGCCCCTGAGCAATCAACCTGATAATTTCCATCTCCCGTCTGGAAAAAACTGGCAGGTCATGAATGGATTTGTCCAAAGACATATCCATAAACGAAGGTTCCCCGTTTAAACCAATCAATGAGATTTGGCGGGTATTGAACTTACTGAGGTGGTCTATCCGGGTGTGGATGTTCAATGACTTTCCTGAGCGCCCGTTCTCGTCCAGTGTGAGCAGCAAAGCCTGGTGATTAAGCAGCACATATTCTCCGTTTTTCATCCTGCTTCTAAAACTATAGCTCATTTTATAACTAAGCAATCTCTCAGGAGGGATCTTTTCCTGAAAAAACCGGTGAAGAAAAGACTCTGCATTGGCAACAAATTCTATATCATCCGGATGGATCGTGTTTAATATATCATCAAAAGTCACCGTTTGCGGATTCAGGCCATGTATATCGGCAATTGAATGACTGACATGAGAAAGTACCATGTCATAAAAATCAATGATATAATAATAGAATGGTCCGGTGCTGACAATGGAATTGGTTAAGTCATCGAAACTGATTTTTGGAGCATCTGTGTTTTGAAAAGCCCTGCTAGACATCCAAACATCATGAAGTTTTTGTAGATCGGTATTCATTTAATCCTGAATAATATTTTCAGCTACTAATTAACTCAATAATGTGCAATAGTCAAAAAAAAGAAACAGGCCAGGGGCGATGATCGCCTTTTTTGTTGTAAATAATGTGGTTAGTACTAATTGTTACCAACTTATAGGAATTTATGTATACACTTGCTGAAAAATTTCTGTAATTTTATATACAAGGGAAATAAATATCATCATGGCTGCTTATAGCGGATATACTGATCAGGAACTGACGGCTTTACTAAAAGGCGGAGACAAAACTGCGTTTACTGCAATTTATGAGCGGTATCATAGTTTGTTGTATGTGTATGCACACAAGAAACTGCACGATAAACAAGAATCTCAGGATATTATACAAGAAGTGCTGATTGCGCTATGGAATAAACGTATAGATTTTTCTGTTGATATTTCATTGAAATCTTACCTGTTTACTGCGGTGCGGAATAAAGCACTGGATTTGTTTGCGCATAAAAAAGTAGAAGCCAGGTATCTGGCTTCGTTGCAGGGCTTTATAGCTATTTCAACAGAATCGTCTGATTTTCTGGTGCGCGAGAAAGATCTGTCATCTTTGATAGCGCGGGAAATCCAGGCTTTACCACCAAAAATGCGCGAGATATTTGAATTGAGCCGGAAGGATAAGCTTACGCATAAACAGATAGCGAAGGTTTTGAATATTTCTGAACATACGGTGGCTACACAAATGAAAAGAGCATTGAAAGTCCTGCGGTTGCGTTTAGGATTGGTGGTTTGGATAGCGATGTTACTTTTTTATAAATAGTAATGTAATTATTTTTCATCTCCTTGTACCCATACCCTATACCCTTTGCCGTCTTAGTAATATGAAAGCGAAAAGTGCTTTTACTATTTATGAAAGAAGCTGAGGAATTACTTACAAAATACAGAACCGGATTGTGCACACCTGAAGAAGTGCAGCTGCTGCAAAAGTGGTTTCACCATTTAGGAGAAGAGGAGATGTCGGAGTTAAGTGCGGAAGACCTTATAGCAGCCAGGCTGAAGTTTGAAAGAAATATAACAGGCTCAATACTGCCTTCACAGGGTTATAAACTGTGGCCTCGCATTGCCATAGCTGCCGCTGCGGTAGCAGCCATTGTTTTCGGGGTGTTCTTTTTTAAAGCGCCAGTTACTCCTGAACCAGGGTCAGGTTCTGCAAACTATACAAATGACATTGCCCCGGGTAAAAACACCGCAACCCTTACCCTTGCCAATGGTAAAACCATAATCCTAAGCGATGTTAAAACCGGGGTAATTGTTGCAGGGAACAGTTTGAAGTACAATGATGGTACGGAAGTTTTGTCGTCATCTCGACAGAGCGAAGCGACGAGAGATCTCTCACATTCGTTCGAGATGACGGTAATCACCCCTAGGGGTGGAACTTATCAGGTGCGTTTGCCTGATGGCACCAAGGTTTGGCTAAACGCCGCATCGAGTTTAACCTATTATGCACCGCTAATTGAGCGTGGCGGAGTAAGAAAAGTTGAACTGAGCGGCGAAGCCTACTTTGAAGTATTTAAGAATAAAAATCAACCCTTTGTAGTAATTGCCAAAAATTTGACAACAACAGTGCTGGGCACACACTTTAACATTAGTGCTTATGAGGATGAGCCAAGTATAAAAGCCACTTTACTTGAAGGAAGCGTGAAGGTATCGTCATCTCGACAGCGCGCAGCGACGGGATACCCTAATGCGGTTGCTATTTTAAAACCAAACCAGCAAGCTATTTTAACCAACAACACTATTAATTGCGTACAAGTAGATGCAAATGCTACTGTAGACTGGAAAAACGGGGAGTTTATATTCAAGGATGAACGCATTGAAAACATTATGCGTAAGGTGGCCAGGTGGTACGATGTAGAGGTTGTATATGCAAAAGATGCGCCTAAGGATATTGAATTGGGGGGTGTTGTGTCCCGTTCAAGGAATGTATCGGCAGTATTAAAAATGATGGAGCTAACCAACCGGGTTAAATTTAAAATTGAGGGCAAGACAATTTATGTTTCGCGGTAAAAAAGGAAATACAATTAACAGATTATAAACCAATTAAAAAGCGATGAGAGAATGATGAGATTCGATTACGACCACAGAAAGAATCCCTGAGGGGCTTTGATGGCACAAAAAAACCAGATCCCTGTTACCGGAACCTGGTTAAGTTTGGCCTGAAATAATAAATTATATCAACTGACCAGCAATGTCTCCGTCTTCGAAAACTTAAGACAAAGCTTAACCAAACTGAAAGTAAATGTATACATTTTATACACAAAAATGGAGTGTGCCCTATGGCTACCTCTATAAAATATTGCTGATTATGCGCCTAACCACCGTTATACTGATAGCATCCCTAATGCAGGTGAGCGCAAGCTCAATTGCACAGAAAATTACCTTGTCTGAAAAAAATGCCTCCCTTGAAATTATTTTACAGAAAATAAGGGTACAAACCGGATACGATTTCCTGTTTGATGTGCAAGCCATCAGACAAGCAAAACCAATTGATATCCATGTTAAAAATGCAAGCCTTGAAGCAACTTTAAATACTTGTTTTGAAGGGCAGAACTTTTCTTACACCATAAATGATAAATCTGTTGTTGTTAGGCAAAAAGACCCCACCTTTCTGGAACGCCTGGCTGATCGCTGGGCTGGTATTGATGTTCGGGGCAGGATTGTGGATGAGCAGGGTGCGCCGCTAGTTGGGGCGAGTGTGAAGGTGAAGGGTACAGATAAGATGACCAGGACGAATGAGAATGGGAGTTTTACTTTGATTGGGGTGGATGAGAAGGTGGTGTTGGAGATTTCCTTTATAGGATACAGGACGATAGAACTTAAAGTAGCAAAAGAACTTGGGGTCATATCTTTGCGCCTATTAACTAGTGATCTTTCCGAAGTAAATGTTACTTATAGTACTGGTTATCAAAATATCCCAAAAGAACGTGCTACAGGTTCTTTTGTTCAACTTAATAACGATCAAATCAATAGAGTCGTATCGACGGATATAATCGACAGAATTAATGGCATAGCATCAGGATTTCAATTGCTGCCGAGTCTTCGGGATTATTCTGAGGCGAATCCTATTAATATTCAAGTTAGAGGTTTAAGTACAATACAGGCGAACAGCTTGCCATTGATTATACTAGATAATTTTCCTTACGAAGGTGATATAAAATCAATCAATCCGAGCGATATCGCGAATATAACAATCTTAAAAGACGCAGCTGCCGCATCAATTTGGGGTGCAAGGTCTGGCAATGGGGTCATAGTTTTAACAAGTAAAAAAGGCAGAAATTCCCAACCTCCTCAAGTGAATATATTCAGCAATATTACTTTAAAAGACATACCCGATCTTTACTATTTACCTAGAATATCATCGTCAGATTATATTGATCTGGAACTTGATTTATACGAAAGAGGCTATTATGCAACTGCAATTGGGGATTTAAACAGACCCGCTCTTTCACCAGTTGTAGAAACCCTCGTAAGTCGTTCTGCTGGCCAGATAACCAGTACTGAAGCTAATAATAGAATCAATGGGTATCGCAGTATTGATTCCCGCGACGAGATAACTGATTTATTTTATAACCGCCCTTTGATACAGCAATATTCAGCTAACATCAATGGAGGTTCAGGTAACCAGAAATATTTCTTCTCTTTAGGTTTCGATGATAACATGGGGAGTAATAAGGGTAATAACTATAAAAGAATGAGCATTAATGCAAATCATACTTATTCGCTGATAAAGGACAAGCTAAACATTACCACACGTATTGGGTTTGTGAATTCTAAATCTGTAAACAATGCTATACAGTCTCAGTTTACGGACTATCCATATTTACAGTTTACGGACGCAAACGGAAATGCAATGAGAATAGACAGACTTAGAAGAGGCTACATCGATACTGCAGGAAATGGCAAATTGCTTGATTGGACATACAAACCCTTAGACGAATTGAATTATGCCGATAATACTCGTGATGCCTTGAATAGTCGCTTAGGGATGGATATAGATTTTAATGTGACCAAGTCAGTCAATTTCTCGGTCAAATATTTGTATGATCGCTTAGCTACTGAATCAAGAAATTATTATTCCCAGCAGACTTACTTTGCCAGGGACTATATAAACCAATACAGCAGCATAAATTATACTACGGGAGTTGTAACCAGAGCGATTCCATTAGGTGGAATGCTGGATTATTCGAATTCTGGCTATGATTCCCATAACATTAGAACCCAAATGGGTTATGACAATATTTGGTCAAAAAAACATCAGTTGAGTGGTATAATAGGTGCCGAATTAAGAGACTTGAACGCAAAAGGATTACGTAATAACGTATATGGTTACGACAAGGATTACGGTTCATCTATACCTGTTGATTTTGTGAATGGCTACAAAAACTATATCACTAAAGCAAATTCAGTTATACCTAATAACCAAAGCTTTACAGAATCAAATGATCGATTTGTTTCTCTTTTTGCAAATGCATCATATAGTTACGCTGGGAAATATACTCTTTCTGCAAGCGCACGAAAGGATGGGTCCAACCAATTTGGTGTTTCGACTAACAACAAATATTCGCCGCTATGGTCTATTGGTTCTAGTTGGGAAATAAGTAGAGAAAGTTTTTACAAATTATCAAGGATTGAATACCTGAAGCTAAGGGCAACCTATGGTTATCAAGGCAACGTGGACAAGTCTGTTGCAGCCCTTCTTACTACAAGGTTATCAGTAAACAACACATGGGGCAATCCCACATCGATGATCAATAATGTTCCAAATGAATTTTTGAGATGGGAAAAAACTGGAATGTTTAATGTTGGTCTTGATTTTTCCGTTTTAAACCGTACTGTTTCTGGAAGCATAGAGTTTTATGATAAAAGAGGTACAGATTTAATAGGGCTCGAATCCTTGGCGCCATCAGTGGGTCAGGTAAGTTATAAAGGTAACACGGCTAATATGAAAGGAAATGGTGTAGATGTGCAGTTGAATTCAATTAATTTCAATAAAAGTCTAAAATGGCATACATCCTTGCTCTTTAGCTACAACAATGATAAAATCACGTCTTATAAATCTAAACAGACTTCAATAAGAAACTATATAACTATATCAGGTAGTACCAATCCAATTGAAGGGAATCCGGTGAATTCTTTATATTCTTATGACTTTGCTGGACTCGATCCTGCAAACGGCAACCCACTTGGTTACATCAAAGGGGTAAAGAGCAGCGACTATGTGAGCATGTTAAACTCTACTAATTTTGATGATCTAAAATATCAAGGCAGGCTAATAGCACCTTATTTCGGAAGCATATTAAATAGTTTTAAGGGGGGTGATTTCGACTTTTCATTTAATATCATCTATAAGTTTGGGCATGTTTTTAGACGGCCTAGCTTAAATTATAACAACTTAGTAAGTGGTATTGATTTTGGAAATGGTGACTATGAAAATAGATGGAAATCTCCAGGCGACGAGATGCTTACAAATGTACCCTCGTTCGTATACCCATTGAATGCAAATAGGGATCTATTTTACAACAATTCCAGCATTCTAACGGAAAAAGCGGATCATATAAGATTGCAAGATATCAAAATTGGATATTCTTTGATAAACCATCAAAAGAAGATCAAAGGAATTAAGGATGTCAACATATCAATTATTGCATCTAATATCGGCATTCTTTGGAAAGCAACAAAATACGATATCGATCCAGAATATATACCAACCTTAAGAAACCCTTTCGGACCGATTCGAACTTATAGTGCAAGTATTAAGGTGCAATTTTAAAATTTTAATCAACTCAGTATGAAAAATTTTATATTATTATTTTTAGCTGTCTTTTCAGTGACACTTATTTCGTGTGAGAAATTTCTAGATAAGAAATCTGATATTTCGCTTAATACACCATCGACTTTAGAGGACTATCAAAAACTAATGGATTATGGTTCTATTACTACCGCATCCACTGCAGCAGCCTTGGGGACGCTTGGTGCCGACGAATATTATTTTGTCCCATCGATAAGTAGTTCTGTGAACTATTTATACCGCAACAGTAGTATTTGGGCAGAGGACATATTTGAGGGTAATACTAATGCTGATTGGAAAACATATTCAGTAATCTATATTTCCAACGTTGTTTTAGATGGTCTAAAGAACTTCAAGCCTGCATCAAGTGCAGAAGAGGAACAAAAGAAAAAAATTATGGGCCACGCATTATTTGTAAGAGCATATACACATTACTATCTTGAAGAAATTTTTGGTAAGCCTTATATACCCAATACCGCAAATCTAGACCTGGGAGTCCCCCTGAGGTTAACGGCAAATTTGGAAGAAAAATCAAAAAGGTCGACAGTTGGAGTAGTTTATACTCAGATACTTGACGACCTTAATGAGGCATTGGTTTTATTGCCAGATTATAATTCCCCTATTAACCGACCTTCCAAAACAACGGTCAATGCCATGTTGTCGCGTGTCTATCTTACGATGCAGAATTATCCTAGGTCAAAAGAATATTCTGATGCAACTTTGAAGGTTGCTAATACTATTTATGACTACAACAAATTGGTTGCTACAGCAACTCGTCCTTTTGCAGCAGTTTCGCCGAAGCAGGATTTTGTTGAAATTTTATATCCTGCCTATCAATCAACTTATGGAACGATTTCAGGAACTACAATTAGCATTAATACGGATTTATATAATTCATATTCTGATAACGACTTGAGGAAATCGGTGTTTTTTGCTAAAAATGCGACATTAGGCACATATTATTTTAAAGGTCAATATTCAGGTAATGTGTCATTTATCAATGGCCCTTTCATAGACGAAATATTATTAAATAGAGCGGAATGCAGTGTTAGATCGGGAGACTTGATCTCAGCTTTGAAAGATATGGATGACTTGTTGATAAAAAGGTACAAGACGGGTACTTATGTCCCATTTGTTACGACAGATAAGGATCTGGCGCTAAAGTATGTCTTAGATGAAAGAAAAAAGGAGTTGGTTTTTAGAGGAACCAGATGGACAGATTTAAGAAGACTTAATCAAGACCCAAAAACCTCTATTGTACAAAGGAGGAGTTCGGCAACTCAGCTTTACGAATTACTGCCAAATGACAAGAGATACACATACCCAATCCCGCTAGATGAGATACAATTGAGTGTGATTGAGCAGAACGACCGATAATAATGTATGATTTAATAATTAAAACCAATATGAAAATATATATTTTTCTTGTAGTTCTATTTGCTTTCTCTTCTCAACGTGCATTTTCACAAACAAAGACATCAAACTCCTTTGCCTCAATAAGAATGAAAATTGATAGTGCAAGTGTTAAGGATACAATGATTTTGTTTTATTATGATAACATAGTTGCGTCTCGACCAACGCCGAAAATGAAAATTCAATCAATTTTGAATACTGCTGGTGTTTATAGTTTTAAGTTGTCCAATATTGCTTCCCACGGATACTTATCTATTTATAAAAAAGGCAATGAAAATAGTAAGGGTTTACCAAGACTTATGATCGATACATATCTAATTAAACAAGGAGATGACGTTATGATTACTGCCAATAAAAGAAACAAGGGCTATCGCAGAGAAATCAATATGGGATATTTAAGTTCTTATCGATCGCTATTGTATGATAATAGACCAATATATAACCTTTCATTTACGGGCAATGGCAGTTTGAAGTATAATCTAAAATTTAGAATTGACACAACTATACTTCAAAAGAGTAATTTTATCGGAGAAGTTGATGCAAAAGGAGTGTTCATTAATAACGAATTCTATGATCAGTCGAGAGCAATAAGCCAGCAAATTTTATCTGAGCATCACTCTAACCTTAAAGACGATGTATATTATCAGTTGTTAGCAGATTATTTAGGAATCTTGGAATTTGAACGTCTAAATAATTGGGCTAATTTATCCGCATTAAGAGGGACTGACCCTCCTTTAAGGTTGAGGGCGTCTTTCTCAAGTTATAATGACAAACTAAAGGCAAATCAAACTAATATTCCTGGTGAATATTTAACAAGATCAGCTTACTATGCAAAATCAATTGCAATGTATTACTATCATTTTTCAAGCATGTCAGAAAGATTTAATATAAAGGATTTATCAATTGGTTCTACAAAAGAAGCACTCGAACAAATCAAGGTCAAATACAACGGAAAATTAAGAGACAAAATTCTAACATTTTTTTTAAGTCGATCAAATAGGCTGCTTGGCGATCAGAAATTGATGGCAAGTGCTAAAAGTGTAATGAAAGATCCTGATTGTCTGAAAGAACTAAAATCATTAGGCATTGGGAATGAGAAGGGTAGTTTAGCATATAACTTCAAACTAGTTAACGAGGATGACAAAATAGTTCAACTTTCAGATTTCAAGAATAAGGTTGTTTTCATTGACTTTTGGTATACAGGTTGCGGAAATTGTGTTATATATTATCAAAATGTTCTCAAAGAAATTGAGCACAAATATAAGGATCGGAAAGATATTGTTTTTATAACTGTTAATATAGATAAAAAGAAAGAACAATGGATCAAATCAATTGATGAAGGGTTATATACTACAAGTGAGGCAATTAATCTAAACACAGGTGGCGTAGGGATTAATCATGACATAATAAGTTATTATAGAGTTAATGCGTATCCAAGACCAATGCTGATCGGCAGAGATGGAAGGGTGTTCAATAATTCACCAAGTGACCTAAAAAATGGTGTGATTGGGCTATCGAAAATTCTTGATGAAGCCCTTGCCAAATGATATAGCCAAATTAAAAACAATAACCTTTTATAAAAAATTAGAGAATGGAATTAAATATTATAAAATCTATCACGAAATCGTTTAGCAGAATCGTAAATTTATTGTTGATAATGCCGCTTTTCGGCGTTCCTCTAAATCTAAAAGCTCAAAGTTCAGTTGAATTCATGGAAATGTCAAAAATGATGCTATCGTCAAGGTTTACCTTATAACCGGTAAAATTATAGACTCAGTTGATGTTGCTAACGGGCAATTTGATATAAAAAGAACAATTCAGCAGCCAGTTATCGCGACCATCATGATTAGGACCGACACGGGCCTGAACCCTGAAAAGCACCCCCTTTACCTTCATAGTGGAATTCTAAAAATTACTTTAGACGAACACACGAGAATTGATATTGGAAGCAATAGCTTGTCTATGCAATATCAGTTGCTTTGGGAAAAATTGAAGCCTGCCAACGATCTTGTAGCTAAATATAAAAAGGATCTCCTGACAGCTCGTCAAAGCCAAAGTAGTGATACATTAACAATCCTTACCAATATTTCAGAAGCAAGGAAAAAGAGTTTTAATATTCCAACTGAGTTTATTAAAAATCATCCATCCTCTGATGTTAGCTTAGAAGCATTGAAAATGATGGCCAAAGGCAACCCGCAGATTAGCTCGGCGTCTGAACGTTATAATGAACTGTTCCTCCTTTTCAATTCATTGGATCGAGAAGTTAGGGAAACTTCTGGAGGTACAATGTACCTTGAATTTTTGAAAAAATTTAAAAATGAACTTTAGGTATGAACAACTTTTTGAATAGTTTTCCCATAGTCACGAGGTAGCTTTTGACATTCTGAAATAATTTTTTACAGGCAGAATGTAAAATAGAACCACCTAATAGCGACCGATAGGTCATGATTATACAACTAACATCAGTATGCATTGAATTATGAAACGAAAACCAAAATCAACAATATCTAAAACTCCCAAAGATTTTATATATGGCCGGGGTGATGGAACTTTTACTACTGAGGATTTAATAAAGATGGGATTAACCGGGGATGAGGCCAACCGGCTGATGGAGCAGTTTTACAGGGATGGTGTGGTTAAGCTTATCCCTTCGTAAGCGGCAGCAATTGATCGCATTAGAACATTGAAAAAATGGAACAGGAGACCTATTACCAAAAACTATATGAAGAAGCAAAACTTGAGCTACACTTGCTAAAAGCCGAATTGGAACTTAAGAAAAATGAAATAATGGTGCTGAACCAGGTTAGAGAAACTCAGGCAAAGCATCTTCTAGTGATGGAACAACAGATTAAAGCTTTTGAAGGTAAAAAATAAAAAAAATGATGATGAAAGTATTAAAAGAAAATACGGACATATTACCCGCGAAAGTACTTGATGCTTTCTTTGCTGTTGCCGGTATGCATATAAAAACAAAAGAGAAAGTTTATCTTGAACTGCATGAAACGGGCCAGGTAATAGCTACCTGTCCATTAAGCTTTGATGAAAAGAGGGGCATCAGCATAGACTTGCTTGCAGATTACGACAATATAGAACAATTGATAAAAGTACATGGCATTAAGCGCACAGAAGACCTGAACAGGATTACGCAGTCTGACTTATGGTTAAGGTATTTGGGAGGAAATGGCTATGTGGCTGCAGATATTAATGAACTGGATGCTGAACTGTGCTTCAGGATTGTGAAAAGTGTGACGATGGTGTATAGCGCAGATATGAATTTTTACCAGGAAATAATCCATGTAATGAGTATGAAGCATCAGTTTGAGAGGTACATTGACGAGAATATGCACCGCTTTGCGGTGGCGGTACTGATGCGGCCAATGTTACTGCCCGAAAAACTGTATGTGCCTTGATCATAAATTGCAGATAATCATGTACGACACCAGCATTGGCAAAAAACTAAGGGTTTTACGCAAAAACCGACACTGGCTGCAGAGGGATGTGGCAGAACGGCTGAATATTTCTGTACCGGCCTATAGTAAAATAGAATGCGCGCAGACTGAAGTTACAATAAGCAGGTTAAAGCAGCTTGCGGTTATACTGGAAGTAAAGGTTTGCTGGCTGATGGATGGCGAGGAAGATGCGGTGTTGCACCAGGAGAATGAGGTGTTGAAGGAGCAATTAAGGGCTAGCCATACCGAGATTATGGTGTTGCAAAAGAAATTGCTGGCTTGTGTTGAAAAAATGGTAAAATGAGTGATTTTAATGTTATTAAAAAAGAAAACAAATATGCTTGAGAAAACCAAAATGATACCTTTTGACCAGGAGCCGGCATTGAATACAGAAACCTTAATGGCCAATTTAGGGATGACCAGACAAGAGGCTAATGCTTTGCTTTGGAAAATGTTTGATGATGGTGTTGTAGACCTGATACCTGAATTGAATGAAGAGAAATTAAGCTAACAATTATTTTAGGGGGGAAAGCGGAGGCAATGCCTCCGCTTTTTGCATTACTGCGCTATAAAATTTTGCTAAAAAACGCAACATGAATGACAAGAATTTAAAAAACTGAACTAACAAACATACGAAAAACTGAAAAAATAAGCTTATGAAATAACGCTACACTCACCTCCTGCACCTGAATCCGGATGCAATTTTATTTCCCCTAAAACCCGCTTACAAGCGGAATAAAAAAACAGCCCGGAGCTGAGGGGGATTGCTATGTCTTTATTTTATTATAACTATCTGATTATCAGAAAAATAAATAAAAATAATGCCCCTTAACGCAAAGCTAAAACTTAAAATACCTTTTACCTTCGCTACCAAATTATTTAACATTTATTTAACACGGAACAAGCCCTTTGGGGCTAAAGCCGAAAATTAACTATGAAAGGCAATAAGGTATGGTAACAAGAAAGAAAAAGAACAAGATTAGGGACCCCGAACGAAAGAAAAGGGAGGCCCTGGAAGCTACGGGCACAATTGTGCGTGAAGATGGCTTTGTAGCCGTTACGGCTACACGGGTAGCCAGAATGATAGGTATGGACCCGGGGATGATAAACAAGCGCTTTGGCAGTTTGAATGGGCTGAAGGCCAGTTATATTGGACTAAGGGATTACCGGAGGGCTATTTTTGAAAAGTTTATGCTGCCCGGAACGGCCAGTGCCGAGGAGCTAAAACTGATGTTTATTGAAATGATGCAATGCAGCTTAGACCAGTTTATTGCCGACCTGGAGATGCAGGGAATTGTTTTTGAGCAGGTAAGGGTATGGAACCAGTTGATGTACAGCCTGTCGGTACAGCTGGAAAAGGATATGGAACCCTTGTTGGCCCTGAGCGATCCTTATTTTGAGGGCACAGGGATTGATTTCAGGTCGTTGATCTATTCGATGCATGGCGGGTTCTATTACGCGGTATGGCATACCCGGCACAACAGATGCCCGTTTGCCGGCCGTGACCTTAGCCTTACGCGGGATTACCAGAAATTCAGGGATATGATGGCCCATCAGATTGAGTTTTGCTGGAAGGAAGCAGCGCTGGCAAGGAGCAAACTCAGATGGTCTAAAATGACCGGTATACTTTTTATTCCGGGCAGTTTTTTGACAGAGAAGGTACGGCATGTGTTGAACTGGCTTACGGATTAGTGGGACAGTATGCTTAAGAATAGCTAACAATAAAAAAGAGAGAATTATAGGGTGCTTTATGCACTGTGCTGATCATAGTGGTTAAAAAGGAAAGCTATGGGGCAAACAAACGATTAACGTAATCTTTAAATGTTAAACAACAAAATTGTTTTCGCAAGGTTTATGGCCTTGCTGAAAAGCATAGACCCGGATGTACCGCTGCCTGCGGAGCTGGAAGACTATCTGTGGAAAAACATGATAGTAGAGGCACTTTGTAACAAAGCCTGCCGGATTGAAGAAGAAAACAAAATACCCAAAAAAGCTTATTATGTAGTGCGTGGCTTTGTGCTGGTATATGGCTACAACCATGAACAGGACAGGTACCTATTTCGTATTTATCGTGCAAACAGCATTGTGGCAATGGACTGCTTTATGCGGCAGCAAACATCGCCTTATTGCATCTGGCTTTGTAAGGATACCCTGCTGTGGAGCATCAGCAGTACCTGCATGGATGCTGTTTACAAGAATTGGGATGGCATGAAAGCATTTGCCTTTAAAACCTCATCTAAACACAATGCCGCCAAGGAGCAGTCGCGTGCTTCATTATTAGGGATAGAAGATATAGAAACGCGGATCCTTGAATTTTACAAAAGGTATAAAGGCTTGCTGCCACCAAAGAAAAGCCCGATAAGGGATACCTGTATTGCCTGTTTTTTGGATACAACTAAAAGTATTTTGAAAAGAAACCGGCGTAATTTAAAAAATAAAGGCTTGTTAAAATACTAGGGTTTTGGGTTCATGCTGAACCCATGCCTATGGTTTACCCGCCTTACCTTTACATTATTAAATATTAACGCTTTTATGAACAAAACTTTACAAATAACAATTTACCTGGATGGCATAAACGTAGGTAACCTGGTGCTAAAAACTACAGGACAGTACTATAAAATAACAGGTTTGACAGGGGTGCTGCCCTTGGCCGGAGACCTGCAGCAGTTTATGCGTGCTGTTGATGCCGGTGCCAGACCTGCTAGCCTTTTTACGCTGTGCAACCTGGATGGAAAAGGCTTTGAAATAGCTTATGGTTTTGCAGATGAGCTGGTGTTCCTGAAGCTATGGCTTAAAACTGCTGATGCAGGAATGGCAATGGTGTTTGACTGGGCTGGTGGGTTTGAAGACTTTAAAAATGGTTTTAAAATAATGTGAACATGATAAAATTGAATAAAAGATTTTGGTGTATGCTGCTGCTGAATGCGATCAGGTATCTGTTTATCCTGCTGTTTTTATATGCAGCATTTAGCAAGCTGCATGACTTTCAAAAGTTTAAGGTACAGCTGGCACAATCGCCTATACTTTCGGATTTTACCTTAATGGTTGCCTGGTGTGTGCCTGCGGTTGAGATTTTGATTGCGATAGGTTTGGCTTTTAGAAAGACTTTGTTGCCCGCCTTATGGGCCAGTTATGGGTTGATGTTCATGTTTAGCCTGTACATTATTGTGATTGCGAGGTTCGTTGACAGACCGGTATGCCATTGCGGGGGCATTTTTGAAGGGATGAGCTGGGATGTGCACCTGCTGTTTAACATGGGCTTTGTGGTGTTAAGCTGGATAGGACTGGGCTGTGTTGAGGATGAAGCGGTTTAAAAATATTCAATGCGCGTTGAACAGGTGGAAGCTGAAAAGCCTGATTTAAAAAGAGTAGGCATTAATCTTATCATTTAAACAAAATGAAAAAACCATTTTTAATGCTCGTTGCAGTAGCCTGTGTTGCTGTGAGCACTGTGTTTGCCACGGCAAAACCAACAACAAGTGTTTTACTGGGATCGCCTTACAATGACCAGGGTGAATGTACTACCCCGGGCAATGTAATTGGCACTTGTGATGTAAACTACACAGGCAATGCCTGCCAGCTGCTGGCAGGTGGTGATGCCTACCTGCAGGATACAGAGACTGGGCTTTGTACCATTCCCTTGTACAGACAAAACTAGTTTTTGATAGCTGTACATGCCCGCTGAACCTAATGGTTTGGCGGGCTGTTTATCCCAAATCTTGTAATCCATTAGCCTATGAAAAAATTTATCTACTTGCTGATCATTGTTGCTGTACTTTCATCTTTACCTATCCTCTATTTGACCATCCGCTATGCGCTTAAACAGCGCGCAGCTACTTATAACTTTAAAAGGAACCTGCTTGGGCTGGTTAAAGGCCATAAGGCCATCGATATAAAATACAATTCGTATTACCTGGCCGGTGAGGCTGGAAGTTCGGTTTACCTGGCCAGCGGAACGGCC